>DBFABM010000015.1:0-73295 GCA_048194085.1 Collinsella aerofaciens
GGGTCTGATAAGATTCCCATAGCGGTCTTCGTCCTTTCCTAGAACCTGTTGTTGTGGTGATTTCAGATTCTAGGACGAAGGCCGTTTTTCGTTAAACGGGCGCTAGGGTGTCACCCTTACACCAACATTTTCGACGCGATCGTGGAGTCCTTATTTGCGCGTCATATCGCGTAGCGCTGACGCGCTGGTTTTCACAATGACAGGAGGTAAAAGTCCTCCCGCATCACCCGTTGGCAATCCCGTGGCGATAACTAGCAAATAACCTGCGTGTGTTCCTCGATGGCGGCACGATCCTCGGCGGCGATGCCCGGCTCGCACACCACGGCGTCCAAATTGTCCAGGCGGCAGAAGGTGTAGAAGTCGCGCTTGCCGATCTTGCTGGAGTCGGCGATCAGATAGCGCGAGTCGGCCTTGCTAAAGGCGAGCTGCTGGATGCGGCCCTCTTCCATATTGGATGTAGACACGTCGCCGTCCAGAATGCCGTTGGCACCGATAAACGCCGCGTCGATGCCCAGCGCACGCAGGGTATCCTCGGCCGTTGGTCCCACAAAAGCGGCGGTGCGGCGACGGTACATGCCGCCCACCAGGCACAGGTCGCAGTCTTCGCGCGCCTCGAGCAGGTTAAACACCGAAAGCGAATTGGTCACAATGCGCAGGCGAAACGCCGGCAGCATCGAGGCCATCTGCTCAACCGTGGTGCCCGTGCCCAAAAAGATGGTCGAGCCTTCCTCGATAAGCTCCACAGAACGGCGCGCAATCTGCAACTTTTCCTCGGCATGCTTCGTGCGCTTTTCGCTGTGCGAATACTCATGGCGCAGCATAGCGTGTGGACGGCCCTGCGCACTGCGGGCTCCGCCGTGCACGCGCTCGATCTCGCCCAGGCTCGCAAGCTCCTCAAGGTCACGGCGGATCGTCATATCCGAGACACCTAACGCATCCGAAATCTCCTTGACCGAGACCGTTCCCTGTTCCTCGAGCAGCTGCCGAACCTTATCCTGTCGCTCCGCTTTAATCACGATGAGTCCTCGCTGTTCCACGCTCACGTCAATTCAAACAATAACGAACAAATTGTATCAGACTCGCGCGCGTCAGAAATGAACGCCCGCACAGCTCCAATCATCACTTTTTTGAGAAAAATACCCCCTGCTTTAGTGGGGTGTAGTGATAATCTCGCGTGTTCGCGCTACAGTTTGTCGGAATACCTCGATGTTAGGAACCAAATGATCACTTCCGAGCTTTTCGGCACCGCGCCTTGCGGTACCCCCGTTCATCGTTACACCCTCAACGGGCCCGAGATCTGCGTTCGCATTATGGACTATGGCGCTACCGTGTTGGGCATCGACGTGCCCGACATTCCCGGCAACGTGCGCGATGTGGTGCTGGGCTTCGATAAGCTCGAGGATTACTTTGACAACCCCGCCTGCTTTGGCGCGACCATCGGCCCCGTGGCCAACCGCACTGCAGGTGCCACGATCACTATCGCTGGCACGGACTGGCATATGCCGGCCAACGAAGGCGCCAACAACCTGCACAGCGACCTTGAGCACGGCCTGCATAAACGCGTGTGGGACGTTGAACTCGACGAGACTCACAACGCCGTTCGCATGACCACCTCGCTTGAGGATGGCGAGCTGGGTCTCCCCGGCAACCGCACCTTTACGGCCGTGTTTACCGTGACGCGCACCGGCGTCTTTCGCATCGAATATGGCTGCGAGAGCGACCGCGCCACGTACGTGTCCATGACCAACCACACGTACTTTAACCTTGCCGGTCATAACGCCGGCATGGACTGCGAGCACTTCTTTGTCGCTAACGCTGCCCACTACCTGCCCATTAACGAGCAGAATATCCCCACCGGCGAGATTGCTCCGGTCGAGGGCACGCCGTTTGACTTTCGCGAGCTGCGCCCTGTCGCTCCCGGCATGGAGGCCGACGACCCGCAGATTAAGCAGGCCCGTGGCTACGATCACTGTCTGTGTATCGATGGCTATCAGTACGGCCGTAATCTGCGCCGCGCGATGCACGTCGAGGAGATGTGGACCGGCCGCGAGCTGGACTACTACACCACCGCACCGGGCGTGCAGCTCTACACCGGCAACTGGCTGGGCGACGAGCACGCCAAGGACGATGCCAACTATGGCTGGGGCGCCGGCTTTGCCCTCGAGGCAGAGATGTACCCCGACACGCCGCACCAGCCGCTGTTCCCGCAGGGCATTGTGGGCCCGGGTCACCCCTACAGCAATGTGATCGAATACCACTTTATGAGGCACTAAGCCCACAATGCAACATATTGCACAGCAACGCCCGCCGGCACCACCGCCGACGGGCGTTTTTCTACCTAGTCATTGGGGACGTTCTTAAATGACTAGTTGGATGGGGTCGGGATTGGAGCTGGGGAGATAGCGGATTTCTAGCTCTATGCCGAGCGCCTGCAGCTCTTTGAGGGAGGTGATATCTGCGCCGTCTACGGCGACTGCGAGCGTTATGGGGTACTTGCCCTCCCCTGCCTGCATATGGCCAATGCTAATCTTGGTGATTGGCACACCGCCCTTAACCAGCGCGAGCGCATCCGCGGGCGACGCCACCATGATCAGAATCATCTGGCGCGGCGTTGCGGTATGAATGATGTCGATGGTCCTTTGCACCGAGAAAAACCGCGTCCAAACGCCTTCTGACGCCGCCACCCTCATGGGTGCCCATTGGCGCGAATCAGCCGCAATCTCATCGTTGACGATTAAAACAAGGTTGGAACCCACGGCTTCGTTCCACAGTTCAACGTCTTGCCCGTAAATGAAACGGTCATCGATACGCGTGAGAAGAATCTTGGGTTGAGCCATGGCTGCCCCATTCTGTTTGAGACCCATACGAGCGGGACATCACGCCTTCAATATTAGTGCATTTAAAGTGAGAAAAGCCGCCAGAACCCTTGCGCGGATGTGCGATGTCCCGTATCATAGACAGCCGTTGACGCATCAGCTGCGTCACCACATGGCCGCCAGCGTAGCTCAGTTGGTAGAGCACCGCTCTCGTAAAGCGGGGGTCACCGGTTCGAGCCCGGTCGCTGGCTCCATTGCACAAGATAGCCGCCTTCGGGCGGCTTTTTTGTTGCCGATTTCTGGTGAACATCCGCCAATCCAAGCACAACGCCGCCTATAACTCCCCCACTCAACAACAAGCCCCGCTAACCGCAATCCCCAAAGGAACCGCGATCAGCGGGGCTTAAACGCGCCCCCCAAGGGGAATCACGCTAGCTCACGAGCAGTGCGCTACTCCTCCCAGTAAGCGTCTGCAAGCAGCTTAAAGCAGATCTTCTTGACCGGCTGCGCGCCATCGCCCGGGAACTCGAGCGTGGGCATGTGAGGCTCGCCGGCAACGAACAGCGCAAACTTATCGTCAGCAAGATCGCCGGCAATCGAAGCGTCGGAATCGACCAGATCGTAGTCGTCCTTCTCGTCAAACTCCTGGACCAGCGTCAGGCTGCCCGTGGCAACCTTAAAGGCCTCGCGACCCTCGACATCGATCTGCAGGTCGTGATAGCGCTGATGCGTCTCGTAGTGAGCCTCTGCCTCGGGACGCGTCGTGGGAGCCATGACGTTCGCAAAGACCTTGTCGCCCAGAATCGGATGGCTGCCGACCTCGAGCTGCGCCGGGTCGTTCTCCTCGAGCCAGTCGATCAACACGTCGAGGCCCTTGAGCATTCCGCGGTACTCCTCGATATCGCCCAATGCACCGTAAATCATCTAAATCCCCTCTCGGATCGCTTCTTTGGCGGCTACTCGGCAAACGCGTTACCGACGCTGTTGCCACCCACATACGTCTCGACCAGGGTAAGGTCGGGATTGAACACGACAACGTCGGCGTCGCGCCCCGACATAATGCTATCGCACTTGTCGTCGACATGAGCTAGCAATCGATGCCGGGGCCGACGCCCAAGCCCTTACAGCTCGGTCACGACAACGCCGTTGTAGACCTCGTCCCAACGATCCATAACCAAGTGGCCAGTCATGGGATCCATGGCGTTGAGCTTGCCGCAGGTGTTGGCGGTACGCAGCACCGTCTCGTCGTCTGCGCCAGCAGCGATGGCATGTGCGAAGCCTGCGATAGTGGAGTCACCAGAGCCCGTGGCGTTAACGGCAGGGATATCGGGCGTCTTTGCGCGGAACGCACGGCCATTGTGGAAGCCAACGGAGCCGGCAGCGCCCATGGACACGACGACCCAGGGGATATCGGAGAAGCGGGCATCAGAGGCAAGCGCGGCGCGGAGCTCGTCCACATCGTCGGTGGTAAAGCTCGTGCCCAGAAGGCCGTTGATCTCGGTCAAGTTAGGCTTGACCAGCTCGGGCTTAATTTCGGACTTAAGGGCGGCCTCGAGCGAAGCACCCGAGGTATCGAGCAGCACCTTGGCGCCGGCGTTCTCGGCAATGCCCGTGATCTTGGCATAGTAGTCTGCCTCGACACCGCGGGGCAGCGACCCCGAAATAGTGACGACGTCGGCCTTGCCCGCAAGCTCGGTAAACTTGGCGGTAAAGGCATCGAGCTCCTCGGGGGCAATTGTCGGGCCGCTCTCGAGCAGCTCGGTCTGGTTGCCGGCGTGGAGGATGTTGAGGCAAATACGGGTCTCGCCCTTGATGGGCACAAAGTCGTTGTTAATACCGTTGGCGTCCATGAGCTCGGCCATGTAGGCGCCCATGTGGCCGCCGAGCAGACCGGTTGCCACAACGTCGTCGCCCAGCTGACCCAGTACACGGGCCACGTTGAGGCCCTTGCCGCCGGCGGTCTTTTCGGGCGTCACACGGTTGACGTCGTCGATAATGAGCTCATCGAGCTGATAGCGCGTATCGACAGACGGGTTCATCGTAACGGTGAGGATCATTTTTAGCTCCTTATCTCGCAGGCTCCTTATGCCTCGCGATACGAGTCGACAAAACGGAATTACAGAATCTCAATCGTGAACGAGCGAACGACGGTCTCCTTGGGCTTGGCGACAAGGCAGCCGCGCTTATGCTCAAGCACGTCGTCCTCATCGGAGCAGGTCGAAAGGCCGCCCCAGGGCTCAACCGCCACAAAATCGCCCTCGGGCTTGCTCCACACAATGAGATATGGGAAGTCCTCAAAGCTCAGGCGGACGCCCTTGTCCTCGCCCTTTTTGGAAAGCGTGACCTGACGGCTCTCGAGCACGTCAAAGATGGTCTCCGCAAAATCGAAGAGCTCATGTGACAGAGGCAGCGTCTTTCCCACCATGGGGTTCTTGGAGCGATTGGTCACGTCAATCAAGCCAGTCGAGGGGACGGCGGTGCAGAGCTCCGCAGCCTCGTCCTTCTCAAAGCGCAACTCGTAGTCCGTATAGGCCTCGCCCTCATCGAGCGGACACCTAAAGCCGGGATGACCGCCAATAAAGAACGGCATGTCCTCGGTGCCCTCGTTGGTGACCTCATAGGAAACGCGCACGGCAGCGTCCTCGAGCGTATAGCGGGCGACAAGCTTAAACGGATACGGATAATCGCTCAGCAGCGCGGCGTTATCCTCCGAAGCCAGGCACATCGCCAGCTCGTTCTCGCTCTGGCTCAGCAGCTTCCACTCCTGTTTGCGCGCAAACCCATGGCGAGCGAGCTTTACATGATGCCCGGCAAACGTCATGGCGTTGTTATCGCGCAAGCCTCCGCAAATCGGGAAGCAAATCGGTGCCTGGCCGGACCACACGGCGGGATCGCCCTGCCACAGATACTCGCGACCTCCGGCCTCGATCGAGGTAAACGAACCACCAGCCGTGGACACCTTAATAGAAATCGAATCGTTGGAGAGAGCGTATTCCATTGCCCATCCTTTCGAACAACTGCTTTTTGCTCGCAAGTACCCGTCTCGGCCCTGACCAAAGGACAAGCCCGCACGTTCATCGATGCGTCCGGTATCCCAGCCATGTAACGGGGTACCATACAGACATTGATGCAATTACAGCTGAAAGGCCTTCTTATGCGAACCATCATCCTCTACGCCTCGCGCCATCACGGCAATACGAAAAAGCTCGTGGACGCCATCGTCGAGGCGCACCCCGAGATCGATACCCTCGACGTGAAGTCACTCGGCAAAAACGAGTACCCCAACCTGCACGAATATCATCTAATCGGCGTCGCCACGGGCATCTATTACTCCGAGATCGACAAGGACATGGCACGTGTGCTCACTAACGTGCTGCAGCCGCAGGACAAGGTGTTTGGCCTTATGACCTACGGTGGCAAAAACAAGTGGTACGGCAAGGATATCGATGGCATCTGCCGCATGAGGCAGGCCATCTTTATGGGCGTCTACGGCTGCCCCGGCTTTGATACGTGGGGGCCGTTCAAACTCGCCGGCGGTGTCCAAAAGGGACACCCGACCGCTGAGGAAATTAAGGGCGCCGTCGACTTCTTCGACAAGATCGAAGATGAGTACGGCGATATCATCGTCGAAGAGTACGCCAAACGTGAGAAGCGTCTAGCATACGAGAAGGAGCATCCTGCAGGAGGCCTGGTGGCCGGCGTTAAGCGCACGGCAAAGAAGATCGCTAACAAGCTGTAACTGTGAAGGTGCTTTTGAGCGTTTAACCCATACGGCGGGTCCGAGCAGATTCGGGCCCGCCGTCTTTTTCTATCGTTACTCGGTAAAGGCGTTGCCGACGCTCTGGCCGCCAACATACGTCTCGACGAGGGTAAGCTCATGGTCGAACACGACAAAGTCGGCGTCGCGACCCGGCATGATGCTGCCGCACTTATCCTCGATGTGCGCGGAGCGTGCCGGCACCTCGGTTGCCATGCGAATGGCGATATCGGCGCTGGCGATGCCCCAGTCAACGATGTTCTTGACGCCCTGGGCAAGCGTGAGCACCGAGCCGGCAATGCTCTTGCCGTCGGCGAGCCAGCACAGGTTGTCCTTCATGATGACGTCCATGCCACCACTGGTGTAGCTGCCCTCGGGCATGCCGCCGCAGCCCAGGCAGTCAGTGATGAGCACCGTGTGTTGCCAGCCCTTTGCCTGCAGCAGCGCCTTGATGGCGGCAGGGTTAACGTGCTTGCCGTC
This sequence comes from Collinsella aerofaciens, assembly GCA_048194085.1. GTDB lineage: Bacteria > Actinomycetota > Coriobacteriia > Coriobacteriales > Coriobacteriaceae > Collinsella > Collinsella aerofaciens_CO. Next base: position 7,054 of record DBFABM010000015.1, read on the forward strand.
ACAGATGATCTCGGCGTAGGTCTCGGGCGTGGACATGGCAGCGCCCACGACACCGGGCTCACGGTGATGCAGCCCGCGCTGACCGTTATAGGTATGCGTAAAGCAGCTGGCACCGGCGTTGATGGCGGCGATGCACTCATCGTAGGTGGCGTCGGAGTGACCGATGCTGGTCACCACACCCTTGGCATTCAGAGCAGCCGCATAAGCAGCGGCACCGTCGCGCTCGGCCGCCATGGCGCTCTTGACGATGCGACCGCCCGCAGCCTCCTGCCACTGATCGAAGACCTCCTCGGAGGGATCGATAAGATAAGCGGGGTTCTGCGCGCCCACGTGCTTCATGGTAAAGAAGGGGCCCTCCAGGTAGATGCCCTGAATGCGGGCACCGCAGAAGTCGGGGCCGCGACCCTCGTCCGCCTGAGCGATGGCAGCGCAGGCGTCCTTGATCTGCTCGATGCCATCGGTGAACGTCGTGGGCAGCCAGCTGGTGGTACCGCGACGGGCGAGCTCGGTCGAGCTGATATCGATGCCCTCGGGATCGTTATCGGTAGTTGAGTGGTTGTAGAAGCCATGGATGTGAGTATCGACCATACCCGGTGCGATCCACGATCCCGTGTAGTCCTTAATCTCGCAAGAGGGCTCGTCGGCCTGCCAGGCGCCAAAGACGCCATCCTCGACCACAAGATAGCCGCCCAGTTGCGGGCCTGCCGGCAAGAAGAACTTGTCAGCCTTAATTGCGTATGTGCTCATATGCACTCCTTGCTTCTTGAAGCAGTTGACCGTGGTGATACTTATACCCGGTCCATGTAAAAACAAAAAGCGCCCGCCCGCCGTTATGAGCGGACGGGCGCCCTTACAGGGGGGACGCGATTAAGCGGTGAAGGGGTGAATCGTCACGCCCTTAACCACGCGGTTGACCGTGCCGGTGGGGCTCGGCGTATCGGGCGTGTTGCCCACGCGCACGGAGTTGAGCAGGCTGATAGCCTGGGCAAACATCACGAACGGCAGAGCAAGGTAGCCCTCGGGAAGTGCCTCGTAGCCCTTAAAGGTGAAGGACTCACCCTCATAGACGGTGGCACCTTCCTGCTGAACGGCGATGGTGTGCTGAGCGATCTCGTCGCCACCGATCTCGTTGAGGATGTCGATGTCGTACTGACGGGTGTAGGCGTCGTTATTGACGAACACGAAGACGAGCGTCTTATCGTCGACGAAGGACTTAGGTCCGTGACGATAGCCCATGGAGGTGTCGTAGGAAGTAGCGACCAGACCGTGAGCGAGCTCAAGGATCTTGAGCTGGCTCTCCTGGGCAAGGCCACCGAAGGAGCCAGAACCCAAGTAGGTCACGCGGTTGAAGTCGCCAGCCAGGTAATCGGCGATCTCGGGCTCACGGGAGATGACCTCCTCGCCCATCTTGGCAATTGTCTCGACCCACTCGGCCTTCTGCTCGTCAGAGGCAGTGTCGAAAATAAGGGTGGAGAGCAGGGTCATGCAGGAATAAGAACCGGTCATGGCGAAGCCCTTGTCGTTGGCGCGCGGAATGAGCAGCGTCAGCGCGTTGGGATCATCGGCAGACTCGACGGCGAGCTTGCCCTCGGGAGCGCAGGTGATGTTGAGGAACTTGACGTTGTGGACGAGCTCCTTGGCAACGGCAACGGCGGCAAGGCTCTCGGGGCTGTTGCCAGAGCGGGCAAAGGAAACCACGAGCGTGGGATCCTCGGCGCGCAGGAAGTCACGCGGGGCGCTCACGATGTCGGTCGTGGCGATGGGCTTAAAGTCGTAGAGATCAGTGTTGCCAGCGTGACGCAGGTACGGGGCACAGGTATCGCCAGCGTAGTCGGACGTACCGGCACCGGTGAAGACAACGGACAGACGGCCCTCGCCCATAGCGCGAGCCTCGGCCAGAAAGGCCTCGATGGCCTCCTTGTTCTCGCGATAGATGTTGAGCGTATCACGCCAAAGCTCGGGCTGCTGAGCAATCTCGGCCGTGGTGATCTGGGCGCCGAGCTCGGTGAGCTCCTCGACACTCTTCTCGAACATTTCTAATACCTCTCTCTAGAAGTAATCCTCTGACGTGCAATTATACACTTCAGTTGGTTATCTGGTAGTAACCAGTTAAATGCAAAGAATCATCATATGGATACGATGCGAACACTAGTCGCCACGCTGGTGGTAAACCTTGTATTTAAACTGATCGGCACGAGCAACCGAGAGTGTATACTCCACAACCTCGTTTGACTCGTTATACGTAGTCCTGACCAAATCGAGCACAGGCGAGCCCTCGACAATTCCCAAAAGGTGGGCGTCGGTGGGACGGGCTATGCTCGCATAGAACTCCTCTTCGGCCACGCGTATCTTTTGCTGAAAGTCTTGCTCAATCACATCGTAAAGCGGCTTACGCTCCAGCAGCGGTCGCTTTAGGGACAGAAATTGACGAACTGGTAGATAGCTGCGTTCGACCATCATGGGCATATTGTCGGCAGAACGAAGGCGCTTAAGCTTAAAAATGCGATCACCGATACGCAATCCCATATGCTCGGCCAGATTCTTATCGGCCTCCATCTCGCAAAACTCGAGAATCGTGGTCTCGGGGTCGCGACCCATCGCGCGCATCTGCTCGGTAAAGCTGTAGGACTGCATAAGATTGGTTGCCTTTGCCGAACGGTCGGTCACAAAGGTACCGCGACCGTGCTGCCGAACCACCAGTCCTAAACGCTCTAGTTCCTGCAGAGCCAGGCGTACCGTAGTGCGCGAGAGACCATAGCGCTCCGAAAGATCGCGCTCGGAAGGAATCATGTCACCGGCGCGATATTCATGGTCGATCTTTTCGGTCAGAATATCGACCAGCTGATCGTACAGCGGTTGCTTACGCGCTCCGATCGCCATCCTATCCTCCCTTTTGCTCGAATTCGGCTAACTACCTAGGGTGTTTAGCATTATCTGTCTGCCACACCCGAATCATCAAGAAAACAAAAGCCGCGCGCTCTTTCGAGCACGCGGCTTTTAACATACACATGGCTTAAGGGGTCGGGGTGTGAGCCGCGTAGGGACACACCCCTCAAGCTAGAGCCTTACCAGATGCTCGGCCAGAGACCAAGCGGGCCAGCGCCCAGGATGCCAAGGACGAAGAGCAGGAGAATGCCCTTGGTCGGGGTCCAGCTGTGCTTAGCGAACATGTAGTAAAGCAGCAGCGTAAGCATAAGCGGGACGAGCTTCGGGACGATGGTGTTGAGGGTGTCGGCAACAGAGAAGTTGACCGGATCCTCGGTAACGGTGCCGTAGGTAACGGACTCCATGCCGTTGCCCAGATCGGTGACGCCGCACTCGACAGGGTTGCCGTCGGCATCGGTGGCGGTGAGGGCGTCGCCGTCCTCATTAGTCATGGCGATGGTACCGGCCTCAGCGGTCTCGGTATCGATGCCCTCCATACCGGTGAAGTTCTCGGCCTCCTTCTCGGAGACGATCACGGTAGTAGCGGAGAGGCCACGGGTGGTGCCGTTGGGGATCTGGAGGTTGATCTGGGTGCCACCCATGGTGACGACCAGGCAACCGACGACGAAGACGCCCATGATGGAAGCGGCACGCGTGAAGGCCTGCATGTTGGCGGTCAGAGCGTCAATAGCGCTGGTGCCAAGCTTGTAGGACCAGTTCATGAGCCAGAAGCGCAGAGCGAACTGGACGGCGTTGAAGATCACCAGGAAGATGATCGGCGCAGCGGCGTTGCCGTTGATGGCCATGTTGGAGGTGATGCCGGCCGTGATAGGCACGAGCGTCAGCCAGAACAGGGCGTCACCGATACCACCGAGCGGGCCCATTGCGGCGACGCGGACGGCGCGGATCGTGGGGATGTCAACCTTGTTCTGCTCGAGCGAAAGCACGATGCCCATAACAAAGGTGACGAGGAACGGGTGGGTGTTGAAGAACTCCAGGTTATGGCTCATGGAAGCCGCGAGGTCGTTCTTGTTGGTGTGGATCTTCTCCAGACCGGGGATGATGGAGTAAAGCCAGCCAGCGGCCTGCATGCGCTCGTAGTTGAACGATGCCTGCAGGAAGCAGGAGCGCCAAGCCATCTTGTTGAGGGTCTTCTGGTCGAGCTGCGGAGCAGGAGTGAGATCCTCGTAGTGCTCCGGGATCACATACTCATTAGATGCCATCTTCGAAGTCACCTCCGTCAGAAACAGCTGCACCCTTCAGCTCGGTCTGCTGCTGGAAGTCCCAGAAAGCGATGCCGAAGCCGATGAGAGCGAGGATGAGCAGAGCAGGGGTTGCCAGCGAATCGTTGGCAACGGTGATGAGCGCGAGGCCAAAGCCCATGAGGAAGAAGCCCCACATATCGCGGTTCATCATAACCTTGAGCAGGACGGCGAAGCCGACGAAGCGCATCATGCCGCCTGCAGCGGAGAGACCGGTCTGCAGCCAAGTCGGGATGGCGGAAGCGATGGTCTGACCGATGGTAGCGCCAGCGATGAAGAACAGGGTGACGACGACAGCGAAGATCAGGCCGAGCAGAGCCATGGCGAAGTAGTTCAGACGCTCGATACCCTTGGTGTCAGCGTTGTGAGCCATGTTGTCCGCGGAGGACATGAGCGGCGACATAAGCGTGAAGACCAGGGTAACGCCGAGCTGACCAAGCAGAGCGAACGGAATGGCAAGGCCGACTGCCGCGTTGGGCTCGAGGCCCGTAGCGATAGCGAGAATGGCTGCCATGATGCCGCCGATGACGGCGTTAGGCGGCTGAGCGCCTCCGATCGGCATGTTGCCGATCGTCATGAGCTGATAAGTACCACCCACGAGAAGACCGGTGTTGAGGTCGCCAAGGATAAGACCGATGACGGCGCCGGTGACGATGGGCTGATAGAGAGACTCGAGGAAGTTGAACTGGTCGATTGCCGCGACGAACGTGACGATGAAGACCAGAGCGACCTGGATGATCGAGTATTCCATCTTGCTCCTCCTTTCAAAATGTATGTACGCACTTTGGATTTCACGTACAGAATGTCAGGTTTTCATTCCTGACAACGTTGATCATGAGGATTACGAGAAGAGCTTGCTCGTGTCCTCAACAGGCGTGCTCGGAACGCGCCTGATCTCCAACTCCACCCCCAATTCCTGCAGCTCTTTAAACGCAGCGACATCCTCGTCGTTAACTGCGACGGAGGTGGCGACTTGGCGCTTTCCTTCCGACATGTGCATGTTGCCGATGTTTACCTTCTTAATAGGCACACCGCCCTTGACGAGCGTAAGCACGTCTTCCGGTGTTTCGGCCACGATGAAGATCTTCTGGCGCGGGCTCGCCTTGCCGATGACGTCGATGGTCTTCTGCAGGGAGAAGAAACGCGTAGCGACGCCGGCGGGAGCGGCCATCTTCATGAGGTTCTGGCGCATGGTGTTGGTCGCCACGTCGTCGTTGGCGACGAGGATGAGGTTGGAGCCCAGAGTGGAGTTCCACTGGGTAGCGACCTGACCATGAACCAGTCGGTTATCGATGCGGGTAAGAAGAATGTTGGGTTCTGCCATGTTGATCAGCTTCCTTTCGTTATTTGCTGACGACAGTTACTTGATCTCCTGAATCGCGTAACGCGAAACGTCTACGACGGCTCCGGATCGGACTTTGATCTGGACCTTTTCGCCTTCGATGCCTTTTACGGTTCCGTAGATACCGCCGGCGAAAAGAACCTCCTGACCCGGCTTGAGCTCGGTGTGCAGCTCCTTGAAGTACTTCTGCTTCTTCTTCATGTTGATTTGCGACCAGATGGTGTAAATCAAGCCCATGATGACAAGCAGGCCTAAAAGGGCGACCGAGGAGCTCAAGACGCTGGCTCCGAAATCGGCCATTAGATGCCGTCCTCGTCGCCGAAGATATCCTCTTCCTCGGAGCCGGCAACAGAAGCGACCGTCTGGGCGGTGATGCCCGTCTGGCCAACGGTCACTGCCTGCTCGCCAAGCTCAGCGAGCGTGGCATTGCCGCGGAGGAACAGAAGCTCAATAACCATGGGAAGGTTGGTGCCAGTCAGAACCTCGACGTTGTCGACATCCTGGGCAATCATCATCGACTGGTTGAACGGGGTGCCGCCAAGCAGGTCGGTAAAGACGAGCACGCCATCGCACTCCTCGCGCATGGCGGTAATAGCGGCGCGGAGATCCTCACCGTAGGATGCGGCCTGGTCGCCCTCAAAAGGAACGACGGTAAAAGCGGGCTGGTCACCGGCAACCATAGCGATAGCGCTTGCGAGACCGGGTGCGAACTGTCCATGACCGGTAAGAATAAAGCCAACCATTCAAATTTCCCTTCCGAAGGTGTGTACGATCTGAGTCCGATGTTTTTCGGAAGCCAGCGGTCGCTCGCCCTTAAAGCTTCTTAGAAAGCGTTCTTTGAAGACCAGTGGTTTCTAAACTGGTAGTAACCACGTGACGTGTTGTTGCCACTATATCACCACAGAAGTGGTTGCTTTCGTTGATTCAAACAGTAAAACGTTTTTGCACCGCTCACGGTGAAAAAACGACCGTTTACCGCTCGTTAACACTTCTACCTGCGGTTTTGAAATCGTTTCGAAATGCTTTGGCAAAAGTTCGGGACTTTTCCTGTGCCTAAACAACGCAGGGCGGCTAAAAATAGCGCAAAGAAAAATTGCAGGTCATTGTGAAGATTTGTGAATTGGTCTTTTTGGCTTAATACCAGTTAGAACCCAGTTTTGAGATTATCGGTGAACGGTAGTTTTCGACCGTTCACCGGTTACTTGTAATCGTTTGCAGTTGTTTTCCCATATGAATCGGGGAAACCCGATGAAGCACTTGTGCGATCACGGGAAGTTTTGGCATTTGTCCTCATCCCCGCGCGCGCCAAACTCCAACATCCAAAATGAGCCATAGCTCTCGCTATTCGTCTCACAAACATTACTTACTCTATTCTGTAATTGTTTATCGTTTATCATTAAGTATGATATAAGATACAAGTATCATCCAAGACATTGGTTGGAGGAGCTATGATCCGCTGGAACGTATCCAAATCGAATGAAGCCATCGACCGTGAACAGGCAATAGCCAAACTGAGGAAGTTCACTCGCTACTGCAAATGGGGCACAATCTGCACCATCGTGGCGCTCGCTCTGGCACTCCTCGCAGTCATTGCAATCGAACTTCTATTCATATTGCCTAGCCTCTCCCAAGGGTTCTGTCTCCAATCCGTAGATCTTACGGCTGGCGAAGGGCCAATTCTCGCTCTCGTCGGCGCCAACGAACAGACCCCTCTTATGCTTGTCGCGCACGACGGTCATACTGCCATAGGGAGCGGCATGATGGCATGCCTCGCGCTTGCCATCGCGCTAAGCGCATACAGGTTTTTCTCCGCCATTGAAAAGGCGGGCAGGCCCTTTGACCTCGAATGCATCCGCATACTACGTCAAATAGGACATTTGTTCCTTATCGGCGGCGCCGCCGTGAAACTTTTTGGTGCCATAGTCACAGGGCTGATACTCTCAGGATTTGGCGGTAGCTTTACGGATGCGCTTGGCGGCCAGCATCTCGACCTCTCCATGCTCTTTGCGGGCCTGATTTTTAGCCTGATTGCCAGCATCTTCCGCTACGGGTATATCCTGCAAAAACAAGATGACGAGTTGCTCTAGGGGGAATCCATGATTATTCTGCGGCTCGACCGCATGCTTGCCGAACGCAAGATCTCATCCAAAGAGCTTGCGGAACGCGTGGGCATCTCCCAGGTCAATATGTCGCGCATCAAGACGGGCAAGGTTTCTGCCGTGCGCTTTTCAACTCTTGACGCGATATGCCGGGCACTCGACTGCCAACCGGGCGATGTGCTGGAATATATGCCTGACGATGAAGCCGATAATCTTTTTGGACTTAAAGATTCATAGGCATAATTTAGCCACCAGCGCCTAAACGCAAATAGCCCGCTAGAACAACATCCGTTCTAGCGGGCTATTCAGATATTTCAGCTACGCGCTCGGCGGCTCAGGCAAACCTTACGCAAACAGGCCGTAGATGCTGATGTTGGCCTTGGCGTAGAGGCCGTTAGCATACTCGGTCCACTTGGAGCTGGCGCTCGAAGCCTGCGAGGAATACTGCTGATAAGCAGTATAGTAGGCGGTCATGGCCTGCTTATAGGTAGCGCTATCGGCCGTAAAGGCATCATCGGCAAAGGCCTTGGCGTAGGTGCTATCGGCGTCCTTCCAGGTGCCCTTTGAGCTATCCCACTCATCGCCGGCAAGGTTGATGATGTAGTCGGCGTAGTCCTTGCTCGCGGTCTCCTCGTTGCCGTCAGCAGGCTCGGTCGGGGCGGTCGGCATGCTTGCGGAGCCGTCGCCGACCTTCTTCTTATAGAGCTTCTGCAGCGTTGCGGACTGACGGACGATCTGCTTGGCCTGGTCCTTGGACACACCGTACTGCTTGGCCATGGTCTTGTAGTCGGAGGTGCCGATGGAATCCTCGGCGTACTGCTTCATTTCCTTGGAAGAGACGGTAATGCCCTCGTCCTCGGCAGCGTCCAGCAGAATCTGGTTGCGCACGTAGGACAGGATAACGTCGGCAGACGGAGCGGTGTAGTTGCCGTCGTCGTCCTTGACGGTGTCGAGGCTGTACTGGCTCTCGATGGCCTCACGCGCGGTGATGTCGCTCTTCTTGCCGTTGTAGCTGTAGCTTGCCACGGTCGAATCGAGCTGGTCCTCGGTCAGGGTCGCCGAGCCGACGCCCTTGCCGCCAAAACCACCGTTGCCGATAAAGAAGCCGACCACGGCAGCAATCACGATGGCGACCACAAAGGCGACAATCATCGTCTTCTTGTGCTTACAAGCGTGGTCGTCCGCATCGGCGTCAGCTTCGTCCTCATCCTGCTCCTGGGGCATGAGGTTCTCGTCGGCGGCGTCCGCGGCGATCTTTGCCTCCAGGCGAGCGTCTTCCTCCTCGGCGGTCGTACCGGCGGCAATATGTTCGGCAGACGTGCCGGCGACCAGGTCGATCTTCTCGTCCTCATCACCGTCGGGGCCTTCGCCGCGCTCGATGATCTGGATGCCGTCGATCTCGTCCTTCTCGTCCTTCTTTTGAATCAGACCCATATCAGTTACTCCTTGTTAGGAAACATAGTCCCCAATAGAATACGCCCGGCAGAGCGCCGGGCGTATTGATTCTTAGGTTATACGCAAACACTTAAGTACTATTTGGGCGTTTGCAGCGTGCATACCTTAGACCAGGTGCGCGATAACGGCATCGGCAAAGGCCTGCGTGCCCACAGCGCCCTCAACGGAGCCGGTCTGGGCACGACGCACGTCACCGGTAACCTGCTCGCCCTCGTCGAGCGTGGCAGAGACGGCGGCGCGAATGCGATTGGCAGCGTCGTTCTCGCCCAGGTGATCGAGCACCATCGCAGCAGAGAGGATCTCGGCCGTGGGGTTGGCGATATCCTTGTCCGCGATATCGGGTGCGGAGCCATGCGTGGCCTCAAAGATGGCGCAGTCGGCACCGATATTGGAGCCGGGGGCCATACCCAAGCCGCCCACCAGGCCGGCGCACAGGTCGCTCACGATGTCGCCGTACAGGTTGGGCAGCACCAGGACATCGAAGTCGTTGGGGTTCTGGACCAGGCCCATGCAGGTGGCGTCGACGATCTTGTCGTTGAACTCGATATCGGGATAGTTGGCGGCCACCTCGCGCGCCGCGCGCAGGAACAGGCCGTCGGTCGCCTTCATGATGTTGGCCTTGTGGACGGCCGTCACCTTTTTGCGGCCGCAGCGGCGGGCATACTCAAAGGCATACTCCACAATGCGGCGGCTCTTGGCGATGGAAATCGGCTTAATTGAAATGGCGGAATCGGCGGCGAAAGTCTTCTGGCCCGAGCGCTCGACGAGCTGCGAGAGCTCCTCGACCTCGGCAGCGCCCTCATCGAACTCGATGCCGGCGTAGAGGTCCTCGGTGTTCTCGCGCACGATAACCAGGTCGACATCGCGGAAACGAGAGCCGTCGCCCGGCTGCGACAGGCAAGGGCGCACGCAGGCGTACAGGTCAAAATGCTTGCGCAGAGCCACGTTGACGCTGCGGAAACCCGTGCCGACCGGCGTGGTGATGGGGCCCTTGATGGCAACCTTGGTCTCGGCGACCGCATCGAGCACGTGCTGGGGCAGCGGCGTGCCAAACTCGTCCATGACGCCGGCACCGGCCTCCTGGACGTTCCAGTTGATCTGGACACCAGTGGCCTCGACCACGCGGCGCATAGCCTGCGTAATCTCGGGACCGATACCGTCACCAGGAATCAGGACTACATCGTGCGCCATAATCTGTTACTCCTCGTCTTCGGCGGCCTCAGATTTTTTAACGCTAGCACGCTTCTTCTTTTTGGAGAGATCCAGGCCAAAACGTTTAACAAGCATTTCGCAAATCTCGCTCGAACGGGCCTTGAGATAGCTGCCCTTGCCGTTCTCGGCATCGAACTTAAGGCGCAGCGCAAGCTTCTCGGCGACCTCGGCGTCGATCTCGCCCTGGCCAAACTCGTACAGGCAACCGAGCATGTCGCGATACTCGGGGTCGCCGTGGTAGCACTGGATGGCCTCGTCCAGGATGGGCCAAGCCTCGCGCGAACGCTCGACGCTCGTGGCGCCCCACACGCACAGCAGGCGGAAGGCGGCATAGCGCAGCGTGGAGGAAATCTCGTCGAACAGCGCGGTCTCGGCGCCCTCAAAGGCATCGCCCAGCTGCTCGGGGCAGGTGGTGGCAAGCGCCGCCAGGGCATCGAGGGCCTCCCAGCGGGTCTGAGCCTCGGGGCGGTCGAGTGCCTCGATCAGCGCGGGCACGCAGGGCACGACGCGCTGCGGATCGCGCTCGGCAAGCAGGTGCAGCACGCGGGCGGCAAACTGACGGATGCGGCGCGTGGGGCAGCCGAGCTCCTTGACCAGACGGTCGACGGCGTTCTCGTTCTCCTCTGCCAGCTGAAGCTGTGCCAGCTCCTCATCGGTGAGCTGTTCTTCCTTGTTTTCTGCCATAGTTACCTCTTCTTACTATTTCTTAGCGTGCTTGCCAGCACCCTTGCTGTCATCGGTGACCGAGATGAGCTGTCGGTCGGCCGCGCCATTGTGACGCGCACGGCGACGCTCCTCGGCGTCGCCCGCATCGGCAGCGGCGCGGTGTGCCTTGTTTACGTTAAAGACCTCGTCGTGCTTGCGCCACGGACCGACGGACTCGCCAAAGCTCATCTTAAGGCCGGCGATAAAGCCGCCGAGCCAGCCGATCGGCGCAAACTGCACCAGCGGGAACAGCGAGAACACCCAGGTCAGCAGGACGACTGCCGCCGCGCCTGCAAAATTGGCGATCCAGTAGTCGCGCTTGGTGATCACGCGCTTTTCGCAGGCCCACTGGCCGCACAAAAAGCCAATGTAGATCGCAAAGAGAAAGAGCACCAGCGCTAGTACCACGAACGTCCAGCTCATGGGCGCTACTCCCCGTGATGGTGGCCGCAGCAGCACTCATGGCCGTCGTCATGGCCGTGGCCGCCGCAGCACTCGTGGTCCTCGCCATGGTGGTGGCCGCAACCGCACTCGTGGTCGTCGCCGTGCTCGCCGCAACCGCAGCCTTCCTCGTGAGCACCGTGCTCCTCGGGACGATACTGCGACCAGTCCAGACCGGCGGCAATGGCGTCGGCCTCCTCCTTATAGAGTACCGTGATGGCCTGGGTACCCAGCTTGGCGCCACCGATGGCGTCGAGCATGTCGTAGAGCGTAAAGGCCACGTCGGCACCGGGCAGCGCGAGCTCGCGATCGTCGGCGTAAGCGAGCGCCAGGCGCAGGTCCTTAATGAAGTGCTCGACCATAAAGCCGGGCTTGTAGTCGCCGTCGAGCGCCTTGGGCGCCAGGCTCTCCATGGCGCCGGACTTACCGGTGCCGCCCAGGATCATCTGACGGGTCTTCTCCAGGTCAAGGCCGCTCAGCTCGGCAAATGCCATGGCGTCTGCCATGCCGACCATGCAGGCGCCCAGCGACACCTGGTTGGCGAGCTTGGCAGCCTGGCCCTTGCCGGCGCCGTCGAAGCAGCAGATGTTGGCCGCAAAGGTGGCAAGGATGTCGCGGACCGGGGCGATGTCGTTCTCGGTAGCTCCCACGATAGCCGTGAGCGTGCCGGCGATAGCACCCGACTCGCCGCCGGTGACGGGGCAGTCAAACGCCATGCGGCCGGAAACCTGGGCGGCCTCGGCAATGTCGCGCGCCAGCTCGGGCGAGCTCGTAGTGAGGTCGATCAAGACCGCGCCGGGCTTAGTGCACGAGAGCAGACCGTCGCCCGCCAGGTAGAGCTCCTCGACCTCGGAGGGATAGCCCACCATTGTAAAGATGACGTCGGCGTTCGCCGCGGCATCTGCCGGCGTATCGGCCCAGACGGCACCGCGCTCAACGAGCGCTGCAGCCTTGGACTTGGTGCGGTTGTTGACCGTGACGGGATAGCCAGCGTCCAGAATGTGGCCGGCGATGGGGGCACCCATGATTCCGGTGCCAATGAATGCGACGGAGAGCTTGTTTGCCATGAAACCTTTCCTTTTGGGTTGGGTGTTGTTACCAGGTTGAATACTCGGTGCCAGCGTTTGGGCTGTGAGTCGAGGGCGATTACGGACGCAGCGCTTGCCTACTGACCGCGCACGCGGCGGGCGATACGGTCGGAAAGCGACGCCTTGTCGGCGCGGTTCTTACCCCAAAACGCGCAGCCCACCATGCCGGGGCCCACGTGCGAGCCGATGGTGGGACCCACGGAGCCGCGAATGATCGTGACGTCGGCGCAACCCTCCTCCTTGCGGATGGCGGCTTCGAGCCAGTCACCATCCTTTTCGGCATCGGCCGTCATGATGGCGATGGGCATGGTGCGATCGGGCACGTAGTTCTCGCGGAACGACTTGAGGATGGACTTGAGCGCCTTCTTGCGGCCGCGGTTGACGCCGATCAGCGACAGCGAGCCGGCCAGGTCGTAGGAGAGCTCGGGCTTGACGTCGAGCTTTGCCGTGAGCTGCGCCGCCGCGGGCGGAATGCGGCCGCCGGCAGCCAGTGCGTCAAAGCTCTCGAGCGTAAAGTAGCCGTGGACGTAGGTCTTTGCCTCGTTTGCCCAATCGACCAGCTGCTTGGCGGTCAGTCCCGCCGAACGCTGGCGCACGGCCTCGAGCGCCAAGAGCGCGCCGGTCGCGCAGGGCAGAGCGTTGTCGACCACGTACAGCTCAAAATCGGGATACTCGGCGCGCACGGCATCTGCCGCCTGGCACGCGGAGTTGTAGCTCGACGACAGCGCCGAGGTAAAGCACAGGTAGACCGTGGGCGTGCCCTCTTTGGCGCACTCGGTAAAGAACTCGATATAGCGACCGAGCGACACGGCGGAGGTAGACACGCGAGCGCCGGCGCGCATGCGGTCGTAGAACTCCTTGGGTGTGATGCTCGACCAGATGTCATCCGTGCGCTCCTCGCCATCGATAATGAAGGGGAAACCCAGGATATCGACATCGAGGTTCGCGGCGACCTCGGGGCTAAAGTCGCAGCAGGTATCGACGACGATGCGGCAACGGTCCGAATGACCGGCGGATGCGGCCTTGTCCATCAAAGCGACTCCTTACGTAAAAAGGCGGCCACCCGCATGGGATGGCCGCCAACCGTTAACTCATGCAAGTTAACGTATTTTACTCGTCAAGTGTTTCGATGCGGGGCTTGATGATGCCATATCCACCATTCTTACGGTGATACACCACATTGATGAGACCGGTCGTCGCGTTCTCGAACACGTAGAAGTCGTGGCCCAGCAGATCGGTCTGCACCAGCGCCTGCTCCTCAGTCATCGGGGTGACGTCGATAATCTTCTCGCGGACGAGCAGGTCGTCCTCCTCCTCGGGCAGCAGCAGGTCGGCCAGATCCTCAACGCGCTCGACCGGTGCGACATCCGCTGCGCTGGCACCGCCCTGGCGGTTGTCCACGACCTTGGTCTTGAACTTGCGCAGCTGACGGGTGACCTTATCGGCGGAGAGGTCGATGGCGGCGTACATATCTGCACCGTGCTCGGCAACACGAATCACAGAACCGCGGGCACGAACCGTGACCTCAACGATTGCCGGGTTGGGGTTCGAGGGGTTCTTCTCATAACGAAGTACAACGTCGACCGTCATGGGCTCGATATCGAAAACCTTGAGCGCCTCGCCGATCTTCTCATCCACATGCGCACGCAGAGCATCGGTTACCGTCGTCTTGCGTCCAGAAACCTTGATATCCATACGTGGCTCCAATCTGCCTCGGGGACTTACTGTACTGGCTATGTACCCATTGCCGTGCATTTATTCACGCGGATTCCTAAAGACCCGAATAACGATTGCTTGATACCGCATACCGAAGTCTCGTACTTTTCCATGGCAAAGTGCGCTATAGGAGGGCGACGGCGACTTAAGTTTTGCACCTAAAAAACGTCTTTGACCTGCTGGTTTTATGGAAACGAAAAGGCCGGGCTCCCCTGTTGGGAGAACCCGGCAATGCGTGTTGAAACCATGAAGAGGCGTCTCTCCTTGCGCATAGGAGACTCCACCCCTAGCAATAACTAGCTATTGAGCTTGTTAATGTCGTCGTCGGTGATGGTGCCTTCCTGACTGGACGATTTGCTCTCGGAGGATGCGGTCTCATTGTTGGAATCGGAGGATTCATCGCCGGAGGACATGGTCTCACCGGACTCAGAGTCGCCTGACTGCACGTTAACGCCCGAAACCGTCTTAGTGGCGAGGTCGTAGGGCATTGTGCCATACCAGACAGAGTGGACCGCCTCGAGCGTGCCGTCGGCCGTAATACCGTCGAGGGCATCGCTCACGGCACGGCACAGTTCGTCATTGGACGAGAGGCCCGCAACACCAAGCGTCGAGGGCGCCTCGAGCGCACCGACATAGGAGACCTCGCTCATCAGGCGTGCAAGGTAGCCGCCGGCCGTGGAGTCGCAGATCACATAGTCGACCTCGCCGGACTCGAGCGCCTCAAAGCACTCGTTGATGTTGGAGTAGGTCTTTTGGTTGGCGGTAATGCTCTGCTTGGCAAGCGCCTCCTGCGAGGCCGAGGACATCTGGACACCCAGGGTAGACGTGTTAAGGGTATCGGTGGAAACGCTTAGCGACCCACCATCGCTGGTTTTACCGAACACAGAAGCGGCATCGTACAGGCAGGTGCCGAGCGAGCTAACGTCCCCGTCTGTGGAGCTGATCTCGCCGATAAAGATATCAGCCTTTTTGTCGCCGAGCGCGGAACCTGCCGAGGACGCATCGACAAAGGCGACCTTAAGGCCCATGCGGATTGCGAGGGCGCGGGCGGCGTCAACCGCATATCCCGTGAGCTCGCCGTCGGCGCCTTGCATGGCCTGCGGCGCATCGGAAGTATCGAGGGCGACCGTCAGGGTTCCGGGAGTGACCAGGGCATCGTCCGACACCGCCGGCGTGACGGTCTCGTACTCGATCTGGTCGATCGTGGGAGTCGTGAACGTAGACAGCGGGTTGAACGCGCATCCGCTCAGGCCCAAAACGGCAATGACCGCTGCGGTCCCAGCACCTAACCGAGCCGCGTGCATCAAGCTGCCCCTCACCATGTCCACTACCCTGCCTTCTGTGTCGTATACGATCCGTGCGTTGCGCGGAATATCAGATTGTTCCCACCAGCTGACCTGGTATTTGACCCCACACTTGCGCACCGGAGTGTTTGCTCGGGAGGCCGCAGCCACCTTCACGACTGACCCGCTCGCCCGCGAGGCGGTATTGCCCCAAAGAAAGTAGAACGGACGGTGCGGCTTACATCTAGGACGCGCCATGATCGCGCCGCGCGCACGCGGTCGCTTACGTGGATCCCTTTGACCGCGTCTGTCTTGGACTAGGACGGGCATTTCGTCCGTCCGCAACCACAGCCTGGTAGGAACGAAGCGCATTATAGCTAAGTTCAAGCTAAAGTTTAAGGTTAGGGGCGTCATTCGCATCGCGAGTACAGATTTCGCAGGTCAGGACGGGCCGCACGCGCTCTGATTGAGCCCGTCGCTCCCCTATGGAAAGCCCCAACACACCCGTCTTAGGGTGCCGTGGCCAAAAAATGGCAAATATGAGTACTGTTACCAATTTAGTAACAGGTATTTTTGGCCTCTCGGACAGATTTTGCGCTCAGTGCCGCCAACTTGATGCTTAGTTATTCTACATTTGTTTATTATCTTCTTACTTTACGCCGCCTCCGAGTCCAAAATTCCTTGATTTTGCTGTTACTGATTTAGTGACAGTACTCATATTTGCCATATTTTGGCCAGGGCATATGATTAACCCCCTATTTTCGACGTGAATTAGACCGGCTTAAGCCCAAAACACGCCCGCAGCGTGTTAAATAGCGCCTCTTGTTTCTTTCTGCGAGCGTCAACACGGTTGCGATATCGCTTTCTCATGCGCTGGTGGATGCGCCATGCGAGTGCTTCCATCGCTTCCATGTCGCAGAGCATCTCGTTGTTGACCGTCGCAACTTCGATTCCCATAGTAATCAAGCCCGTGTTGCGTTTTTCATCATGGATACGTCCCCTCCGGGAGGAATGACCCAGCTCACCGTTGTATTCCAGGTCAAACCGGGCTGCTTCCTGATACGCATCGCAAACTGCATGCGGCATCCCCGAGATTGCCTGCGCGCGGTCATCGAACTCAATCTTGTAGTCGGTCTTAAAGGGACCGCAGGCAAATCCGCCACAGGAAAACGGAAGCGAAAACATGGCGAGCATGATGCATTCCATGGGCGAGCGCAGGTTTTCTGACAGGTAGGGACACAGCCGCCGCAGCTGTTTGGCCACATTCCCCTTGCATGCCGCAAGGTAATCTGCCAGGCGATCGGGCGTCAGCACCGGCTCGACTTCAAAGTAGCCCACGTCTGCCGGTTGGTCCTTGTCCTTTGCAAGTCTATTCGCAACAGGCGAGGTGTAAGGAGGCAGATACTTCCCGTGATCGCTCAGTGAAATCTTGGAACACAGTTCCTGGGCCAGAGCAAACGCCTGGATACAGCCGACCTCGCGGGCAACGGCAACACAAAGGGCCTCGGGAGATAGGCTGTACACCCCCGGTTCTACCTCTAGAATCGAGCCGGCGGGCAACCCGGAGCATACGGACCAGCCCACGCCAGGCATGCGGCGGCGCTGCGCCGCAGATCCCACCAGCAAGCAAAGATCTTCTTGCACCTCGCCGCTTGCGGCCCCAATCCGCACCAAGTCGGGAAGATAGATGTCCTCAGTCGAGGGCGACGACGTGCGCAGCACACGGCGCTCTTCATCGGGATCGAGGTCCCTCCAGCTGATGTAACCCATTTGTCGGCGCTCGGCGCGCATCATGCGTAGCGCCGAGGCGTCGGTCAGAATTATGGAGGCCGCTAGCTGTTCGCCTGTCGGGTCGTCGCACCGCTCAATCTTCACTGCCACAAAACCACCCCTACCAAACGCGTGCGATAGCGAGGCCATCAACGGCCGTGGCACCGGCGCGCTTGAGTTCCGCCGAAGCCGCTGCCATCGTCGCACCCGTGGTGATAACGTCGTCGATAAGCAGCAGGCGCTTGCCCCGCACATCCTCAACCGTCTCGTACATGCCTTGGGCACGCTCGCGGCGCTCCTCACGACCGAGTTCGCGCTGGTCGCCATGCCCGTACTTGACGAGAGCATCGAGCAGGGGAACACCCGACAGCTCGCAAAATGGGCGCGCAATAGCCTCCATATGATCAAAACCACGCCGCCGAAACGCTGCCGCCGTCGCAGGCACAAACACCACCGCATCCGCACCGGACAGCACACCTCCATAGCGATCGGGCGCTACGACCTGGGCATGCAGGGCGGTGTCGTAGAGCAGCTCCGCCAGATACGGAGCCAGACGTCGCTCGTCCGCATCCTTGTACGCTTTAATGATGCGCGGCAGCGGATGCGCATAGACGGCGCACGCCAGGCAGCGGTCGAGCGCCTCCGCCATTGCCGAGGACGTGCCCTCGACCGAACACTCAGTGCACAGCAAATCCCCAAACGGGGCGCCGCATCGGGTGCAGCTATGACGTGGGTCGATGAGCGTGAGCGCAGTCAGGCAGTCTTGGCAAATAAGCGTACCGGCGCGCTCGCAGCCGGCACATCGTGTTGGCGACAATGCCTCGAGCGCCTCGCGTGCCACCCGCTCGGCAAACGGTAGCAATTCGTCCGCAAACGGTAGGGCACCGGCACCCTGCAGACAGCTCAATATGTTCAGATGGCTCTTCAAGACACAACCCTCCCTACGTTCGGTCGCAGGGAGGGTTGTTGATTCGGCGCTATGATACCCCGATGCGCTCGGGGCAAGGCGGGCTAAATCCGCTCGCGGGCGTTATTCGCCGGCGGGCGGTTGTGGTGCGGACGAAGACGGGGTCGAACCCTCGCCACCATCCTGGCGCGGCTTGCGGGAACGGCGACGGCGACGGCGCTTTTGGCCCTGGTCGGCCGAGCCCTCGCCACCGCGATCCTCGCGCGGCTCGCGCTCATCGCGAGCGGCGCCACGCGAAGCCTTGGCAGCCGCTCCCCCGCCATCTCCGGGACGACGGCGCGTGACCTTGACCTCGCCATCCGAGACCTGATCGGCCACGGAGGGCACCGAGGGCTTCTGCTGCGCGCCCGAGGAATGGCGACGGCGCGGACGCGGCGCGCGCTCGTCATCGTTGCGTTGCTTGCCACCCTTGTCGGCAGGCGTATCGGAACCCGAACCACCCTTGGAAGCGGCACCAGCCTCGCGAGCAGCTGCGGCGCGGAAGGCGTCCTCGCGCTCCTCGCTCGACAGATGACGGCGGCGGCGACGTGTGGGGTTCATGCCGCCGCCGCGATTCTGCTGCTGGGGCTGCTGAACCTCGCGCTCGCGAGAGGCGTTCTTGCCCGCGGCTGCAACCTCGGTAGCATCGCCCGAGCCCGCGCGCTTGCGACGGCGACGGCCACCGGCGGCCTCCTCGGCCTCGGGTGCCTCGGCCTTACCGCGGCCCTTTCCGCGGCCACGGCCCTCGCCCTGACCCTGACCGGCGCGAGCATCGGATTCAGCATCGCGACGACGGCGCTTGGGCATCGACGTGCCGGCCAGACGGTCGGCACTCGACAGGCCATCGCCCACATCGACGCCGTTTTCGCGATCGAGCTCCATGAGCGCCAGACGCATCTCGGGCGACTCAATGCGCTCGAGCACGTCGCGCGTCACGCAGTCGGGGCGGCAGTTGCAGCCCTGCTCGGCGGCCTTCTTTTTGCAGCCCTCCGAGCACGTCATATCGGCTAGGTTGACCTTAAAGACTTTGCCGTTCTCCAGGCGCAGCACCAGCTGCTCACGCGGCGTGTCATACTCCTGGATACGCGCCTTACCGAGCGGCGTATCGATGAGCGTCTTCTTTTTGGGCGCACGGCTCTTAAAGTCCTTGTACGCCTCGAACTCATAACGCAGGCAGCACATCAGGCGGCCGCACACGCCGCTGATCTTGGAGGAATTGAGCGGCAGGTCTTGCTCTTTTGCCATGCGAATCGAGACGGGCTCAAACTGTCCGCCAAAGCGCGTGCAGCAGAGTTCCTGTCCGCACTGGGCATAGCCGCCCACCAGGCGGGTCTCGTCGCGCACGCCGATCTGGCGCATGTCGACGCGAATGTGCAGCGTCGAGGACAGATCCTTGACGAGCTGGCGAAAATCGACGCGCTCCTCGGCCGCAAAGTAGAACACGGCCTTCTCGCCGCCAAACAGGTACTCGACGCCCACCGGCTTCATCTCGAGGTCGAGCTCCTTGACCAGACGGCGGAAGTCGACCATGGCTTCGTCGCCCTGGATGGCTAGGTCGTCCGCAAGCTGCAGGTCGATGTCGCTCGCCACGCGTAGCACGGGCTTGAGCGGCTGACCGATCTCGTCTTGCGGCACCTCAAAGGGATCGGCCGTGACCAGGCCGATCTCGGTTCCGCGCTCGGTGGAGCAAATGGCATAATCGGCCTCGAGGATATCCAAATCCTGCGGATCGAACCACAGGTCGCGCGAGGCATAGGTAAACTTAACGGGTACGACTAACGGCATTTCAGTGCCTTCCTGATATCGAACAGCATGACCTCGATGGCCAGCTGGGGAGTAACGTTTCTGGCGATGTTGCGCTCGGCGGTCGCGACTGCCTCGAGCGCCCGCGTGGCACCCGCAACATTGGTCGCGGCGGCAAGCCGCCCGATCGTGTCGCGCACGTCTTCGTTCACTACGTCGGCCGCCTCGTCCTGAAGCGTCAGCAGCACGTCGCGCATGAGCGTCCGCGCACTCGCCAGCGCTTCCATGATACCCGAACGCTCGCGCGCGTTGAGTTCGCGCTTGTTGCGGTCCTCAAGCTGCTTCAATGCTCCACGCGACAGGTAATCGGCGTTTTGCTCGAGCACCTTTTCCTGCGTGGACTTGACCTCGGCGAGCGGCGCCTTAACGGCGACGATGAGCGACTTGGCGCGGCTGAGCACGTCGGCCTCGTCGGCGGCGATGAGCGAATCGATGGCGCGAACCATCTGACGGCGGGCGTCCTGGCGCTCGGCGCTCTTGAGGAACTCGATGCCACGCGTGGGGCTTCCCGCCACGGCGACGGCCATGCGGCAACGCGCAGGGTCCTGACCGGTGGCGCGGCTCACGGCCTGCGCGGCGACGGCGGGCGACACCAGCCGAAACGGCACGAACTGACAGCGGCTCACGATGGTGGGCAACATCACGTCTGCCGAGGTGCCCAGCAAGATAAACATAACGCCCTCGGGCGGCTCCTCGAGTGTTTTGAGCAGCGCGTTGGCGGTGTTGGCGCGCAGCTGCTCGGCACGGTCAATGATGTAGACCTTGGCCTTGGCGCGGATGGGCGCCAGGGGCACGTCGTCGAGTAGCTCGCGCGTCTGGGCGATGAGGTAGCCCGTGGCGCTCTCGGGCGTGTAATAGTGCACGTCGGGGTGCGTATGGCGGGCGACGCGCACGCAGCTATCGCATGAGCCGCAGCCATCCTGCTCGCACAGGAAGGCTTGGGCGAGCGCCCACGCGGCGTCGAGCTTGCCCGCGCCGGGCGCGCCCAAAAACAGGTAGGCGTGCGATGCACGACCGCTGGCGACGGCATTGGTCAAAAAGTCGCGCACGCGCTCTTGGGTGTTGAGCTTGGCCAGCAGACTTGCCTGAGCGGGGGCCATGTTACTCGGCCCCCTTGGCAAGCGCGGCGGTGACGGCGTCCTGGGAAATGTCGAGGCCGTAGACGCGAACCTGCTCAACCGTCTTCTCGAAGACTTCCTCGACGGTCGCAGTGGCGTCGATGAGCTTTACGCGGTTTGGCTCCTCGGCGGCAATTGCGCAAAAACCCTGGTAGACACGCTCTTGGAAGGCCATGCCCTTAGCCTCCATGCGATCTGCCGCGCCACGGGCTGCCATGCGCAGCGCCGCCTGCTCGGGCGTGATGTGGTAGACGAGTGTGAGCGCCGGGTGCGTCCCCGCAACGGCCAGGTTGTTGGCATCGCGCACCATCTGGCGATCGAGGCCGTCGGCAAACGCCTGATAGCAGGTCGTGGAATCGTAGAAGCGGTCGCACAGGACCACCTTGCCGGCCGCGAGGGCGGGGGCGATGACCTCGTGCACCAGCTGGGCACGCGCTGCCTCGTAGAGCAGCAGCTCGCAGGTGTCGCCCATCGCCGTGTTGGCGGGGTCGAGCAGCAGGGCGCGGATCTTTTCGCTGATGGCGGTACCGCCCGGCTCGCGCAGGCTCACAACCTGGTAGCCAGCGAGTTCAAGAGCGCGGGCAAGCAGGCGCGCCTGCGTGGACTTGCCGGCGCCATCGACGCCCTCGAGCGTGATAAAGCTATGTTGAGCGGGCTCAAAAGCCATGGGCGCAGCCCCTTCCTACAAGGCGCGTAAATGCAGATATATCAACCAAGCCATGATACCCCAGTGCTCGGTGCGTCCCCAATGACCAAAGGCGCCTTTCCGAAGTTGCGGTGAAATAGGGACTGATTGAAGCTCTGAGACCGCCAAACAGTCCCTATTTCACCGCAACTTATGAAGGGGAATTTGGGGTGCTGGGTATAATCGTCGTATTGCATTGAAATGTGGCGAAAGGAGTGGCAATGTCTCGGTATTGTGCCTCGTGCGGCAAGCTTCTTGCAGATAATGCCAAGTTCTGCACCTCGTGCGGTGCACCCGTTGAGCAAACAACCGCGAGCGATAGCCAGCCCGCTTTTGAGCAGACCGGCTCCCTTGATACGCCGCAAGCCAAGGCGGACGACCCCCTCGCCTATCGCCCCGACCCCGCCGCAAGCCCTGCGGCCGTCGAGACCACGCAGCGCATACCCGTCGCGAGCGGCTCGCCCCAACAGGAGCCGGCTCCCGCATACACGCCCGCTTCGCCACAGACCCCCGCTCCCAAAAAGAGCGGCACCGGGCCGCTTATCGCCGTTATTGTTGTGCTGGTGGCGATCATCATCGCCCTGGTCGTTTTCTTTGTGATCAAGCCTTTCGACAACGCCGCCACGCAGACGACTGCCGAGGTAGCTAAGCTGCACCATGACGTCGACGACGATGACCTAAAGCCTCTCGGCGATCCCAACAGCCTGTACGACGATGATGACGATGACGACGAGGATGGCGGCGAAGCAACGCTCTCCGAGCAGAATCTCTACCGCCGACTGAGCGAATACTACGACTTGCTCGAAGACCTCGACAACTACGTCCGTGGCTGCGCGCAGAACTTCAACGGCAGCTATCTGGAAGAGGATCGAACCACCCGTCAAAATCTCGCCGACGTCGCCGAGCGCACGGAGGACACCATCGAGCAGTATTACGACATCGTCGAGGACCTAGACGTCCCGACGAGCTCCAAGAACTACAGCTCCTGGAAGGACATCATCGCCCTGTACGACGACCTGGATCACCGCATTGACGCAATCTGTGATGCCTGGGAGATCAGCCTGAAATACGCCAAGCCTGAGGATCACAAGAATGAGATCGTGGCGCCGCTGTCGCGCGACAACGTGGCGGGCACCAATGACAATAAGTACCGCCTAGATTTTGAGGAGCGCTATCCCAGCGCCAAACCTGTCGAGGTGAACTAGCGCTTTGTCGTTCCCGAGCCGGCAGTTAGGGACGTTCCTAAACTGCCGACAGACGATATGAGCAGGACATAAAAACATTGAGAGCCCCTGCTGCATGAAAGACCGCGGATTAGGCCGACAATGGTGAGTGTCTAATCCAACCGTGGCGGCCACGCCGCATTCATGGAAGGGGCTCCCATGCTCGATACTACCACCTTCATCGGCCTCGACGTCCACGCCCGCTCGATAAAGGCCGTCTCCCTCGACGCCATGACCGGGGAGGTACGTGCCGCGACCTTCGGCTACGACGCCGGCGCCGTCGCGGAGTGGGTCCGTTCCGTGGACCCCAGGGCCAGGTGCGTGTACGAGTCCGGGGTCACGGGCTTCGACCTGCAGAAGAGGCTTTCCGGCCTGGGGGTCGACTGCGTGGTCGGCGCCGTCTCGAAGATGATCAAGCCCAGCGCGGACAGGCGCAGGAAGAACGACCGCAACGACGCCGAGTTCCTCGCCCGCATGCTGTCGGTCGGCAACGTGGTCGAGGTGTGGGTCCCCGACGACGAGTGCGAGGCCGCCCGCGACCTGACCAGGGCGCTCGAGGACGCGAGGGACGACCTCTCGCGCTCGAAGCAGCGGCTCTCCAAGTTCCTGCTCAGGCACGGGCTCGTCTTCGACGAGAGGACGCCCACCGGCCGCAGGAAGGGCAACTGGACCCGGGCGCACTGGTCCTGGATCGAGTCGATAGGGTTCGCGGAGAGGGCCGACAACGACGTGCTCGCCTACTACGTCGACGCGGTCAGGCGGGCGGCGGAGGAGAAGGCGAGGCTCGAGGGGCTCGTCGAGGCCGAGGCCCGCAAGCCCAGGTGGAGGAGGAGGGTCGACTCCCTGCGCTGCCTCAAGGGCGTAGACACCGCGTCCGCCGCCGACCTCGTGTTCGAGGCCGGCGAGTTCTCGAGGTTCAGGAACGCCCGCTCGTTCGCGGCGTGGGTCGGCCTGACGCCCTCCGAGCACTCCAGCGGGGAGAGCGACCGCAGGGGCGCGATCACCAAGGCCGGCAACAAGCACCTGAGGAAGACGCTGGTCGAGGCCGCGTGGCACTACCTGACGTGCTCGGGGCGGCCGAAGGACCTCGCCAAGGGCCAGGCCCCGGACCGGGGCGCCCGGAGGCATGCCGCCAAGGGCGTGCGGAGGCTGGTCGAGAGGCGGGAGGCGCTGCTCGCGCGCGGGGTCCACGGCAACAAGGCGAACGTGGCCACGGCGCGCGAGCTCGCCTGCTGGGTATGGGCGGTCGGCCTCATGGCCGAGGAGGCGTAGGGGGGCGGTCCCCCGCACATAAGCCAGTCACCCCGGAAGCGGTTCGATCCGAAGCCGTTGAGGCGAACCTCAGGTCCCTTTTCTGCGAGCGCCCAGGGCGCCACACGCGTGCACAGACTGTCGGTTCGACGTAGAAGCCTCAGCCGTAGCAACGGATTGCCCAGCGAGAGATCGCCGCGGGCGGATATTAAACTGCAAAGACGAGCGTCGGTAAGACACGCCGAGGTCGCCGCGGACGGGCTGATATAGGGAGAGGGCCTGACCCCATATCGTTGGGGCCAGGCCCGATTTTGCCTCTTGACAATGTCCTGCTCATATTAAAAAGGAACGTCCCTAAGTGCCAACAACGGAAGCGCCGATGTTTTGGCAACGACAGCGAAAACCCGTCAGAGCGAGCAAGGTGCCTTGAAACGAGGCGGCATTGACCTTTTGGTCATGCCGCCGAAGTTGAAAGGCAGATTGCCGCTCTGGCGGGTTTGCAGCGTCGAGCCGTTACGCGGTTTGGTAAAACCGCGTAACTAAAAGGCCGCGGCCGGGAATCCCGGCTGCGGCCTTGTTGCACTTGTGAGGTCAACTCGCTCGTTAGACCAACTTAAAGCCCTTGCGCTTGCCTACGGAGAGGGTGTCGCCCAGCTTGAGGGCGCTGGGATCGATGTTATAGCTCTTGGGAGCCACGGCCTTGCCGTTGATTTTGACGCCGCCGCCGTCGATATCGCGACGAGCCTGGCCGGCGCTCGCCGAAAGACCCAGGTCCTTGAGCAAGCCGGCGAGGTAGATCTGGCCCTCGTCGTTGACGGTCAGCTCAACGTGCTTCTCGGGGAAGTCGGCGAGCTGGCCCTCCTTGAACACGCGGTCGAACTCGGCCTGAGCCTCGTCGCCGGCGCCGGCGCCGTGGTAGGTGTCGCACAGGTCGCGGCCCAGAGCACGCTTGAGCTCGTAGGGGTCGGCGGAGCCATCGGCCAGGGCAGCGTCGATCTTGTCGACCTCGGCCGGGGTGAGCGAGCTCGCCAGGCGGTAGTACTTGCCGATCATCTCGTCGGGGATGGACATGGTCTTGCCAAACATATCCTTGGGAGCATCGGTCAGGCCGATGTAGTTGCCATAGGACTTGGACATCTTGCGCACGCCGTCGGTGCCCTCGAGCAGCGGCATGGTGAGCGCGATCTGCGGCTCCATGCCCATCTTCTCCATGAGCTCGCGACCAGCGAGCAGGTTGAAGAGCTGGTCGGTGCCGCCCATCTCCACGTCGGCCTTGATCTGAACGGAGTCGAAGGCCTGCATCACGGGGTACAGGAACTCGTGCAGGGCGATCGGCGTCTGAGACTGGTAGCGCTTAGTAAAGTCGTCGCGCTCAAGGATGCGGGCGACGGTGAACTTGGAGCATACCTGCAGCAGGCCGGCCAGGTCCATCGAAAGGATCCAGTCGCCGTTGTGCACGATGGTGGTCTTCTCGGGATCCAGAATCTTCATGGCCTGGCTCACATAGGTCTCGGCATTGGCCTCGATCTGCTCCTGCGAAAGCTGCGGACGGGTGGAATTCTTGCCCGAGGGGTCGCCGATCAGCGCGGTACCGTTGCCGATGATAAGGGTGACGTTGTGGCCCAGGTCCTGGAACTGACGCATCTTGCGCAGGGGCACGGCGTGGCCCAGGTGCAGGTCGGGGCTGGTGGGATCGACGCCGAGCTTGATGTTGAGGGGCTCGCCCTTCTCAAGCTTCTTGCGAAGGTCGGCCTCGGGAACGATTTGGGCAGCACCCGAGGTGATGATACGCATTTGCTCGTCAACAGACAGCATTGGGTATCCTCCTTTTGCTATAGCACCCTCGCCGAAAACGGCGGTGCTGGAAGTCCATAAACTCTCATATGATAACAAACTGACGCGACGCGGCACCTACGACAGGAAAATCCTCGTCCTGCCGCATGCGTCAATGGCAACTGGCAGACGTGTACCGTCACGCTCGACCAGATAGCGTACCTGCCGACGACGCAAGCAGTCGCGGCAACGAACCTGTCCCGTCGCATCGGTAGTGCAGACGCCCTCGGCGGTCAGCAGACAGTGCTCGCACACCATAAGCTCGGGACGGTCGGCGTCGACCGGACCCAAGACGCCGGGTTCAGCAGCCAGTTCGGCAATACGCTCCGCATCATTGCCGAGCAACTCGGCCGGCAAGTACACCCGCCCCGCACCGAGTTCGCGCAGCCAGGCAAGCGTAGCCCGATTCGCGCAGAACACCGGCGCCGCCACGTCAAACGTCACGCCCAGCTCGCGAGCGATCACCACCTGTCCCAGGTTGCGGCAGACGACGCGCCCGGCACGCTGCATCAGTGAGCGGGTCCGGTCAGCGTCACCCGTGCGGCACACCTCGTCAAGCACCACAACGGCGTCGGACAAATCGAGTTCTCCGCGCGGGTCGGCATCCATCAGCTGCCAAGCAAAAACCATGCGAGTGGGAACCGCGCACTCCACCAACTCCGTCGACGCACCGCCATCCACCGCAACGCCCTCAAAGGGCAGCACCTCAACGGCACGCGCAACGGGCGCAATCGCATCCGCCTCGGCCCGCATGCGCTCCAACACCGCCGCCGTCTGATCCAACACGCCGGCGCTGCGAATCAGGTATACCTCGCAGCCCGTGCCCACCTTACGCTTGCAATGCACGACGACGCGCTCCCCCGCTGCGGCATCCACCGGGCAGGGCAGCTGCGGCCAGCGCTTGGGCACATCGGGACGCGCGTCGACACCCGGATAGAACCGAATCTCGAGCGTGTCACCCGCCGCCACGGCGGCGTCGAACTCAACGGTCACCTCTTCGTGGCCCACAGCAACCAAGCGTCCCACGCGCACGCCCTGGTTAATTGCGCGCTCAAAGCTCATCAGCTCGGCACCCGAACGCCCTCGCAGGTACGCATCGGTAAACCCACGGTTAAACGACCTTCCCAGCTCGCGTTCAAGCTCTTCCACGGCACCGGGGCCCCACGCGTCGTCGCGCAGCATATCGAGCGCCCGGCGCCACACCCGCACCACATTGAATACGTAATCGGGGTTCTTCATGCGCCCCTCGATCTTGAGCGACGCCACGCCGGCATCTACAAGCTCGGGCAGATGCGCAATACCCAGATAGTCGCGCGGGCACAGCAGGCGATCCCCTTCGACGGCGACAACGCTCTGCCCCGCCTCGTCCACCAGGTCGTACGCCAGACGGCACGGCTGCGTGCAGTCGCCGCGCATCGCCGAGCGCCCACGCCGCAGGGCCGAGAACTCGCACGCCCCCGAATAGCCGATGCAAATCGCACCGTGGCAGAATACCTCGATGGGCACGCCCGTGGCACATAACGCCGCAATCTCGTCGACCGTCAGCTCGCGCGCCGTCGTCACACGCTCGACCCCCAGCTCATCGGCGGCAAGCCGCACGGCGCCTTCGCTATGAACGCCCGCCTGCGTGGACAGGTGAATCTCGACCCCGGGAATCGCCGCGCTCAGCGCGCAGGCCAACCCGGCATCGGCGACAATCAGAGCATCGGCGCCCAGCTCCAGTGCATGAGCTCCCAACGCCACCGCGTCGGACAACTCATCGTCAAACACGAACACGTTGAGCGTCACGTACACGCGCACGCCATGGGCATGCGCCACGGCGCAGCCGCGCGCAAACTCGTCATCCGTAAAGCCATGCGCGCTCACGCGGGCGTTAAAGCCGCCCAACCCCGCATAGATGGCATCGGCACCCGCGGCGATGGCCGCAAGCATCTGGTCGAGCCCGCCCGCCGGCGCCAGCAACTCGGGCAGCGCCGCACCAGCAGCATCCAATCCAGTCTCGTATTGTCCGCTCGGCCCCATCGTCCGAATCGCCATCGACAAACTCCTTACCAAGGTATGCATTCACTCTGAAAAATGCCGTCTTCCAGCATACACGAGGCCTCGCGCGCCCCGTTTGGTTTATCGTGTAATAACTTATGTCCATCCTGCCCCGACGGCACATCCACCGTCCGGCACGACATACCTGGAGGTCAATATATGGGTCCTCGCCAACGACAGGGACGCAGCCGTTCAAAGACGCATGCTCTGCCCATAATCCTGCTCTCGTTTTTGGGCTTTTTGCTTATCGCGGGCGTGGCGTTTGGCATCGGCATGGTCGGCAACGTCAACCGCTGGCTGTCCGATCTGCCCGACTACACCGACGCCAACGCGTATCTGGTGAGCGAGCCCACCGAGATCGTCGACTGCAACGGCAACAAGATTGCGAGCTTCTACACGCAAAACCGCAAGTCCATCACCAAGGACGAGGTCTCCCCCTACGTGCTGCAGGGCACCGTTGACGTCGAGGACGAGCGCTTCTACGAGCACGGCGGTATCGACCTGTGGGGTATCGCGCGTGCTGCGGTGGCAACCCTCGGCGGCGGGCACGAAGGCGCCTCGACTATCACCCAGCAGCTGGTGCGCAACACCATCCTGCAGGAGGAGCAGTTCGACTCGACCATCGAGCGTAAGGTGCGCGAGGCCTACATCGCCGTCAAGATGGAGGACATGTACTCCAAAGACGAGATCTTCATGATGTACCTCAACACCATCTACTACGGTCACGGCGCCTACGGTATTGAGGCCGCCGCCGAGACCTACCTGTCCAAGAGCGCCGCAGACCTCACCCTGAGCGAGGCCGCGCTGTTGATCGGCCTTCCCAACTCGCCCTCGCAGTACGACCCCACGGTCAACCCCGACCTGGCGCTGTCCCGTCGCAACAAGGTCCTTGACAACATGTTGCGCCTGGGCCACATCACGCAGGAGGAGCACGATGCCGCACAGGCCGAGCCCATCACCCTCAACGTGACCGAGATTTCGGGCAGCGGCGTCGACGTATACTCGCAGCCCTACTTTGTCGCCTATGTTAAGCAGCTGCTGGAGCAGGAGTTCTCGACCGACGTGCTCTTTAAGGGCGGCCTGACCGTCAAGACCACCATCGACCCCACGATGCAGCAGGTGGCAGAGAATGCCGTCCGCGAGCAGCTCGACACACTCTCACTCGACGGCCTGAACATGGGCATGGTCGTCGTCGACCCCAAGACCGGCTACATCAAGTGCATGGTGGGCGGCTACGACTACAACGCCGACGAGAACCACGTAAACCATGCCACGGCTAAGCGTCCCGTCGGCTCCACCTTTAAGGCCTTTACGCTGG
Organism: Collinsella aerofaciens; assembly: GCA_048194085.1. GTDB lineage: Bacteria > Actinomycetota > Coriobacteriia > Coriobacteriales > Coriobacteriaceae > Collinsella > Collinsella aerofaciens_CO. Next base: position 36,569 of record DBFABM010000015.1, read on the forward strand.
CAACTGCCATCCAAAACGGCATGAACCCCAACGTCACCCTCAACTGCAACTCGCCGCTCAAGGCCAAGGGCACCACGACCGAGGTCCAAAACTACGCCAACCATAGCTATGGCAACATCACGCTCAAGCAGGCAACGGCGTACTCCTCCAACACCGGCTACATCCAGGTGGCGGAAGCCGTCGGCAACAGCAAGATCATCTCGCTCGTCAAAAAGCTCGGCATCGATCCCGCCAAGGACAACATCGAGGACGTTCCCGTCATGACGCTCGGCACCGGCTCGATCTCGCCGCTCGAGATGGCCGCCGCCTACGCGACGTTTGCCAACGGCGGCTACTATCGCCAGCCGATCGCCATCACCGAGATTGACTCTCGTACCGGTTCGGTGCTGTACCAGCACACGGACAATCCCTCACAGGTGCTTACCGAGGGCGAGGCCGCCGCGGTCACCGATGTTCTGTCCGGCGTCATGCAGGGCAGCGGTACGGGTGCTGCCGGCGCCTTGAGCGTCAACCAGCCCTATGCCGGCAAAACGGGCACCACCGACAACACCACCAACCTGTGGTTCTGCGGCTATACCCCGCAGCTGGCGTGCGCCCTGTGGACCGGCTATTCCGCAGGTGAGATCCCCATCCAAAAATACGGCACGGACCTGCTGGGCGACAGCACCAACCTGCCTGTCTTTAAGCGGTTTATGAACACCGTTCTGACCGGTACCGAGCGCGAGGAGTTTGCGACCGGAACGGCGCCCACCTACAAGAACAACAGCGTCTGGAAGTTCTACGGCACCAACAACGCCAAGAAGACGGAGAACGACGACAAGGACGAGAACGAGGACGAAGAGGAAACTACCACAACGACTACCACGACGACCACGACCACCGAGACCACGGGTGGCGACACCACCGGCGGCACCGGTACGACCGGTGGCTCGACGGGCGGCTCCACTGGTGGTTCGACCGGCGGCGATGGCGGCACGCCTACGCCTACGCCCACTCCCGACCCCTCGCCCACGCCTGACGATACGGTCGGCTAGAAATCATCCGGCCATAAGCAACAAGGCCCCCGAGCAGCTTATTAAACTGCTCGGGGGCCTTTTAGTTTAAAGCGACCTGGTGGGCGGTCTTTATACCGGCAAACAAAAAAAGGGGGTACCGACCAACGTCGATACCCCTTACAAGCCACTATGTCACGCACACAGTGCCGAGCGCACGACCCGCACGCCTACTTGCGAGAATTGCTCAGCTTATTGATCAGCGCCTCAAGACGCTCGCCGTCCTCGGCCGTCTGGGCAATAACCAAAATCGTATCGTTGCCGGCAAGCGAGCCAAGCACATCGGGCAGCTCTGCCGCATCAACGGCGGCGGCGATGCCGGAAGCCGTGCCAGGCTGAGCCTTGATCATAACCAGATTATCAGTACGCAGAACGCCCGTTACGAGCTCGGAAACCATACGTTGCAGGTGCAGGTCCTCTGCCAGAACATAGATGCCCTCAGGGAGCTTACGCAGCCCCATATCGGCAATATCGCGAGAGACAGTCGCCTGCGTGCAATCAAAGCCCATAGCGCGGAGCTCATCGACCAGCACGCGCTGCGTGCGGACGTCCTTATTGCGCACAATATCTCTAATGGCATCCTGGCGCCCATTGCGTTTTTTAGCCATACAAACCCTCTCTCCAAAAGATGGCGGAGACAATCAATCAGTGATTGAATAGTTTAACGCTATTTGAAGGCTTTTGTGTATAAGAACGCATTTCGAAACAATTCTATGCAAATTTGTTTCGAGATGAGCCGTTTAGGCGGTTTTTGCGCCCGTCCGGTTAAGAAAAGCTGCCAGATGCGTACACATCACGCAGCGCGCGGGCTTGGCGCTGGCGATCGGCCCAAACAACAGACCGAGCCCCCGATGGTTATCCTTGAGCGCGGCGACCATCTGACGGGTTCGAGGCGCCTCGAGCATATCACGCATACGGGCGGAACGCTCGATTGACGACACCCCATGCGGGCTCAGACACAAATTCTCGATGCAGGCGACCAGTCCGGCAAAGTAGAACTTTTGGGTTGCCAGCTTGAGCCGACCACCGCTATCTGCTTCCGAGAGTGAGTCCGTAAGCTCGTCGAGCGCCCGGGTGTCATCGGATACCTTGGCATACATGGTGGGATCAAAGGCATCTGTAAGCTTAGGTGCCGCCGCGTGGAAACAAGCGTCGCCGCATCCGGAGACGCGCTGCGCCCGCGAGAGCGAGCACGCCATAAACCCAACTGTGCGAAACGCCTTGTCGTACAAAAGGCATGCCTCAAACAGCGGACGGCTATACATCACGCCAGAGGTCTGAGCGACTAGGCCGCCCAAAATCAACTGGGGCAGCCCAGTCACCATAGAAGACTCGTCTTCTATGGCAATAGAGGCAGCATCCAAGACGCGCGAATGACGCTCGCGATGCGCATCGTATCGATCGAGCGACACCGAGGGGAACACAATGTCTGCCGCAGTATCGCACGCGATATCGACCATCTTGGAAAGGGCCTGCGGAGCAAACCACTCATCGGCGTTCATGGCGATGATTTGAGAGCCGCGCGAGGCATCAAAACCGGCACGAAGACAAGCGCCGCGCTTCGCGTCCTCGACGTCAATCAAATCAATATGGATGTCCCTGTCGGCAGCAACTTGAAGCGAATGACGCACACCGGGCGCAGCATCGCGACAGACAACGACAATCTGCAAATTATAGAGGTCTTGGTTCTGGATACTCTCGAGCGCACGCATCGCATAGCTGGGCGAACCTTCTACCACAAGGATCACCGAAAGTCGCGGATGCGAGCCACGTCGAACCAAGTTATCCGTCCTCTCGACAGCAATGAATCAAACTGTCGTTCATGGTACACCCCGGCAATAAAAGCAATGAGACACCGGTTGCACTGCACGCCAAGAACAGATGTTGCACACGCGCAGCCCACAGATGACAGGTGCCGACGAACGGCGCGTCGAGCCCTCCCCTAGTCGAGCACGACAAGCTCGGCGGGATCGTAATCCACGCCCATAAACGTAAGGCCGCAGGCAGGAGCCGTGGGGCCCGCAGCGGTACGATCGCAAGCATCGATGACCTCGCGCATCCACTCGGGTTCACGGCGATGCATGCCAATCTCGACAAGCGTGCCAACGATCGTACGGACCATCGAATGCAGAAACGCATTGCCCTCGATGGTAAACGTCAGGATGTCCTCGCCAAACGCAACCTCATGGCCAAACTCGGCGCGCATTACGCAGCGGTGCGTAGGTTTGCCCACGGCAGAGGCAACCTTGCAAAAGCTTTTAAAGTCCTGCTCGCCCAAAAGCGCAGGGCAGGCGGCCGCCATCGCATCGACGTCGAGGGGATAGCGATGCCACCACACAGCACCGCGTGACAGCACGGGCCGCGCATCACGATCGGCAATGCGATAGGTGTAAGTGCGAGAGCGCGCGTCAAAGCGCGCAGAAAAGCCCTTACGAGCCTTGTAGACCTCGTTGATGGCGATATCTTTGGGCAGCAGGGCATCCATAGCCCGCAGCCACCTACGGCGCGTACACGCGAGCTCAGCGTCCGTTACGGGCACGCTGATGTACTGAGCCACGGCATGCACGCCGGCATCGGTACGTCCCGCGCACGTCAAATCGATCGGGCGGCGAAGCAGCGTCTCGATGGCTCGACGTAGCTCACCCGCAACCGTCGTCTGTCCCGGCTGCTCGGCAAATCCGCTATACGACGAGCCATCATAGGCCACGCGAAATACGAGCGTGGCGTCAAGCTCGGAAATCGAATTGAAATCAGACGGCGCAGTCATGGGCGCTCCCAACAAACAAGTAAAGGTATCGCGACAAAAAAAGAGGGGTACGTGAACGTACCCCTCGAATATAGCCTATGCAGACGGAAAGTCTACTCAGCGGTCTCCTCAGCAGGAGCCTCCTCGACGGCCTCAACCTTCTTGGAAGCAGCGGCCTTCTTGGGGGCCGGAGCAGCCTTCTTGGCCTTAGGCGTGCAAGGCTCGGTGACGAGCTCCATGATAACGATGGGAGCGTTGTCGCCCTTACGGTTACCGAGCTTCATGATGCGGGTGTAACCGCCGTTGCGGTCCTGCCACATGCCCTGAGCAGCCTTGTCGAAGATCTCGGCAACGAGCTGCTTATCGCCGAGCTTGGCGATAGCCAGACGGCGAGAGTGCAGGTCGCCCTTCTTGGCCCAAGTGATGATCGGGTCGACGACCGAACGCAGCGCCTTAGCGCGGGTCTCGGTGGTCTTGATGCGGTCGTTCTCGAAGAGGGCCTTAGCAAGGCTCTTCTTCATGGCCTTGGTGTGGCTCGCATCGGTGCCGAGCTTCAGGCCCTTCTTAACGTTGTGACGCATGGTCTAGTTTCTCCTCAAATATGCGAAGCATTAAGCCTTCAGGCTCAGGCCCATGGACTCAAGCTTGTCCTTCACTTCCTCGATCGACTTAACACCGAAGTTACGGATGTTGAGCAGATCGTTCTCCGAGAACTCAACGAGCTGACGGACCGAGTGAATGCTGGCGCGCTTAAGGCAGTTGTAGGAACGGACGGAAAGGTCCAGATCCTCGATCTGCTTGTCCAGCTCGGCGTTGTCGTTGGTGACCTCGGGAGCGAAGATCGAAGCCTCCTCCTCGACCTCAGGGGTCTCGGCAAGGTTCATAAAGGCGGCCATATGCTGGTTGATGATACTGGCAGCCTGGACCACGGCGTCGCGCGGGGCGATGGAGCCGTTGGTCTCGATCTCGAGGACAAGGCGGTCGTAGTCGGTGTGCTGACCGACACGGCAAGCCTCAACGAGCTTGGCGCAACGGGAAACCGGCGAGTACAGCGAGTCGACGTGGATCACACCGATGGGATCGTTGTCGCGCTTGTTGGCCTCGCCAGAAACATAGCCGCGGCCATAGCCGATGCGCATGCTCATGGTGAGATGGCCACCCTCGGTGAGCGTAGCGATGTGCTGCTCGGGGTTAACCAGCTCAAACTCGGACGGAATAAAGAAGTCCGCACCGGTGACCTCGCAGGGGCCGTCAACCGAGATGGTGGCGGTCGCCTCGTCGGTCGTGCCGAGAGCCCTGAAGACAAGACCCTTGACATTCAGGACGATGTCGGTGACATCCTCGACCATGTTAGGGATGGTCATGAACTCGTGCTGCGCACCATCGATCTGAATAGCCTCGACGGCGGCACCCTCGAGCGAGGACAAAAGAACGCGACGAAGGGAGTTACCCAGCGTATCGCCGTAGCCACGCTCGAGCGGCTCGACGGAGACACGAGCAGACGTCTCGTTGATCTCTTCGACCTGAACCTGAGGCCTAATGAATTCTGACATGTATTACCTCCAGCCTCAGCAGCCCGGATGGACTACTTAGAGTAGAGCTCGACGATGAGCTGCTCGTTGATATCACCGCTGATCTGCTCACGTGTCGGCAGAGCGAGCACGTTACCAGACAGCTTCTCGATATCGACCTCGAGCCAGCCAGGGACCTCAAAGCGCTCGGAGGAAATCAGGGCCTCCTTGATGGGGAGGAGGTCACGGAACTTCTCGCCGACAGCGACGACGTCGCCGGCCTTGACGCGGTAGGACGGGATGTCCACGCGCTTGCCGTTCACGGTGAAGTGACCGTGACGGACGGACTGACGAGCCTCTTTGCGGGTGCGGGCGAAGCCAAGACGGAAGACGACGTTGTCGAGGCGAGACTCAAGGATGATCATGAGGTTCTCACCGGTGACGCCGTTCATCTTGCGGGCCTTGTTGAAGTAGCCGTGGAACTGCTTCTCCAGAACGCCATAGATGAACTTGACCTTCTGCTTCTCGCGCAGCTGCATGCCGTACTCAGATTCCTTGCGACGGCGCTTGGGCTGACGGATAGATTCCTTCTTGCTGCTGTAACCGAGCTCAGCGGGATCGATCCCGAGCTGACGGCAGCGCTTAAGAACAGGAGTCCTGTCGATTGCCATATTGATACGATCCTTTCAGTTACACGCGGCGACGCTTCTTGGGGCGGCAGCCGTTGTGCGGAATGGGGGTCTTGTCCTGGATGCTCGAGACCTCGAGGCCAGCAGCCTGGAGGGAGCGGATGGCGGTCTCACGACCGGAGCCGGGGCCCTTGACGAAGACGAAAACTTTCTTCATACCGTGCTCCATGGCCTGCTTGGCAGCAGCCTCGGCAGCCATCTGGGCAGCGAACGGCGTGGACTTACGGGAGCCCTTGAAGCCCACCTGGCCAGCCGACTTCCAGGAAATGACGTTGCCCTGGGGATCGGTGATCGAAACGATCGTGTTGTTGAACGTAGAACGAATGTGAGCCTGGCCCACGGAAATGTTCTTACGGTCCGCGCGCTTCAGACGGGCAGCGCGAACGTTCTTCTTAGCAGTAGCCATCTATCTAGCGCTCCTTATTTCTTCTTCTTAGCACCGATCTGACGCTTCGGGCCCTTGCGGGTACGAGCGTTAGTGTGGGTGCGCTGGCCGCGGACCGGGAGGCCCTTGCGGTGACGAAGGCCGCGGTTGCAGCCGATGTCCATAAGGCGCTTGACGTTCTGGTTGCGCTCACGGCGGAGGTCGCCCTCAACCATGATCTGGTTCTTATCGATATAATCGCGGATGGCGTTAACCTCATCCTCGGTGAGGTCCTTAACGCGCGTATCCACGTTAACGTTGCACTCGACGCAAATCTTCGTCGCAGTGGTGCGGCCGATGCCGTAAATGTAGGTCAGACCGATCTCAACGCGCTTCTCACGCGGGAGGTCGACACCATTAATACGGGCCAACGTAGTCTCCTCTCTTAACCCTGACGCTGCTTATGACGGGGGTTCTCGCAAATGACGAGGACCTTGCCATGGCGCCTAATGATTTTGCACTTATCGCACATCTTCTTGACCGAAGGACGTACCTTCATCGTTCTTCCTTTCGGTAGCGCTCAAACTACTTCCCTACTATCTACTCGCCCAGCCGCAGGCGTTTAAAACTATGGCTGGTCTTCACACACAATCCGACCGTAGGTTGAGCTAAGCCTGCAGTCGGAAATGGAGTGCGTGTATGCGTGCCGCTATTTGTAGCGATAGGTGATGCGGCCGCGGGTCAGGTCGTACGGGGAAAGCTCCACGACAACCCTGTCACCGGGGAGAATACGGATGTAATTCATTCGGATCTTGCCAGAAATGTTGCACAGAACCGAATGACCGTTCTCGAGCTCGACCTTAAACATGGCGTTGGGCAACGGTTCCTTTACCGTACCCTCGAGCTCAATTGCGTCTTCCTTCTTCACAAGCAATCATCTTTCTCTAGAAAACGACAGCGATTGAGTATTCTACAACACGTATGCACGCATCGTAATAACTTCGTAATGGCTCCACAACTAAGTGGAACTTGTTACATTTGAAATGTAAAACAAAGCCGTTCCCTGATGCCCAAGATCGCCTTGAAATGAGAAGGCATAGACCTTGGGGTCATGCCTTCGAAATTGAAAGGCGAGGTTGGGCATCAGGGGGCGGCGACTTTTACATTTCTCCGCCTTGGAGCGAACACCAAGCACCTTGCGCATCCGTGGTGAGAATCACCGGGCCGTCATTGGTAATGGCGACGGTGTTCTCGTAGTGCGCGGCGGGCAGGTGGTCGTTGGTCGTGACGATCCAACCGTCGGAGCCCGTGCTCACATGGTTGGAACCCATCGTAACCATCGGCTCGATGGCAATGACCATGCCGGCCTGGAGGCGAACGCCCCTCCCCTTCTTTCCATAGTTAGGAACGTTGGGGTCCTCGTGCATCACGCGGCCAATGCCATGGCCCACATAATCGCGAAGCACGCCGTAACCGTGAGACTCGGCGAGGGACTGAACGGCATAACCGACGTCCCCGATATGGTTACCGGGAACAGCCTGCTCGATGGCAGCCTTAAGGCAATCGCGCGTGATCTCGCACAAAGCCTTGGCTTCGGGCGTGGGGGTGCCGACGAAAAACGTCCAAGCGTTATCGCCGACCCAACCGTCGACAACGGCTCCCGTATCGATGGAGATGATATCGCCATCGCGCAGGATCATGTCGGGGTTGGGAATACCGTGTACCACGGCATCGTTAATCGATGCGCAAATGGTTCCGGGAAACCCGCCGTAACCCTTAAAGGCTGGGGTGCCACCATGCATGCGGATAATCTGCTCCGCGAGCTGATCGAGCTCAAAAGTCGAAACGCCGGGGCGCACCATGGCTCCAACGTGGCGGAGCGCCATCTTAGATAGCGCTCCTGCCTTCTTCATCTGCTCGATTTGCGTTGCAGACTTAATCTTGATCATAGACCGAGAGCCTCTTTGACATCCCCGTACACGGTCTCGCGAGCCTGGTCACCGTTGACCGACTTGAGCAGACCCTGGCCACGATAGTAGTCGACGAGCGGGCTCGTGGACTTCTCGTAGACGTCGAGACGGTTCTTGATGGTCTCGGGCTTGTCGTCGTCGCGCTGATACATCTCGCCGCCACACTTGGGGCAGGTAGCATCGGCAGCGGTGCCGGTGTAACCGCAGGCGCGGCAGGTGCGACGCGAAGACAGACGATCGATAATGACCTCGGGGGCCACATCGACCAGAAGGGCGCAATCGATCTCGCGACCCATGGCGGAGAGCTCGGAATCGAGCGTCACAGCCTGGGCGGTGTTGCGCGGGAAGCCGTCGAGGATGAAGCCCTGCTGGGCGTCATCGGCGGCAAGGCGCTCCTTGACAAGGTCGATCACGAGCTGGTCGGGAACGAGCTCGCCAGCGTCCATGTACTTCTTAGCCTGAATACCAAGCTCGGTGCCACCCTTGACGGCAGCACGCAGCAGGTCGCCCGTGGAAATATGGGCGACGCCAAACTCGGCGACGAGCTCCTGTGCGACGGTGCCCTTACCGGCACCCGGAGCTCCGAGCAATACGAGGTTCATGAGCAATCCTCCTCTAGCCTATTTAAAGAATCCATCGTAATCATACATCTTGATCTGGCCTTCGAGCTTATCGACCGTGTCGAGCACGACGCCGACCATGATGAGGATGGACGTGCCGCCAAATGCCTGGATCAGCTGGTTACCCGTGAAGGAGAAGATGATCGAAGGCACGATGGCGATGAGCGCCAAAAAGACAGCGCTGGGAAGCGTGATCTTGTTGAGCGCGTTCTTGATGTAGGCCGCGGTAGCCCTACCCGGACGCACGCCCGGAATAAAGCCGCCCTGCTTCTTAAGGTTGTCGGCCGTGTCATCGGGGTTGAACACCATGGAGGTGTAGAAGTACGCGAAGAACACGATGAGGACAACGTTAAGCACCCAGTTGAGCCAGCCGCGCGAAAGCGCAGAGGCAACTGCCTGGATCCAGCCGATGCCGGGGAAGAACACGGCAATCTGAGCCGGGAAGTACAGCAGCGCCGAAGCGAAGATGATCGGCACGACACCCGCGGTGTTGACCTTGATGGGCAGGTAGGTGGTCTGGCCACCCATCATGCGACGGCCCACGACGCGCTTAGCGTAGGAGACCGGAATGCGGCGCTGGCCGCGCTCAAGGAAAACAATCAACGGGATAACCAGCAGGATGATGGCGCAGATGATCACCATGGTGATGATGCCACCGGCATTGCCCTCGGTGCTGGAGAAGATAGCCTGCGGCAGACCGGCCATGATGTTCGCAAAGATAATCAGCGACATGCCATTGCCGATACCGCGCTGGGTGATGAGCTCACCAATCCACATGATCAGCATGGCGCCCGCGGTGAGCGTGCCGACAATCATGAGGTCGAAGATGATCTCGGGAGCGCCGGCACCATTAAAGCTGATGCCGAAGCTCTTAAAGAGGAAGAGGTAACCCACGGAGTTGAGGATTGCCAGAGCCAGGGTGAGGTAACGCGAATACTGCGTAATCTTGGTCTGACCGACCTCGCCCTCGCGGGCAAGCTCATGCAGGGAAGGCACAACGGCCTGGAGCATCTGGAGGATGATCGAGCTGGTGATGTAAGGCATGATGCCCAGCGAAAACACCGACACATAGCTCAACGCGCCGCCAGAGAAAAGATTCAGGAGGGCCATAGCACCTGCGGCGACCGAATTGTTATCGGTCGAGAAAAGGCCCAGCATCCCCTGGAAGGGAATGCCGGGCACAGGAACGTGCGCACCAATGCGGTACACGACGAGCATAGCTATGGTAAAAAGAATCTTTTCGCGCAATTCTTTGATGCGGAAAGCATTCTTAAGACCATTTAGCACGGCAGCTCGACCTTTCCGCCGGCGGCCTCGATCTTGGCCTGCGCAGAAGCGCTGACCTTGTCGACCTTGACCGTGAACTTCTTGGTGAGCTCACCATTGCCGAGCACCTTGACGGGCTCGAACTCGCTCTTGGTGATGCGAGCGGCCTTAAGAGCGGCACCGTCGATCACAGCGCCGCCCTCGAACTTACGCTCGAGACGCTCAACGTTAACGGCGGTGTACTCGATACGACGGGGGTTGCGGAAGCCCGGAAGCTTGGGCAGGCGCATAGCCAGCGGAGTCTGGCCACCCTCGAAGCCGGCACCCTTGGTGCCGCCAGAGCGGGAACCCTGGCCCTTCTGGCCGCGGCCAGAAGTGGTGCCGTGACCCGAAGAATTGCCACGGCCGACGCGCTTGCGGTTCTTGGTGGAACCGGGCGCGGGAGTAAGATCGTGAAGCTGCATTTGCTACTCCTCTACAATCTCGACAAGGTGCTTGACCTTGAAGATCATGCCGCGGACGGACTCGTTGTCAGCAATCTCGCGAACCTCGCGGATCCTGTGGAGACCGAGGGCACGGACAGTACGGACCTGGTCCTGCTTGCAACCGTTGGTGCTGCGGACCTGCTTGATCTTGATGGTGTCAGCCATGCTTAGTTCTCCTTACCGACGAACATCTCGGAGACCGTCAGGCCACGGCGAGCCGCGACGTCCTCAGGGCTGGAGAGCTCCTTGAGGCCCTCGACGGCAGCCTTGATGATGTTGAGGCCGTTGTCGGTACCGAGGGACTTGGACAGGACGTTCTTGATGCCAGCAAGCTCAAAGAGGGGACGCACAGCGCCGCCGGCGATAACGCCGGTACCCTCGACAGCGGGCTTGATGATGATGCGGCCGGCACCAAAGTGGCCGAGAACCTCGTGCGGGATGGTGCCCTGCTCGGTCACCGGCACGTGGAACATGTTCTTCTTGGCATCGAGAGATGCCTTGGAGATGGCCATGGGCACCTCAGCGGACTTGCCCATGCCAACGCCGACGTTGCCCTTGCCGTCGCCAACGACGACGAGAGCGACGAGGCTCATGCGACGACCACCCTTGACGGTCTTCGACACGCGGTTGATGTAAACGACGCGCTCCTCGAACTCGGAGGCCTCGCGCTGCTGCTTCTGATTACGAGCCATGTGCTACATACCTCCTAGAACTCGAGACCGGCGGCACGAGCACCGTCGGCGAGGGCCTTGACGCGGCCATGGTAGATACGGCCACCGCGATCGAAGGCGACCTTGGTGATGCCGGCCTCGATGGCGCGCTTGCCAACGAGCTGACCGACCTTCTCCGCAGCCTCCTTGTTCGAGGTGTGGGTGCCCTTGAACTCGGCCTCGAGGGTCGAGGCAGAGACGAGCGTCAGGCTGGAGCCCTTGCTGTCGTCGATGATCTGGGCATAGATGTTGGCGTTAGTACGGGTCACGCGAAGACGCGGACGCTCGGAGGTACCCGAGACCTTGCCGCGAACACGACGCTGACGACGCTTGAGGCCTTCCAGCTTCGCCTTATGCTTGTTCATACGTAAACTCCTAAAAAGGTTGATCTTGCCAGCACCTGACGGGGTGCTGGTCTTATGCGAGTGAGTCGGTTACGACTACTTGGCGGCCTTACCCAGCTTGCGGCGGATGTGCTCGCCAACGTAGTGGATACCCTTGCCCTTGTAAGGCTCGGGAGGACGATGGCCGCGGATCTCAGCGGCGATCTGACCGACCTGCTGCTTGTTGATACCCTTGACGTTCACGTGGGTGTTGTCGGGAACCTCGAAGGTGATGCCCTCGGGAGCCTCGACGATCACGGGGTGCGAGAAGCCCAGGGAGAACTCGAGGTTCTTGCCCTTCTGCTGCACGCGGTAACCGACGCCGGCGAGCTCGAGCTTCTTCTCGAAGCCCTCGGAAACGCCAACAACCATGTTGTGGATGAGGGCGCGGGTGAGGCCGTGGCGGGCACGGGTCTCACGCTCGTCGTCGGGACGGGAAACGGTGAGGACGTTGTCCTCGACGTTGATAGCGAGCTTCTCAAAGACATCGAGCTCGAGCTGGCCCTTGGGGCCCTTGACGACAACGTTGTTGCCGTTGACTGCCACTTCGACTCCGGCGGGAATCTGGACAGGCTTATTACCGATACGAGACACGGTGATCTCCTTTCCTTCTACCTACCGAGCGAATTACCAGACGTAAGCGATGATCTCGCCGCCGACGTTGTGCTTGCGAGCATCGCGGTCGGTCATGACGCCATGGCTGGTGGAAATAATGGCGGTACCAAGGCCACCGCGGACGCGGGGCATGTCGGCAACGCCGGTGTACTTACGCAGGCCCGGCTTGGAAATGCGGCGGATGCCGTTGATGACCTTAGCCTTCTTGGGACCATACTTAAGCGTGATGTGCAGAGTCTTCTGGGGAACGGTGTCCTCGACATCGTAGCCCTCGATGTAGCCCTCCTCGTGCAGAACACGAGCGATCTCGACGAGCTTCTTGCTGCTCGGCATGGAGACCGTGGCCTTGTTCACAGAGTTAGCGTTACGGATGCGCGTAAGCATATCTGCGATCGGGTCTGTAAGGTTCATACAGATTCTCCTTCGTTCTTGATGAACACGTGCTCTTGGTTCTTCGCCGCCCTTAACGGCAAAGCCTTTTTAGCGCGTTTTCCCTGTTCCAAACTGATGCTTGAAACGCTGGTAGTGACTTACCAGCTGGCCTTCTTAACGCCGGGAAGCTCGCCCTTGAGTGCAAGCTCGCGGAAGCAGACACGGCACAGGCCGAACTTGCGGTACACAGAGTGCGGACGGCCGCAGCGCTGGCAGCGCGTGTACTCACGAGTAGAGAACTTCTGCTTGCGATTGCACTTGACGATCATCGATGTCTTAGCCACTTATATCCTCCTCACATAGAGTATTGTTCGCCCCAAGCGCCGCCCCCTTGTGGGAACGGCGCTTATAGGGCAGGTGAACCTATTTCTTGAACGGGAAACCGAAGGCGTCCAGAAGGGCCTTGGCCTCCTCATCGGTGTTGGCGGTGGTCACGAAAGTGATGTCCATACCACGCTGGTGATCGACGGAGTCGAAGTCGATCTCGGGGAAGATGAGCTGCTCGGTGACGCCCATGGAGAAGTTACCACGGCCGTCGAAGCTCTTGGCGGAGATGCCGCGGAAGTCACGGATACGGGGGATCGCGACGGAGGTCAGACGATCGAAGAACTCCCACATACGGTCGCCACGCAGGGTAACCTTGCAGCCGATCGGCATACCAGCGCGCAGGCGGAAGGTAGCGATGGACTTGCGGGCACGGGTGATCATCGGCTGCTGGCCGGTGATGGCGCGCAGGTCGCGCACGGCACCGTCGATGGCCTTGGAATCGGTAGCGGCCTCGCCGACACCCATGTTCACGACGATCTTCTCAAACTTGGGGATCATCATGACGTTCTCGTACTGGAACTTGTCCTGAAGCTGCTGCTTGACCTCGTTGTTGTACTTGGTCTTCAGACGCGGCACATACTTCTCTTCTGCCATTGTTCACTCCTTCTTGGGGTTTTAAGCACGGGGCGTGGCCACGATGGGTTGTCCTCGTGCCTCCTGGCTGCATCCGCGCCGCTCATGGCATTTCGCGGTTTGGACTCGACGCAGCAGGAGCCGACAAAACAATCGGTACTATACGCGCATTGGGTGCGTATTTCCAGAAAAACCTCGTCTGCCTGCACAACTCCACAACTCCCCCGCACAAATGGATCCCAAAAAGCAGTTGCGGTGAAATAGGGACTGTTTGGCGGCCTAACAGGCTTAAACAGTCCGTATTTCACCGCAACTTATTGGTGGGGATGCGATTAGCGCTTGCGGGGGACGAGTTTGGTGCGGCGCAGGTGGATCATCTCGGCGGCGATGGAGATGGCGATCTCCTTGGGGTCCTCGGCCTCAATGGCAACGCCGATCGGAAGGTGCAGCTCGTCGATCTGGTCCTGCGTAAAACCTTCCTGCTCCAGGCGGGCACGCACAAAGGCCGTCTTGCGGCGCGAACCCAGACAGCCCAGATAGGCAGGCTTGGCACGCATGGCCTGAATCACCACGTCGATATCGGACTTGTGACCCGCCGTGGCGACGACCACCAAGTCGCGCGGACCGATGGGACACAGCTCGCTCAGGTTCTTGTAATCGACCAGGCGACGATCGTAGACACCGGGCACCCATTCGGGCGTCAACGTGCCGGGGCGGTCATCGCAGGCCACGACGGCAAAGCCCGCCGCCGTGAGCACGCGCGCCGTCGCGGCGCCCACGTGTCCGCAGCCAAAGATGTAGGTCAGGCCCTCGGGGCAGAGCGTCTCGATGTGCGCCGCGGGAATCTCAGAGGCAGCGTTGGTGTAGGTGACGTTACTCCCCTCCTCCACCAGTGAAAGCCCGGGGCATCCCGCAATGGTATGGCGCGATGCCTCGCCATGGTACTCGGCCACATCGCCCTCGAGCGCGCTCGCGATAAACGGCTCAAAGTCGATGACGAAGTCGCCGATGCGCCGATAGACCAAGACGTCGGCAATTTCCTGGAACAACGGTGCCTGGGTCGCATCCAGATGCAGATAGCACAGGCAAATGGCTCCGCCGCAGATCATGCCGGTATCGGAGTTCTCGCCGCCCATGGTGTAGCGGACCAGACGCGACTGTCCCGCGCTCAGGAGTTCGCGCGCCTCATCCAGCGCAAAGAGCTCAATCTTGCCGCCGCCGATAGTGCCCGCCTGGCTGCCGTCGGCAAAGACGGCCATCCAGGCGCCCACGCCGCGCGGCGACGACCCCGCCGTGCCGGCCACGACCACGAGCTCGCACGTCTCGCCAGCACGCAGGGCGGCAAGCGCCGCATTCACAACATCGAGCTTTTCCATTGCCGCCTTCTATCCTCTAAAGATATCGGTGAGCATAGCGAGTGCCTCGAGCACGCCGCCGCCGACCGACGTCGCCTTGTCCGAAATGTAGTTGATATAGCTGGCATCGCCGCGCGGATCGACATCGGCGCATTTAAAGCCCTCGGTCACCTGCACGCCGTTCGCCAAAAGCCCGCGCAGACAGCCATCGATCTGCGTGCGCATGGGCGTATCGCCCGCGTAGCCAATCACGTCTCCGGCGCGCACGATGTCGCCGATTGCGCGGTCGGACCGAAACACGCCGGCGGCGGGGCTGTGGATAACACGCTCTTTGCCATAGCCAGCGATAATGCCCGGCACGCCCGTGTTGGGCTGGGGTGAACCTTGGGTAATGACACGGCCCAGGAAATGCCCGCGCATGGTCTCGACCACGGCGTCGCAATCGACCGGCGCGGTAAAGCCCGGCCCCACGGCGATGACGGTAGGCGCCATGTCGCGCGTGGTGCCCAGGTTGCGCTTGGCCAGAATCGCGTCGACCACAGCCGCGGGTTTAAGCTCATCGAGCATCTTGGCCTGAGGGTCCACCACGACGGCAACATCCCCCGCTTGGGTAATCTCGAGCGCCTCTGCCGGCGTCTGCGCCAAGCGAGCGCGAATGCCCTCGACCTGGACCTCGCCCAGGCGAATAGCCTCGCAAAAACTGATTGTGCGGCGGATGCACGTGGGAACCGCGATATCGGCCATAACGACCGACACGCCGGCGCGCACCAAGCGAGCGGCGACACCCGTGGCGATATCGCCGGCGCCGCGAACATAAACGAGCATTCCCGGGGCACCTCCCTGTGCTACGGTTTGAGCAGAGCAAAAGCGGTTCGACCGCTACTCTGATGATTATTTATTATCACAGTATTATACGGCGGTGAACAGATGGAAACGGTTAGCGGCAATCTTGCCTCGGCGCTCAGGATCGAGCCGGGCATTACCGCGATTATCGGCAGCGGCGGCAAGTCGACGTTGCTCAAAACGCTGGGTCTTGAGCTCATGCGCGCTGGCGGCCGCGTGCTCCTCTGCACCACCACGCATATGCTTCCCGTTGCCGGCGTGCCATGGGACGGGTCGAATCGTCGCCTGGACGCCGCGCCTTGGAAGCCAGGTGCCCCACACGCCCCAGGCTGCACCTGCGAGGCCTGCGCGGGGCTTGCACGCGGAGGCATCTGCCAGGCAGGCATCTTGGACCCGGAGACAGGCAAGCTCTCCGCCCCCGCCGAGCCACTCGGCGAGCTGGCACAGCGCTTTGACTATGTGTTGGCCGAGGCAGACGGTAGCAAGCGACTCCCGCTCAAGGCGCATGCCGCCTGGGAGCCGGTAATTCCCGCCGCCACGGCAAACGTTGTCTGGGTCGTCGGCGCCTCGGGACTGGGCAAACCCGTCGCCGAGGTTGTCCACCGCCCCGAGCTCTTTTGCGAGCGTTGCGGCTGCGAGCTCACCGACACTGCCACCCCAGAGCGCGTCGCCCAGGTGCTCAATGCCGAGCTGCGGATGCTGAACCTCAACAATGCCCGCATCATGCTCAACCAAGTCGACACGCTCAGCGACCCCACGATGGCCGACCGCTTCGAGGCAGCTCTCGACCACCCCGTCGTCGCCAGCAGCCTCAAGTAGCCGGCCCCATCTCCTCAGTTGCGGTGAAATACGGACTGTTTGGCCGCCCGACGGCCGCAAACAGTCCGTATTTCACCGCAACTGAGGAGGGGACACGGCATCTTTGCTGCTAGCGGGGGACGTAGCGGCCGGGCTGGGCTCCGGTGGGCTCGCCGTCGCGTGCCGCCAGCACGCCGTTCACAAACACGGCCTTGGCGCGGCCATGTGCCTCAAAGCCCTCGAGCGGCGTGTAGTCCACGGCCTGATGCTGTGTCGCGGCGCCGATCGTCCAACGCGCGCAAGGATCCCACACGCACACGTCGGCATCGGCACCCTCGGCAAGACAGCCCTTGCGCGGGTACATGCCAAACACGCGCGCCGGGTTCTCGCTCATCAGGCGGCAGAGGTCCTCGGGGCCCAGTTGCCCCTCAAAGCTCGTGGCGATCGCGACGGGACGATGCTCCACGCCGGGCCCGCCGTTGGGAATCGCGCGGAAATCGTCGCGCCCGCGGTCCTTTTGCCCGTGCAGGTTAAAGCTGCAATGATCGGTTGCAATAGTATCGATCTCGCCAGCCACAAGCGCCTCGCGCAACGCGGCACGGTCACCGGCATGGCGCAGCGGCGGGCTCATCACGTACTTGGCGCCCGCAAAGCCGTCCTCGCCCTGCTCCAGATAGCAGGTGTCGTCGAGCATCAGATACTGGGGGCATGTCTCGACATAGATGTTCTTCTGCCCGCGCGCCTTGGCAGCGCGAATGGCCTCGAGCCCCAGCTTAGTCGAAAGGTGCACCACGTTGACCGGAGCGTCCCCGGCCAAGTGCGCCAGATACAGCAGACGGCTCACGGCCTCACCCTCGCACACGTCCGGACGGCTGAGCGCATGCCCCTCGGGTCCATGAATCCCCTGCTCGTACACGCGCTTCTGCAGCTCATTCACCAGCGTACCGTTCTCGCAATGCACGCACAGTATGCCGCCAATACGCTTGAGCTCCTCGAGCACCTCGAGCGTCTCGGCATCGTCCAGGCGCAGATGATCGTAGGCAAAGTAGGTCTTGAACGACGATACGCCCGCCTCGCGCATGGCCGAAAGATCGGCGCGGTTGCGCTCGTTCCACTCGGCGAGTGCCATATGAAAGGCGTAGTTAGCCGTGCAGGTTCCGTCGGCGCGGCAATGCCACTCGGCCAAGGCATCGGGCACGGTCACGCCGCGATCGGCCGTCGCGTAGTCCACGATGGTCGTCGTGCCGCCGCAGGCAGCCGCACGCGTACCGGTCTCAAAGCTATCTGCCGTCCAATCCATGCCAGTCCAGCACTGCATGTGTGTGTGGCCGTCGATAAAGCCGGGAAACACCCAGCAGCCCGTGGCATCCTCGACGGTATCGCCCTCGGCAGGCTCAATCGCCGCGGCGATCCGCACGATCTTATCGCCATCCATGGCAAGATCGGCGCGGCGAAGCCCCTGGGGCGTCACGAGCGCGCCGTTTTTGATGATGATCATAATTGCTCCTTATTGATTGATGCAGTTGGCCACGCGATCAAAATACGAGCAGGCGGCGATATGCTCCGTTATGCGTTGCTGTCCCTTGGCGGTATCGACGTCCCACAGCTCGTAGGCACGCGCCTCGACCAGCGCAACGTCGACGCGACCTTTGAGAATCGAGCCCCCGCCGTCCTTGCCCTCAAGACACATAAGTGCATCGAACAGTTCCGCCGGAAAGAGCACCGGACTCGAAGGCTCACCGTTGCACGCAAGACGCACCGGATGTTTGCGGCCACGCTCGTCAAATGCACGAACCATAGCCTCAAAAGAATCCGAACTCACGAGCGGCTGGTCGCCCGGCAAAAAGAGGCAACCTTTCCAGTTGCGTTCGACTCCCCACGAAAGGCCCGCACGGACGCTTTCGCTGCGCAGTTTGCCATCGTGCAGCACGCACGGGCAATGCTTGTCCTCGCAAATCTGAGCGACCTCGGGCCAACGCGTCGAAACCACGACGTCAAAGCCCCGGGGAACCGAATCGATGGTCCGGGCAATCAGCGGCTCGCCATAGATATCGGCAAGCATCTTGTTAGAGCCAAACCGCTTGCCCTCGCCCGAAGCCATAATGACGCATCCAAGTTTCATGGTGATACCTCCCCTGAAACCATCGTACCCATAACTCGCGCCGCGGGTATCCACATCGAAAGCGCTTATCCCGCACGCCCGCGATGCAAAAAAGGGGCACCCCGCCGGTTGGCAGAGCGCCCCCTTTACATGGCTTACCTCAACCCGGCTTTAGGCCTGGAGCCAACGGGCGGTGTTGCGCTCGTCGAGGGCCTTGAGGGTAGCGGCGGGATCGGCAACCTTCTGCAGGAACATCATGGCTGCGATGGCATACGGCTTGTAGCTGGCCTCCTTGTACATGCCCACGCGGTGCATGTCGAAGACGTCGGCGTTAACCTCGCCGTGCTCGCAAGAGACACCGGAGATGTCGGCGGGCAGCGGGTGCATAAAGATGGTATCCTGGCCGTTGGCAGTCTTCTCCATGAGCTCGGTCGTGGAGCACCAATCCTGATGCGTAGCGTTCTGAGCGAGCAGCTCCTTCTCGAGCGCAGCGATGCCGGCGTCGTCGCCCTCGGCGTACAGGTTGGTACGCTTCTCCATGGCGGCAAACGGAGCCCAGCTCTTGGGGATCACGATGTCGGCGCCCTCGAAGGCCTCGGCCATGGTGTTGACCTGCTTAAAGGTGGTGCCGGACTCGGCGGCGTAGCCCTTGGCGCGCTCGACGACCTCGGGCATGAGGTCGTAGCCCTCGGGGTGAGCCAGGGTGACGTCCATGCCAAAGCGGGGCAGCAGGCTGATCAGCGACTGCGGGCAGGACAGCGGCTTGCCGTAAGAGGGCGAGTAGGCCCAGGTGACGGCAACCTTCTTGCCCTTGAGGTTCTCAAGACCGCCAAACTCGTTGATGAGGTAGAGCATGTCGGCAGAGGACTGCGTGGGGTGGTCGGAATCGGACTGCAGGGAGATGAGCGTGGGACGGTGATCCAGAACGCCGTCCTCGTAAGCCTGCTGGACAGACTCGGAGACCTCGGCCATGTAGGCGTCGCCCTTGCCGATGTACATGTCGTCGCGGATGCCGATGACGTCGGCCATGAAGGAGATCATGGTAGCGGTCTCGCGGACGGTCTCGCCGTGAGCGATCTGGGACTTCTTCTCGTCCAGGTCCTGCAGCTCAAGGCCGAGCAGGTTGGCGGCCTTAGAGAAGGAGAAGCGCGTACGGGTGGAGTTATCGCGGAACAGGGAGACGGCCAGGCCCGAGTCGAAGATCTTGGACGAGACGTTGTTCTCGCGCAGCTCGCGCAGGGCGTCGGCGACGATGTAGAGAGCCTTGAGCTCATCGGTGGTCTTATCCCAGGTGTGCAGGAAGTCGCTGCCGTACATACCCTTAAAATCGAGGCCGTTCAGCTGCTCGACGAGCTCGGTAAACTTGGCGTCCATGTAAATGTCCTTTCTAAAGGTGAAACGATCGCAATGAGTAGATGTGCTCCGGCATGCGCGTGTGGCTAGAACATGCAGAGCGCTATGACGAGGACCCGCTACCGTTGAGGAAGCATGGGAGATAACGACCGCGGGCCCCAAGTCAACAGGAGGCGCCGGGGGCATAAACTGTCCCCGGCTCAACAAAATCGAGGAATGGGACTAGTCGATCTTGTTGTTGGTCAGACCGGCGCGGAACACGGTGGCGTCGCCATCGGCCTGGCTCGGATCGTAGAGGTTCAGGGCAGCCACATACATGGCGGCAGCGGTGACCAGGTCGTCCTTGTAGGTGACCTCGTTGGGAGCGTGAGCCTGAGACTCGGCACCCGGGCCAAAGCCCACGCAGGGGATGCCGTAGCGGCCCTGGATGGAGACGCAGTTCGTGGAGAAGGTCCACTTGTCGCACAGCGGGCGACCGGTGCGCTTGTCCATGCTGGGCTCGCAGCCGATGCGCTCGTCACCAAACATGGCCTTGTGGGCGTCGACGAGGGCCTTGACGTGCGGAGCGGTCTCCTTGTTGATCCACGTGGGGAAGTAAGCCTCGGTCTCGTAGACCTCGCCGGTCCAGGACGGACGGTCGTACATGTACATGGAGACCTTCACGTCGTCGCCGTACTTCTTGGCGGCCGGCAGGTTGCGGATCTCGTCCAGGCAGGACTCCCAGGTCTCACCGGCGGTCATGCGACGGTCGATGGAGATGGCGCAGGAGTCAGCGACAGCGCAGCGGCTGGGGCTGGTGTAGAAGATCTGGCTGACGGTGCAGGTGCCGCGGCCCAGGAAGCGGGCATCCTCGAAGTGCTCGGGGTTGTACTTGGGGTCGAGCATCTTGACGAGACCCTTGATGTCGGTCGACTCGTCGCAGCCGTTGTTGTTGAGGGCGCGGACGTCGGCGATGATGTCGGCCATCTTGTAGATGGCGTTGTCGCCGCGGTCGGGAGCGGAGCCGTGGCAGGAGGTGCCGTGAACGTCGACACGGATCTCCATGCGGCCGCGGTGACCGCGATAGATGCCGCCGTCGGTGGGCTCGGTGGAAATGACGAACTCGGGCTTAATGCCGTCCTTGTTGTAGATGTACTGCCAGCACATGCCGTCGCAGTCCTCTTCCTGGACGGTGCCGACGACCATGATCTTGTAACCCTCGGGGATGAGGCCCATGTCCTTCATCATCTTGGCAGCGTAGGTAGCGGAAGCCATGCCGCCCTCCTGGTCAGAGCCGCCGCGGCCGTAGATGATCTCGTCGGTCTCGTAGCCCTCATAGGGATCGGCGTCCCAGTTCTCGATGTTGCCGATGCCGACGGTGTCGATGTGGGAGTCGATGGCGATGATCTTGTCGCCCTCGCCCATAAAGCCCATGACGTTGCCCAGGCCGTCGACCTTGACCTCGTCATAGCCAAGGCTCTCCATCTCGGCCTTGATGCAGGCAACAACCTCACCCTCCTCGCAGGACTCAGAGGGGTGAGAGATCATAGCGCGCAGGAAGCGAGTCATATCAGCACGATGAGATTCAGCAGCAGCCTTGATTGCGTCGAAATCGAGTTCTTTAGCCATTGTTCATAACCTTTCAAACGAAGGAATCTACCTGTGAGGTGGCGGAGCGATACCTATTTACTCCGCCCCAACGATTAGCAAGTGGGATATTCGCCTTCCCAAACAATGCGGCGATACTGGTCGGGATCGGTGTCGCCCTCGGTGGAGAAGCAGAGCACGGAGCTCGTCTTGTCCAGGCCGATGAGTTCCTTGAGCTCGGCGTACTCGGGATCGAGCATGAGGGTCTCGACCAGGCCGGTGGTCACAGCGCCGGACTCGCCGGAGATGACGCGCGGGTCGCCCTTCTCGGGAGCGCCCAGGATGCGCATGCCGCGAGCGGTGACCCAGTCGGGGCAGGACACGAAAGCGGTGGCGTGGTTGCGCAGGATATCCCAGCCCAGAATGTTGGGCTCGCCGCAGCACAGGCCGGCCATGATGGAGGGCATGTCGCCGTCCACGATGCGCGGGTCGCCGTCGCCGGCGGCAGCGCCCTTGTACAGGCAGGCGGCCGGAGCGCACTCGACCACGACAAAGGTGGGCGGGTTATCGGGATACAGGTTGGTGAAGTAGCCCACCACGGCGCCGGCGAGCGAACCCACGCCGGCCTGGACAAAGACGTGCGTCGGGCGATTGATGGCCATCTCGCGCAGCTGCTCGGCAGCCTCGGAAGCCATGGTGCCGTAGCCCTCCATGATCCAAGACGGGATCTTCTCGTAGCCCTCCCAGGCGGTGTCCTGAACGATAACGCCGCGCTCGCAGGCGTCGGCCTCGGCGGCGGCCATGCGCACGCACTCGTCGTAGTTGACCTCTTCGATGGTCACCGTGGCGCCCTCGGCGGCAATGTTATCGAAGCGGGGCTTGGTGGAACCCTTGGGCATGTGCACGACAGCCTTCTGGCCCAGCTTGTTGGCAGCCCATGCCACGCCGCGGCCATGGTTGCCGTCGGTGGCGGTAAAGAAGGTAGCCTGGCCAAAGTCCTCGGCCAGCTGATCGGAGGTCAGGTAATCGAAGGTGCAGTCGGCAACGTCCTTGCCGGTCTCGTCGGCAATGTAGTTGGCCATGGCAAACGAGCCGCCCAGGACCTTAAAGGCGTTGAGGCCAAAGCGATAGCTCTCGTCCTTAACGCACAGGTTGGACAGGCCCAGACGCGCGGCCTGGCCGTCCAGGCGGGCAAGCGGAGTGACGGTGTACTGGGGGAACGACTGGTGGAAGGCGCGGGCCTTCTTCACGTGGTCGAGACTCATGATTCCCAAGTGCTTGTCATCGCTCTTGGGCATCGTGTTGCTCGCCCACTGGATCTTATCGGCCATACGGTGAACTCCTTAAGTCCTCTCTTGCCGGCCCCCGCATACGCGTTTCAGCCCGATCCCATTCACACGGCTGAACTTTTATGTGGATGCCAAACAAAAAGTTTGTTAGTAATGTTCTATCACACTTTTTGATTGGCATATCTAACGAATTGTTTGTTGCCGTAATCGGTACTTTTTCGCCGCCGAACGGTCATGAATTGCCTTGTTGATGGATTTGTTTGCGGTCAAGTGTGGTTTATGGCAAAGTGTGCCCAAACTATTTTTTAGGAAGGCACCCATGACCCCCGCACAGATTGAGTTTTACAAGCGCCTCGCACGCGGCCTGGCGCTCCAATTTGGCCCCAACTGCGAAGTCGTCGTCCACGATCTGGAGACCGAGGACGTAGACCACTCCATCGTAGTGATCGAAAACGGCCACGTCAGCGGGCGCAAACTGGGTGACGGCCCCAGCCATATCGTGTTTGAGTCCATGCACGAGGGCGCCACCGACGTACACGACCGCGAGCCGTACCTCACTAAAACCACCGACGGTAAGCTGCTCAAATCGTCGACGATCTTTATCCGCAACGACGAGGGCAAGCCCGTCGGCATTTTGGGCATCAACTTTGACATTACGCTTATGAAGGCATTTGAGCGCTCGCTCGACGCTTTTACCGGCACCGGCGGCACGGGCTATACCGAGCCCGAGCCCATTACCAAGAACATCGGCGACCTGCTCGAGGACCTGCTGCACGAGTGCGAGCAGTTTGTGGGCAAGCCCGCGGCGCTCATGACCAAAGACGAGCGCATTCGTGCCATTGGCTACCTCGACCGTCGCGGTGCCTTCCTCATTTCCAAGTCGAGTGAGCGCGCCTGCGAGTTCTTTGGCATCTCCAAGTACAGCTTCTATAGCTACCTCAATGAGGCCAAGGCGGCGGCCGGCGACAAGTAGGCACTCGCCTGGATTGCCCCTCCCTTTTTGGGCGCGAGTTCTGGAAAGCACGAATCCGAGACCGAGCCGCTTGGGAAGTTCCATATAATCGATGTCATTAGTATTTCGAAAGGATGGGACAGAATGGCGTTGAGCAAGGCATCATGCACCGGTCGCGGATTGATTCCGGCAATTGGTGGACATGTGCACCGCATGTTCGATGAGGGTGAAGACGACCTGTTTTCGCTGAGCCTTGACGACGTGATGGATGATCGCCCGTGGACCGCCGACGAACTCATGGGCGGCGGCGGGGCTCGCCCGTCAAGCCCCAATCCCGCACTTGCGCCTGAGCCCGTATCTGCGCCGACTCCTGCGCAGTCGCCTGTTTCGACGCCCGCGCCTACGCCCGCACCCACTTCGGCGCCCACGCCCGCTCCCCGCCCCGCAAGCGACCCGTCCGAGACGGCGGCATTTCTCGCAGCAGCGACGCAGGGCAAATCGGCCGACAGCACCGTTATGTACAGCGCCCAGCAGTTGCCTGTTCCTGCGGCACGCAAGCCTCCGGTCGCAAGGCTCGATGAGCCCGTTGCCCATCAGGTTGCCTACGATTCCTGGGCTGCAACCGATCTGGATGAGACCTCTACCGGCATGCCGGCGCTCGATGTTCCAGTTAACCCGCTTTTTGCCGCCAACACGAGCGCCGCGGACTATGAGGGCGGTGCGGCATATTCCGGTTATTCCGATGGCTATGCTGGCACCGGTCGCATCGAGACCGAGGATTATGGCACCGCATCGAGCGATTATCTCAACGATCCGTACGCCGCCACGCCTGCACCGGAATATGACCCGGAGGCCGCGTCCGCGCCGGCGTATACCAAAAGCACGGGCGAAGAGCGCTTCGCCGATTATTACGCCGAGGAAAAGGCGCTGCGTTTCTCGGAATTTCCGCAGGCAGTCAAGGTTGCCTTTATCGCCATTATCATTGCCCTGCTCGGCGTCATTGCGTTTGAGGGATTCCAGCTGTTCCGCGGCCCCACCCAAGCGGAGTCGGAGACCCAGCAAAAAGAGGACGATAACCAGTACCTGGACATCAACACCCTCAAGGGCGACCCCAACGACGGAGACGATGAGTAGCGAGAGCTGAAGGCAGCCGCAGGATCCCGCATCCAGCACCGGCTTCTAAGTGCTGTTTTGTCATCCAGCTACACTTTTCCGGATAATTTGCCTATCGAATTTGACACTTTTCCGAAGTTTGGGGGTGCCTATTTCGACACTTTTCCGGATTTTATACTCTGTCCCTCCAGATGCGCTTTACGGTGCAGGCGTTGGAAGAAGGGCCATGTGCCGCTGGCGGCCCACTTGTTCTGCAGATCAAGTTGTTCGGAGACGACTTGCGTGAGCCGTCTAGTTGGAAGCTCTTTGCCGACAGCGCGTGTGTCGCAAGCGGCTCGGGCGACTTTGCCCGCGAGTGCTTCTGTGAGGGAGCTGAGGTGTTCCTGGACCTGTGCCGCGACGCCGTACGCGCGTCCGAGCTGCACCAGTGGAGCCAGAGGGAGTACGAGCTGCTGAGTGCGGCACGCGGGATTGCGGGGGTGTAGACGGGCAGATAAGCCATCGGCAATTCCGAGATGGCAAGGGCCGAGAATTAGATTCCCGGCCCTTGCCTAGCACTGCTTTATAAGATCGAGTACCGCGGGAATGTCATCGGCATTCCGAAGGGCAACATAGGTTGGTAGGCCCGGGCCAAATCCACCCTGTGTGCGTTTGTCCTGGCATATGTCCTCTGGATCCGTTAGATCATCCACACTCTTTGCCAGGCCGACGGCAATCCAACCACCGTTGCTGGTCCTGCCTTCTAGCACGGCATGCAGTTTTCGCTTGCCCGACCTGAAGCCCACATAGTACTTGGCTATATAGGACTCCCACGAAGGGTTACCACTCAGAACGAACTCGCGTACCTCATCGAAAAGTTTCTGGTTGAGTCCGCCTTCAGCAAAAGTGGGGTGATTCTCCTGCAAAGTCCAGACAGGAGCCTCGTCAGACTCCCCACGAGAAGGACGGTACTTGTCGACGACATCTGCCGGAAGGTCGGGATATTTCCATATCTCACATGCCTCTTTCGCCAGCTCGTCCGCGCGCTGCCCAATCTCCGCCTCGCCCCATTTTTCATGCGAGGCGATCGACTTGTTCAGGTGGAGCGGACTGCACTTAAGCCCCACGCCAGGAAGATTGAGCTTGTCCGAGAACGACCGGTTTGAGTACTCCTGGTTGTAGCCCGTCAGCGTTAGGTTTCCCAAGTTATTGCACAGCCTGTCGTGGACGTCTTCCCAGTTCTCGCCAAGCGATTCCTTCCAGCCGTGCTCATCATCAATCGTCTGGGGCATGACGTGCTCGATCTGGTAATCGTCAGCCGAGATGGACTCCTTCGGGTGGTGCCAGTTCTCCATGCGCTCCAGGTAATAGCGCTTTTTGGAGAAGCGGTTGTAGCAGTCACGCGTCTTAAACTCCTCGACAAAATGCTCGTCTGTCGGGAAGTACGCAGTCATACCGCTACTGTGGATAAGGAGCATCGCCGTAACGTACTCCTCTATATCGTCCTGTTGCTCAAGATTGCGATACATGCCGGCAAAGAAATTATTTAGACCCGTGGTAAGCCTGCCGCAAACCGCCCGCCTGAACAGAAACGACTCGATGGTCTCGCAGATACGGAGAAACGCATTGCGGTTCAACATATTTCCCTCGTAAACCGAGTAAAGCAGCATCAAAAGAGGCCTGATCTGCTTCACATCAAGGCTTACGATTCTGCCGAATACTTGGTGCAGGCCATCGTCTTTCTCCTTGCCAAGGAACAACCTGGCATATCTTTGCGCATATTCGCGGAGTTCCTTCAGCAGGTCCTCGGTATCCCCATCGTAGTCGTCGGCGAAATAGCGTTTGAACTCATGGTAGGCTTCGTTCTCCTTTGGCATCCTATTGGGAACCTTGAGCCACAGCCAGTACCAGATAAATGCATTGAACTCTTCCTCGCCGCCCTTTCCGAACAAACGCTCGAGCGGATGCCAGTAACCCTCGTAAAGCTTGGTCTGCTCGTCGTTGGGAAGCGACATAAGAACGTAGTTACGAATGAGGTCAATAGGCGTGAGCGGCTTACCCTTGGAGTTCATGGACTCAAATATGAGCTGGGCATTATCAACGCCAGCGGTGAGCTTAGTGTCGATGACCTGCACACGGTTTAGTCCCGCCCAAAGCCTTGCAGGGTCGAATGATTTCCCGTGCATCTTTTCACGGAAGAACGCATGGTTCTCGACAATGCGATCCGATTTTTCATCCGGCACGGGAGACCCAGACATGATGGAGAACAGCGTCTCTTTATCGTCCTGCGAGAGCACCAACTTGTAGCGCGCCAGACCGTTGTAGTCATCATCGTTAAAGAGGTAGTTCTTCCGCAGCGCTGAGATCTTGAGATCGCCAAGGAAGCCGGCCTTGTCGGGATTACCCTCCAGATAGTCAGCCAAGGCAGCAATCATCAACGAAAACGTCGTCATGCGCTGCTGCCCGTCAATCAGAAGCACGCGCGAAATGCTCGTGGCAGAACTCTCGGACTCGGGGATATAGAGCATCGACCCCACGAAGTGCGATACGCCATCACGACCCGCTCGCATGACGTCATCCCAAAGCACCTCGCACTCTTTTACACTCCACGAGTAAACTCGCTGGTACATGGGAATGACGAACTGCATCTTCGCCACACCCATAAGGTCGAGCAGATTTGCCTCGGTTGCTTTCATTTACGCTTGTCCCCTTTCTTGTTTACGCCGCTTGCGGTCAGTCCCCCACTGAACGAAAGGCGCTAAAGACCAGAGCATCGAAGCGCTGGAGCAACCGGGATGCTCATATCGTTAGATTCTACAACGAAAGCAAACACTTACGCCGTCATGGTGGCGCGCGATCGCTGCACGCCACTCCCCAAAATCATACGATGTCAAAAGACTGACACTTGTGTATGCCTTTTGACATTGCCACAGTCTTACGGGCTTCTTGTCTCATATGCCAAGAGCGGATATCTAGATCGCTGCCTCTCTCGCCCAAAGGAGCTCGACAAGAACTGATCGAAGGGCAAATCAGACATCGAGCAAGTCGCCGACCTGCACTCAGCCTCGACAAGTGGCGTCGAACACAAGCTCACCGGCATAAAGCTTGCGTTAAAAACAAAAAGGTATGTAAAAAAATGGTTGGAAGTTGGTAAATTACCGGTTGGCAAAGTAAGAACCGGGCTATCTAGTTCCAACCATTTATTTTACAAATGGTATTGGTACAAATCCAACCATATATTTAACGAACGGGCCGTTGGATTAGCGGTCTAAAATCCGTCACGCCCCTGCGGTCTATCCCCGACTTGATGGTCCTTTCGCAATCCCGCTCGGGATCTTCTTCGAGGAAAGACACAACGCCCTTGGCCATGAGGGAGACGAGGCCTTCGAGCTTGATGACGCAATCGTATGCGCACCCCTTCAGGTTCTCCGTACCCGTCCCGGCATGGCCATAGCTCGCGACGATCCCATGAGCGTCGCCGTGAACGCATACCCCGATAACCTTATAAGGACTATAATCCTCCCCTCTGCCTTCGATGACTGATGACCCCGCATGGACAACGGCGCAACGCAGTTGATAGAGGTCTGAAGCTGTGAATATACCTCGCGCCTCTATAACGTCGAACTCCTCGCTTATCTCACTTTGACTCTTTTCGTCTTTTCGCTCTGCCGCCATCTTTTCGCCGGTATTGGGAAGCTCCAGGTATTTAACGCACCAGTCGATGTATCGCATGCCGACGGCTTTTGCGCAGACGTCCGGTATGGTCACGACGAGGTTCAGTGCCGCGAGGAGAAGCCCCGCATCGAAGGCCTTCTCGCATTCCTCCACGAGCCTGCTTGGCGTGCGATGGATTACGGTCGGAAAGCCGCATTCGTTGGCATCGCATTTCAGGCCGCCTGAAGGCCTTGGCTCCCAGGCTGCAATTTCGTCGAGCCTCGCATTCACAGCATCTCTCCCGTCATTGCGTCGACCTTCACTCCCAACCTCGGGTCTATGAACTCATCGACGGCCTCGTCCTCGCGGTCGGGCTCGGTCACGAAGAGCGGACCGGGTGCATCGATGCGAGGGCCGATCGTGAGCCCATTGCTCGCGATGATACGGTCGAGGTTCTGCCTGCGGTAGAGGGTCCTTGCCCGGAGCGTCTCGAACGAGTATCCGCGCCCTCTCATATCCGTCTCGTTTATGAGCCGGTTCGCACACTCGGTGTAGCCGTTCGAGATGCGGCTGGGGCATTCCCAGTAGTTGAAGATGAACTCGCGGTGGTTCTGAACGGTCTGAGCAAGGGCTCTGAACGGATCGAACTCCCTGCCATCGGGAATTTCCCGAATCCAGGCGTCGAACGCCGCCTCAGCCTCCTCGCGTGAGGACGGATGGTCGTCGTAAATGCCGAAGAAGTCCTCCTTGAGGTCGTACGCGGTCATCAGCGTCGAGTAGGAGGAGTCTTCCCGTAGCGCCCTTAGGGCCGACGCCTCGTAGAGGCTGAGGTCGCGCGTCCGCTTCCCAAGGGCGTAGGCGAGGCCCTTCTTTAGCTCAAGGCGACCCTTCCTGTTGAGGGCTCCCTGGAGGCCCTTGCGGACCGCGTCCAAGGCCTCGTTGGCTCCCTTCACGACATGGAAGTGGCCGATGACCCATGTCGCGTTCGGGGTGAACTTGGCTATGCTCCTCCAGAACGGCCGGTACATGTCGCTCGAGACCCACCGTACGCGCTCGAGGCCCTCCAACGAGGAGAAATAGGCGTCAAGGTCGGACTGCGTCCCGCCGGGCACCATGTCGAAGACCGTCCTGTGCTCGAGATCGGTGATCACGGTCACCATGCCGACCCTCTTGAGGTTCTTCTCGTCTATGCCCAGGAACGCCGGCACCTTGAAGCGAAGCCTCGAGGCGTTCTCGCGGACGTAGTCCTCGAAGACGTTCTTCACGGTGACGTGCGAGAGCGGGTACTCCTCGGCGACCTCGCGGAAGGTGAGCCTGAGCGAGCGCTGGGCGATGTCGGCGTATGCCGCCTCCGTCATCCGATGACCCTCGTCGACCCCGCCTATCGCCGGGCGCCACACGTAGCCGCACTCCGGGCATCGCATCCGCGGGAACCCTATCTCGAGCCTCGTCGGGATGCCCAGGTGTGGCGTCGACACAACGCCGACAGTCCTCGCGCCGTGGCTGTGCAGCGTCCCGCCGCACTCGGGACACGATGCGGGGACCGGCCCGCGGTATCTCAGGTCGAACTGCTGGAGCCTCCTACCGCAATCGACCTTGGTCGCGCTGCCGATGAGCTCGCAGTCCCGGACACCGAGCAGCTCCTCGACGTAGCCTTCCACGCCCATCTACTTTCCCCTCGAGAGGTAGGAGGCGAGCTCGGCGATGTCGTAGCGCTTCCCCTGCGAGATGAGGTCGTACACCTGGTCGGCCAGGGGCTCGATCGCCTGCGAGTCGTCGAGCGCCTGCTCGGCGAGGCCGCCCAGCTCGTTGCTCATCATCGACATGAGGGCCCTGATGACGATGTTGCGCAGCCGCCCGTCCGCGAGGACGGCCTCCTTCGTGTTGCTCGTGTTCGTGATCTGGGTGTTGGTCACAGGGTCGGCCGCCACGGCGTCGGAGACCGCGTTGACGGCGCGGGCCTTCACGAGGGGGTCGCCCTCGTCGCCCCACGTGCGGTTCAGCCTCTCAACGATCCTCGCCATGGTGTCGCGCCTGGGCGCTGCGCCGGAGCCGCCCGCGCCCATCGGCATGAGCTCTCCGCCCTCGACCCCCTCGGGGAGCCTCTGGGCCGATATGCGGAAATCCCTGAGCACGAGGCCGCGCACGTCGACGTCGTCGAGCGAGGTGCCCGCGATCTTGTGGCCGAGCAGCTTGGCGAAGCTGTAGAAGACCTCGAGGTCGGGGTCGCCGTAGTCGAGCGCCTGGGACAGGAACGTGTAGGCGGAGCAGTACTTGGAGAGCTTCTTCCTGAAGGTCATCAGCTCCGCGACGCGTCCCGCCGCCTCGTCCGCGCTCCTCTTGGTCCTCTCCGCCTCCTCGGCCTCCCCGGCCGCCTCTGCCTTGTTGGCGCACTCCAGCCAGGTCTCGTAGGAGTCCCTGGCCGCCGCGAACCTCTCGCGGAAGATCTCGGCGGGTCCGGAGACGGCGGAGTAGAGGGCGGCCCTGTAGGCGTCGCTATCGCCGCCCGCAGCGAAGCCCTTGGACCTGTAGAGCGCCTCCTTGAACTCCTCGACGTCGCGCGTCGCGTACACGTCGGCGGCGTCGAGTGCCTTTTTCAGCTCATAGACCACGTCGGGGTCCTGAGCTATGTTCATGCTCGCGCCCTTATCGTAGGTCTTGAAGGCCGCGAGAACCGTCTCGGGGTCGTTCACGAAGTCAACCACGAAAACCTTATCCTTGCCCGAGCACGTCCTATTGACGCGCGAGTAGGTCTGGACGATCTCGATTGCGTTGCCGAGAGGCTTGTCGACGTAGAGGGCCACGAGCTTCTTCTGGTCGAAGCCGGTCTGGAACTTGTTCGCGACGATGAGGAGCCTGCGCTCCGGTCGGTCGAACGCCCTCTCGACCGCGCCCTCGCCGGCAGGGTTCATGTTGGCCTCGGTGTACTCGTAGTCGCGCTCGATGAGAGCGAACGGGTTGTCCTCGAGGTACTCGTCCTCGGGCAGGACGCACTTGTCACCCAGCACCTTCTGGGAGAAGGCGACGAGAGGCTCGCCGGGCACCTTGAAGCGCAGCTTCGGCTCGACCTTCGCCGGGTCGAGGTCGGGCCGGGACTTCAGGTACGCCTCGATCGCGTACTTGTAGCGCACCACCTCGGGACGACCGGAGGTGACGATCATAGCCTTGGCCTCGCCGTTCAAGAGCGACGCCACGTTGTCGACGAAGTGGTCGATGATCCACTTGGCCTTCTCCATGACGTTCGTCGGGTGGAGCGAGCGCCATTTGGCAATCTTCCTTTTTGCCCTGCGTTCATCGACGAGCTTGCCATCGGCATCCTCCGACTCGTCCTCGATCCTCGAGAGCGTCCTCAGGGGCACGTAACCCGTAAGTGGGTCGATGATGTAGCCCTCCTCGATCGCCTGCCGCATCGGGTAGAGGTGGAAGCTGCCCATGACCGGATTGCCGTCCTCGTCCTCCTCGCCCGTCGGCGTGCCGAAGAGGGTCTTGGTCTCGGCCTTGGGAGTCGCGGTGAACGCGAGGAAGGAGACGTTCGGCGGCATGAGGTTGCTCGCTTGCATCTGGGCGAAATAGGCGTCCATGACCGACCCGTCGTCGCTCGAGTCCTCATCGAAGTCGAGCATCCTCTCGAACTTCAGCTTGTCCGCCGCCGCGTTGAAGGCGGTCTTGAGGGACGCCGCCGAGCTGCCCTCCTGGGAGCTGTGCGCCTCGTCGACGATCACCGCGAAGCTGTCGCCGTCGAGCTCGGGCAGCACCGCGATGTCCGGCCAGGCGTAGAGGAACGTCTGGATGGTGACCACGACGATCTCCCTCTTCTGGCGCAGGGCCTCGACGAGCTGGGAGCTCTTTGAGCCGTCCGAGACGGCGTTGCCCCTCTCGTCGCGGCCGATCATGACGACCTGTCCCGTCACCTTGGAGAGCTGGGAGATGGTCTTCTTTATGTTCTGGTCGAGCGACAGCCTGTCGGTGACCACCACGACGCTCGAGAACATCTTCTCGCCGTCCGCGCGGCGGAGCCTCGCGAGGTCGTGCGCAGCCCAGGAGATGGTCTCGGTCTTGCCGGAGCCGGCCGAGTGCTCGATGAGGTAGCGTCGACCCGGCCCGTACTCCCGAGCATCGGCCAAGACCTTTCTCTCGGCGTCGAACTGGTGGTAGCGGGGGAATATCTGCGTCGCCTGTCTGTGCCACCGGCCGCTCGCGTCCTGCCTGTCCTCGACCTCCTCGAAGACGAACCTGTCGAAGATGGACAGCCAGTTGTCGCGCTGGAGGATGGTGTCCCAGAGGTAGTGGGTCCTGTACTCGCCCTCCGGCGCGTCCGGGTTGCCCGCCCCGCCGTCGCGTCCCAGGTTGAACGGGAGGAAGCGGGGCTTCGCCGACTTGCTCGGGAAGGGGCCGAGGTTCGTGCACATCCAGACCTCGTCCTCGGAGACGGCGAAGTGGACGACCGCCCCGCGCTTGTACATGAGTAGCGGAATCTTCCTGCCGCCGTTGGGCTCTATAGGCCTGCGCTCGTCGACGTACTCGTCGATGGCGTCGCGCACGGTCTGGGTGAGCTCGGTCTTGACCTCGCCGGTGGCGACGGGGATGCCGTTGACGAACAGGACGAAGTCGAGAGACTTGCCCCCAGCCGTCTGGTAGTGAACCTGGTGCATGAAACGCAGGATGTTCGCATCGTAGCGCTCCCTCGCCCCGGGCACGCGCTCGTCGTCCGGGTAGCCCGCCATGCACTCAATGGTCTGATAGCCCGCCATTTGGAATCCCTTGCGGAGGGTGAGAACGGTGCCGTTTCTCTCCAGGCTCTTCACGAGCGCGCGGCGCAGCTGGTCCTCCCACCTCGCGCCCTTCTCTCGGCGCATCTTGTCGAGCTTCTCCGGCGCAGTGGCCTCGAGCCAGGCGACGAAGTCGTCGAACACGAGTGCGTCGTTCGGGTCGAACCCCGTATCGTCAGGTGAGAGGGCCCAGCCCGCGCCGCCGAGGGCAGCGACTTTTCGCGAGATGTAGCGCTCGAAGGCGTCCTCCTGGTGAATCTTGCGTCGCCCGCTGTACTCAGCAGCGACCTTGGGCTTGTTCGTGTAATGCGTGTCAACCCGTGCCATGGCTATGCCTCCGAGCAGTCGATCTTGCCTGCGACGGCGTGGTGGATGATGGACCTGCGGTATTCTCCGAGCTTCTCGATGAGCTGCTCCTGGCGGGAGATCGCCTCATCAATGTCGGCGCAGCGTTCATCGAGATAGGAGACGATGCGGCGCTGCTCGGAGAGAGGAGGTCGTGCGATTTTTGAATTGGCCCAATCGAATTGAGTCATGCTCGGCTTGGCGGTATTTGTTGCATAGGGTTTAATGTCTATGCATGTTGCAGCGTAATAAAAGAACTTAAGGTCAAGGTTGCCGCTTTTAATCTTCGCGTCAAATGCCGTGTCAAC
The DNA here is from genome assembly GCA_048194085.1 of Collinsella aerofaciens. Classification (GTDB taxonomy): domain Bacteria; phylum Actinomycetota; class Coriobacteriia; order Coriobacteriales; family Coriobacteriaceae; genus Collinsella; species Collinsella aerofaciens_CO. The sequence goes on from DBFABM010000015.1 coordinate 70,737, forward strand.
ATTCCAGTATCGCCCCACAACGAGCTGAGGGCAGTCGAGCGTGCCCTTTCGACCAAGGAGGATAACCGGGCCCTCTTTATACTCGCCGCATGTTTTGAAAGGCTCGTTGCCGCTACCCCAAACAGGAATGTCGCCTGAAAGGACTGGATCAGAACCGTGCCCGATTGCAACATCGGCCTTTACCGGAACAATCTCCCAGTCAGCTGGCACCTCGCCGATCCACTCGACACCGCTATCTCTCAACTCGGCATCAGGGTCGAGGCCCTTCGTCACAGCATGCGCGATGAGGGACCTCTTGTACTCCTTGAGCTTCTCGATGACCTCGCGGCGCTTCGCGACGTCCTCGTCGATGGCCGCGCAGCGCTCGTCGAGGTAGGAGACGATTGATTTCTGGACGTCCGTCGGAGGAATGACGACATAGGTCTCGTTGAGAGACGTCTGATTGACACTGAATAGCTTGACGTCGACGAGATCCCTTCTAATCTGTAAGCGCCAAGCATCCGTGGTAAAGAGATACGCGAGGTATTTGCTATTAAAGTCGCGCCTCGGATTCAAGACTACGGTATGGTATCCGCCATAAAGAGCGTGAGAGGAATCGTTTCTAACGTTGTTGCCGCAGCCTTCTAGGTCCTCAGAAGTATCTGCGAAAACAAACCCATTGGAGAGGACGCGAGACGGACTAGTTTCACCGGCGAGGTCATTTGGCACTCGGCGGAGCAAGCTTTCGCGAAGCTCGACTCCAATGTTCTGTTTCGAATGAATCTGCCCATAACTGATGACGGGCTTACCCATCTTTACAAGATCGGCTTTCGTTATGGACAGCCCCTTGCTGAATCTAAACAGCGCCGAGAGCGGCACCATATTCCAGCCCTTAGGCAACCCACCAAACCACTCACTGTTGCCGATTTCCGCCTTCGTCCTCATGCCAGGAACCCCCTCATGAGCGAGCCGAGGCCGTCCTCGAGCTCGAGAATCTCCTTGGCGATGATTTGCGGGTCGCGGGGCCTTTCGTATTCGTAGAAGTACCTGTTGAACGATATGGACGTGCCGACGACGCCGATTTCTCCGTCGCCGAGCGGGTTGGCCGTGAGCCCCGTCTTGTTGTCGAACTTGGGCTCGTCCCTTACCGACCCGTCCACCGCAGCGTCGGGAGCGTAGGGCAGCACCTCGGTCGCCATGTAGTCGTCGATTTCCATGCCGATTGGAACGTTCTCCGTGTCCTTGAGCTCGGGGTCGAACACCTGGTTGCCCTTCGCATCGATTGCGGGGATCGCGGACGGGTCTCGACGTCCGAAGACCTTGACGAGAGCGTCGGCGAGGGCGGCCTTCTGTGGCTTGGGCTTCTCGATCGCTTTGTGAAGCTTCTCGGCCGCAGCCAGGACCTCGCTGTACGTGAGCGAGGCGCCCTCGTTCTTTTCAACCCAGGAGCGAATGGCGGCGCGGCTCGCGTCCGACAGCTTCTCCATAGGCTTGCTGAGGGTAAAGAGGGCATCCAGCCCATCAACCGAGGGCTCAATGACAACGCGCAGCGGGCGCTGCGTGGTCACCTTGCGGTACATGAAGTCCTCGACCGGGACGATGACCGACCTGCCGTGGTCGTGCCCGTCTACGTAGGTGCGCACGATCCACGCGGCCTGGTCCTCGCCGACCTCGTAGCGCTTGTTCCCCTGGCTCTTGCGCAGGGCGGTCTTCTCCTCCGAGGCGTCGATGAGCTGCACGTACCCCTTGCGGTTCTCCAGCTTGTGGTTGTTGAGCACCCAGATGTAGGTTGCGATGCCCGTGCGGTAGAAGATCTCGGTCGGCAGCTTCACGATGCAGTCGACGAGGTCCTCGCTGAACAGCCAGCGGCGGATGCCCGATGGCCCGCTGCCGGCATCCCCGTTGAACAGCGGGGATCCCGAGAGCACGATGGCCGCCTTGCCGCCGCCCTCCTCGGGCGGAGCCATCTTCGCAGCGACATTCTGCATGAAGAGCATGCTGCCGTCGTCGATGTCGGGCTTGCCGGCGCCGAACCTGCCGCCGAAGCCCCGGCCCATCTCCTCGAGGACGGCATCCTTCTCCTTCTTCCACTCTTTGCCGTAAGGTGGGTTGGTGAGCTGGTAGTTGAAGGCGCGGTCCTCGAACTTGTCGTCGTCGAGGGTGTCGCCGAGCATGATTCCCGCCGAGAGGTCGGTCATCTGGTCGAGCACGTCGCCCGAGCCGCCGGCGATGTTGCGCAGCATGAGCGCCGCCTTGCCCATGGCCCAAGTCGCGTCCTCTAGCTCCTGGCCGTAGGGGACGATCTTGGTGGGCTCTTGAAGTGGCCCCTGTCGTGCCACTCGTCGAGCTGGTCGAGCGCGTCGCAGATGAAGCCGCAGGTGCCGCAGCTGCCGTCGTAGAGGGTGCGGATGTCGCCATCGTCGGCGTTGAGGAGCGTGTCCTCGTTCGCGAACAGGAGCGCCGTGGCGAGCCTCGCCACGTCCTTCGGCGTCATGAAGTCCTCGGCGTCCTGCGAGATCTCCTCGCCGTATCGCTGGATGAGGTGCTCGTAGATGTCGGTCATCATGCGGTCGGAGACCG
>DBFABM010000016.1:0-43293 GCA_048194085.1 Collinsella aerofaciens
GGGTCTGATAAGATTCCCATAGCGGTCTTCGTCCTTTCCTAGAACCTGTTGTTGTGGTGATTTCAGATTCTAGGACGAAGGCCGTTTTTCGTTAAACGGGCGCTAGGGTGTCACCCTTACACCAACATTTTCGACGCGATCAAAAGTCTCTGTACGAACTGGTGGAGTCAACCGAAAAGGAGGCGCGTGTCCCCGTTGCACGCGCAGTATATCGTCGTATCCAGCTCCCACCGTCCAAGGCACTTGGACGGTGGGAGTTCCGCATCCCCGGGAAAGGAAAAGCGCGGCCCATCCGGACCGCGCCCGCGCCCTCCTCCCATTTCACCCCGCGACGTAAACCGTCCGGCCCGTCTCGCAGTCGATGGTCTCGGCGTCCCCGAACCCAACCCGGACGGCAGCCCATCCGCCGGCGCCCGCCAACTCGTCCGCCTCGGACCTCGCGGCGGCGATGAGGCGCTCGAGCTCGGCCGAGCCCACCGGTGCGGTCCCCACCTCGAACGCGCCGCCGTCGCCGCCCGACTCGTACTCGACGACGACCGTCGAGCCGAGCGCCTCCTCGAGGGTCTCGGTCAGGCCGCCCATGCTCTCGAGGGCCTGCCCGGCGACCGTGGCCAGCGGGTAGCGGGCCATCCCGGATGCCGCCGAGCGGGCGGCCATGCGGAGCAAGCCGGCGGCCTCGAGCGCCTCGAGGAGCGCCGCGGGGACCGCAGCGTCGATGGCGATGTTGCCGCGCCCGCGGCACCACTCGGCCGCCGCCGGCACGTTCGCCGTGAGCACGCCCCACTCGACCATGTAGCCGTCGGAGCGCGGGTCCGTGGCGTCGAGAATGAGGACGGCCAGGCCGCCGCCCACGTACTCATCGGCCACGAGGGCGAGGCGGACCGCCTCGCCCATGGAGTCGAACTCGACCGTGACCATGCGGCTACCTCCTCCTGACGGCGCTGAGCGGCTTCGGGGAGAAGTGCTCGTCGCGCTCGACGGCGGCGAACCACATCTGGCGGTTCAGCTCGGCCATCTCCTTGATGCTGAAGTAGCCGAGCTCGTCGTCGTAGCCCTCGACGAGGCCGAAAGCCTCGTCCGTGCCGTCGAACTCGAGCAGCCACCAGTCCCATCCGTTCACGCACGAGAAGTAGTGGGCGTAGACCGTGGGGTCCTCCGCCCCGTCCTGCTCGTAGAGCCTCGGCGCCGTCTTGGCGATTTCCTCGGTCATCAGCTGCTGCATGTCTTCCTCCGTTCCGGGCACCCTGCCCTCAACATCTCGCCCCTGCGGGCAAAGCCGAATGGCGACGCCGCGCGTCGTCGTCGGCTTTGCTCCCTGCAAAGCCGCACCGGAGTGAAGACGGGTCAAGGGAGGTCCATGACGACCTCCACCAACCGGAGCGGAGCGGAGGTTTGTGCGGGGTCTCATGGGTCCCCTTGACGCGGCGTAGCGGAGGTGCCACCCGGCCGCGGAGCCGTGGCCGATTCACGGCGGACGCCGGCAGCCCACGCCCAACATCGATACCATTTGAACCGCTATTCACTTTTCGAGAGGAGCCATATGGAACTCGAGGATATCGTCTACGAGCTCGCCTGCCTTCATGAGTCGATGCTCTTTTGCTACGAGGACCGATTCGGCAAGGAGGACCCGGTCTTCGCGCATTACTGCATGGCGCTGGGGAGGATTGTCAGGGACCTCGAAGAGGCCGAGCGGCGCATCCGGACCGAAACGGCCAGCGCCGAATCCCGTCAATAGAAAACGCCCCTGCAATTTTGAACTGCCGGGGCGTTTTTTAGAGCTCGATCTCCGCGATTATTATTTTCATCTCGAGGGCCCATCCGAGCTGTTCCTCGATGTACCCCGGCCATGCGTCCTGGTGGCCCTTGATGGGATGGCCCGCCTTGTAGAAGCGCAGCCCCGAGGCCTTTTTCGCATCGAAGGGTGCCGCCGTCAGCCCGAGGCGCTCCTCGAAGACCCCGCTGTTGGCGATGGCGCGGTGCCCGATCTCCTTGTCGTCGTCCACGTACAGCTCGATGCCCGTGCGGCCCTTTTGCGTATCGATGAGCAGGGCGAGATGGTATGCCGAGACCCCCAGGCGAAGCGTCGACCAATGGTCCTTGCTGGGCTTCTGCGGGCTGAACTCCTTGAGGAACTCCGGATGGCCGCCCGCCACCTCGCGGTAGGCCGTCCAGTACGCCAGCTTGACCTTCTCGGTCTCGCTGAGCCCCTCGGAGAGCTTCACGGTCTTGGTCCACTCGTTCGGCTGCTCGACCACGCCGAAGCGCGGGGCGGGCAGGGAGTCCCCGATCTTCCAGAGCTCGACCTCGACCAGGAAGAACCCGAAGTCGCTGTCGGTGTGCTGGTTGAGCCACTCGATGGCCTGGCGGTGCTCGTCGCGGGCGTGCGCCACGACCCAGATGACGACCTCGGCGCCCTTGCCGGCGGCATACGTGATCACCTTGCCGAGATGGTCGTGGTTGGTGTCCTCGAGCTGGTTCTCGATGATCACCTTGCGGCCCGTACCGGACTCCTGCGCGTAGATATCCACGTTGAACGAGCCGACCGACGACTCCGTCTCTATGAGCTCGAGCTCGATTCCGACCGCCGTCCCGAGGGTTGCGAGATTCTGCTCCTCGGCCAGCCACTTGGTGAAGTCGTGGGCCTCATGCGGCCACACCTCGCGCAAGGGGACCTTCTTGATGGTGTCCAGGTTATAGGTCTTCATCCGCCGCCCTCTCGACTGATAATCCAGTGCCGTTGTAAAGCCTCTCGCCGTCAAACGACCGCAGCAGGAGCCCGCGACGTTCGTCGACGTCCTTCAACTCGCACGGATACATGAATAGCAAAATGTTTTGCCGGTACTTGTAGTCAGCGTAGACATCCGGATCGCCCGATCGCGTGGGTATGGACGCGATATCGTCCGCCATACGCTCACTTGACCCCACGTATATTCCGAGATAGTCGCTGAAGTTCTTGTCGTGGTCATGTTTGCGGTATGTCGCGATGAGATAGCAGCCGGGCATATCGTAGCCGTTGAACGCAGCCTCAGAGGCTTTGCCCTGCTGGCAGATGAACTCGTGCAGGGGCATCACCGTCGACGCGCCTTCAAATATTGATTGCCTAGCGGCATCGATCTTCTTGCGAGCCTCCGCAGCGGCCCTTGAGTCCTGGAACGCCTTCGTGGCATCCCCCAACGCGCCGGCTGCCGCGCCGACACCTTCCGCCGCAGCACCAAACCCCTTGCCGATGCCGTCGGCAACAACGCGTGCGCCGTTGGTTGCCCCGTCGGCAGCGCTTTTCACGGCGCCATCGACATCGAAACCGAGCTGCTTTGCCCCATCGACAACCCCGGCGGCGGCAGCCAAAACCCCCGCTGCAAGATTCACCGTGTCTTTTACGGTTTTCAAATTGACGGCCATATCGAGCTTCCCCTTCTATTCCGCCTTGCCAAATCGGTTCATGACCTCAAGCAACTCGCCCGTCGTGACGATTTTCGCCTGCGTGTTGCCGTTGAAAACCGCGTCGAGCTTGCTTCGGCCCACGTTATCACCTATCGCAAGGTACTTCGTGCTCTGCGCGGGCTTGCCATCGGTCGCCTTCATCCCGCATTCCTTAAGTGCGGCAAGGATCTCATCGCGGGCGTAGCCCGGGGTAAAGCCAGACACCTTCACCTTGAGCCCGACCGGATCGGTGATTTCGCCCGGATCGCCCCTGCAACCCGCCTCCTCGGCCTTTGCCAAAACCTCTTCGACGGTCTCTTGCGAACCATTCACCAACCCCAAGCCCGTGAAAACACGCTTGCGGCCATGATGGGAGGAGGCATTCGGAGCCCAAACGGCAGGCTCGAGCACACCGAACTCGCCGACCAGCCCACGGAAAACCCCAAGGCACGCCTCGGCGTCGCTCACGGCATCGTGGTGGCTATCAAGATGCACGCCGTAATGCTCGCAGAGGCCGACGAGCGCTCCGGGCAGACCCTTCCGCTTCGCCACCAGCATCGTATCGATCACTTCGATCTCGGGCATTTCGATGTCGTAGGCAGCCAGACTCTTCTTGATGTGGTGGATGTCGGCGCCGTTGGCGTTATGCGCGACCAGGATGTAGTCTTGCAGTAAATCCGCCAGACCGGCATCCTCCCAGAAGCGGGCAAAGGTCGGCATGTCGTCCAGTGAGTCCCAATCGATTTCCAGATGGGACCTGCTCCACCAACCAATCTCGCTCTCAGGATTGATCAACCGGCAAACCGGGTCGCCCACGCAGTTTCCCTCAAGATCCGTGAGGATGTAAGCGACCTGGCATATCCTCTGCTGGGGATTCGCCGTCTCGCTGTCCCAGAAGATATATCCCCTTTTCGCCATACGGCTTCCTTTCCCTTATAACAGACTGTTATCCCATTCGAGTGCCTGGGCTATCGTCCCGACGCGGGAGAAGAACAGCGCGTAGAAGGGGTCGTTTTTGAGATAGTAAATGCAGGCCGCCTCGTACTTGTCGCCCTTCTCCTTGGTCGTTGCCGACCCATTGACGATAGGATCAAGGGCATCGTAGACGGTCTTCATATAGCGACTCCTTTGTTGTTATTCAGACGTCACCATTTTAAAGAAATAGCGAATGCGCGCTCGCTCCATTTAACGTTTAATCGGCGAAGAGCATCTTGGTCAATTTACGCGTGCCGCTCTGGCCAGCCATAAAAAAGACCCAGCGAACTGGGTCCAATAATCCATATCGCTAAGCGACTATCAACCTGATGCTGAATGCACAGTTTTCTTTAGACACGAAAACAGTGCCTCCACATGCTTAACCTTAGCGCCGATACTCAGATAGTGTTTTCGAAGCTCATTGCCAGTATATTCTGATGAAAGAATAGTCATACGCTTATTGATGCGTCGATCGTCTAGCAATTCGAAAAGCATGTCCACCTCTGTCGGAGAATCCGAATAGCCCAAGTACGCTATCAACAGATTCTGCGCCCCACGATATGCGTCCAAGGTCCTGTCCTTGCTATTAGGACCGTATAGGTTGGCGCTATCCCAAGCGGACACCATCTTCTTTGCACTTGCAAAAAGGTATTTATCTCCACAACAGATAGCGGTAGCAGCCGCCTCTATAGCAGCAGAATCTTGGTCATTTTCAACCACCCACAGCCACTTTTCGCCTACCGTCATGGATCGTCGATTCTCCTTTTGCGGTTCAGTCATATCCGCAAGCAGTCGCGCCACACCATCTTCGATCAGCTTGGGAGCATCTTCCACCTTCCCCTTTTGAACGATAGGGGGATTGCTATGTTGACCTATCAATTGCATATACTCCTCAGCACTAATAACCGTCTTGATATCGAGGATGGGGGTGGGAGATGAATCAACGTTCATATTGTTCACCACGTTCATCATGTCCTTCTCGTTTGAGATCATTACGGTGCCGCCGCCGTCGGCGGTACGCTCGGTTGCGCAGCTCGCGCCGGCGGCGTGCGCGGCGCAACCGCGCGTACCGCCGACGGGCAACGCATCCGCCAGTGCCTCGGCAATCGTCTTAGAGCACATCGGTGCCCTCCTCCATAGAGGCCAGGTACATGATTAAATCGGCCTTGTCCACGCGCCAGACACCGGCAATCTTCACGCCACCGGCAGCTTTAAGAATCTGTATAGACTTGGTCTTGCAAACGTTCAACAGTTTGGCGATATCACGCGAGGTGACATATGCGGACGGCAGCGCGTGCAAATCACGACACCACGCTTTACGAGAGATGGCATTCATCTTTTTGAAGTCCCTGTCTTCCATATATAACCCTTTCGTTCATGGAGTACACATAGAACACAATAGTTGACCTGCAGAATGGTATTAAATATCATTTTTAATAGAACGTGGTTTAGAGAATTCCAGCAGTTAAAGGAGCACATATGGCAACCGCAAAAGTAAAAGTTCCCACAAACATCAACAGCCCAACTCCATGGACGCTTCCGATGGCAAAACTGATCAGCGTTAACATCGGCGGATCAGAAAGTCCTGCGTTCCTATGCAAGGCAGGCAAAAAAGCCTATGGCTTACCGGATGGCTTTGCGACAGGAGCTTTGCTCAATTTGAACACGAATGATCTCGGCGAGGTCAAACGATTTATTGAGGCATACGGTCTTCCGGTGTCGCCTTATGCCAATCAGTTCGAACTTGTCGAAAAGCGGTTTGCATCAAATGACAAATTCTCAGACAACCCGGTGGGTGACGGGCTTGATTGTTGGAGAGACTCATTGAATGCCTCAGCAAGAAGTTCCACTATTGAAGACACTTTAGAATTTTCCTTGTTTAACCATTTCAAAGGAAAAGACTGTTCGGCCGGCACCGAAATCGCAAACCTGATGAAAGGCGTCCGAAAGAAGGACGAACAGATTATCTTAGCCAATGATCTGGTCACAACCCTCACCATCATGCAAGTTGCCGCCCTTCTATTTGCGTGTAAAGCTGCCTTTAACTCAAAGGCATACGATGCAACGATCACCCTACTAAGTAAGCTGCCGAGTAGCAAATGCATCATGGCTAGATTTGGCCAGCTTTTTATTGCCTGCGAAATGCCGACCAAGATTTATCTAAATACCAGCGAAGAAGAGCTGCCTCCGGATATTCTTGGGGCGAGAATTGCGGCATCTCGGTACCTTGAAGCCCTCGAAGAGCCACTTGCCGCTTTTTTGGACCTCTCAATCTCGCCGTATCCGGAGGAGACTCATCTCATCCAGAATCCAATACTCCGAAAAATGACCAGTATCAGCTCAGAACCCAGAAAGCAGCTCGTGGGAAGTTTAACCAGAGCATTTAGTATCCAACTTTTAGAGTATCTTCAAAGCGATCAGCCTTGGCGCACCTGCGATCTCTGCAAACATCCCTACAAAATTCGTCAGCAAACGATGCATGCGCTGACAAGCGCGGAGGCTGCCCAGAAAGAACTCTCAAAGCCAAGGCGAGAGACGAATAAGCAAAGCTCCTTTTGTACGAAGACTCACGAGGAGCGTGAGCGTCGCAAAGCGCGGTCGGCGAAGCGTGAACAACACATGATTGATCGAAAGGTGCGCGAGCTCGACTTAAACAAAGGCCGAAAGGTGTAACAGTAATTACGTGATGAGTTTGTGGAGTCGGCGAGAATCGTAAATGACCCAAAACGGCTTTTATTGCACATATCGTTGCACAGCCCATTGCACACGGCAGCCATAAAAAAGAAAGCAGGCCAGAGGGAAAAACACTCTGACCTGCTTTTTCTTTCATGGAGCCAGTGACAGGAATCGAACCTGCAACCCACTGATTACAAATCAGTTGCGCTACCGTTGCGCCACACTGGCACACTTGGCGCTTTCACGCGAAGCGAGTTAAGAATAAAGGAATTGCGGACGGGGCGCAACAGGCCGCACGGCGTTATACAAATATGCAAAATCCAGCAACAACGCGTACCAGGCCCGTTCATTTCTTTCAGTGCGCCCTCAATCTTAAAACCATTCGCCAGAACGAATAGTGTTAATTACAATTGCTATATATAAAACTATTCGTTCTAACGAAGGGTTTCGCGATGCTTACTACCAAGGAAGCCGCCGAGCTGCTCGGCATCACTCCGCGCAGAGTGCAGGAGCTCATAAAAAACGGAGCACTTGAGGCCCGCAAGGCTTCTGGTGTATGGCTCATCGACAAAGACAGCGTAGACACGCGACTCCGCTCCGTGACCAAAACGGGGGGACGTCCCCGCCGCGGCCACGGTAAGAGCGAGATCGCGTTCACCCTCATGAACCGCACGTACGAAGTCGCTCAGCTGGTCTACAACACATCGCGAAAAGACTTCACCCACATCGGCGCCGACGTCGATTACGCCCACGCCCCTATTGGGGTATTTGGCCCTAATAGCCCCGTATCGCTCGACTCTTTCCGCACTTGGTGGCGCGGCCGCGGTATCCCGCTCGCACGCATTGGGCTAGCTTCCCTGCTTGCAGAAGCCGCAGTCGATGTTCCCGATGAACTCGTACAGCGAAATCTAGGCCTCTCCTTATCCGACCAGTATTGGATAAGGCCCCAAGGCTCCGGTCTCGCGTGGAAAGATATCAATTTCTTCAATAATGCTTTTGACGACGTCTCTCTCAGCATCGCGCCCTTCGCCCCAGAGGGCAAGGCGGCTGCCGCAAAGCCCGACAACACCTCGGACGGCAATCTTCAAAAGTACTGGACATGCGAGGGTGACCGTCGAATCCTCCACAAGGCAGGTGCGCATCTAAACCAGGAACCCTATAACGAGATGGTGGCGACCGCACTCCACCGTCGCATCCTAAACACCTGCGATTATGTGCCTTACTCGCTCGAGGGCACGGGCACTTCCGCCCTGAGCATATGCGATGTCTTCTTAACTGATGAAGAAGAGTATGTCCCTGCGTTCTATGTAAACCAGTACGCGAACGCAGGTGAACGACTAACCGACTACGAGCGATACGTAGCAAACTGCGAGGAGCTCGGGGTGACAGGCGTTAAGGATGCCCTTGACCGCATGATCGTATGTGACGACATCATCGTCAACTATGACCGTCATTGGCGTAACTTTGGCCTTGTGCGAAACGTCAACACGCTAACCTGCAGACCAGCCCCCATCTTCGATTCGGGCTCATCGCTCTGGTGCAACATATCTCTAGATGAGCTTAGGGCAGGAGAGCACAGTTTTGCCAGCGCGCAGTTCCATTCAAGTCCCGCGAAACAAATGTTGCTTGTTGAGGATATGAACTGGTTTGACGGGGGCAAACTCGAAGGTTTTGTCGACGAGGCAATCGAGATTCTGTCTAAAAACGATGCCCTAGCAGCGAGACTGCCTTATCTAAAAGAGGCGCTAACGTGGCGCCTCGAAAGAATGATCGACATCGCTGAATGGAGTTAGCGAGGCAGCATTGCCCCGCCAGCTCCCCTACCTCCCGCGCAGGGCCTTGAGCTTGGCCAGCGCCTCGGGGCTCAGGCGGCTGCCCAAGGTCATCTTGATCTGCGGAGCTTCCTCTGCCTCGTGAACGTCGTTATCGATCTGTTTGATCTCGTCCACCAGCATACGGCTCGAGATGCGCGTAACGCCCTTGCCCATGACGACGGCCTGGATCGTGCCGTCGCTCGACACCACAGAGCACGCACGGCCTTCCTCGCGTGCCTCGATGCAGAGCTTCTGTACCACGGTATCGGCAGAGACGCCCGTCGGCGAAAACTCGATGCGCACGCCGCGGGCCGGCAGGTTGGGGCGCTCGCTGGAGATGTTGCCCGCGCCGTCAAACACGATCACGGCCTCGTAGCGGCCCTGGGCAAACGCCGCCACGTCGTTGATGAGCGCGGTGCGCGCCATATCGTGGACGTCGCTGGAATACGGATCGTCGGAATGGTCGTAGACGAGCTTTTCGTAGCGCGGCGTGCAGTGGATCACGTTGTAGCCATCGACCACCAGCAGCTCGGGCTTATTGGAGTGCACCGTCGAGACCGGATCGGCGATGGCCTGCGCAAACGCATTGCCGCCCACGCCATAGGTCGCGGCCGAAACAATCGGCTTGGCCGAGCCCTCGCCAAAGCGCTTGGCCTTGGACTTGGCGCGGTTCTTCTTGGACATGCGCTACTCCTCCCCCATGAGCTCGTCGGCGTTGCGGCGCAGCCACTCAAAGCACAGTGCTGTGGTCGCCTGGGCAACATTGAGGCTCTCAGTCATGCCGCGCTGGGGAAGCTTGGTCAAAAAGTCGCATTTCTCGAGCACAAGACGCGAGATACCGTCGCCCTCGGAACCCATGACGAGCGCAACGCGGCCCTCGAAGGGGGCGTCCCAGCAACTGCCTTCGGCGTGCTCGGAGGCGCCACCCACCCAAAAGCCAGCGGCCTTGAGGTCATCGAGCGCACGGGCAATATTGGGCACCTGCGCGATAGGCAGATGCATGACGGCGCCGGCAGAAGTCTTGTAGCTGCCCACGGTCACACCGGCGGCACGCTTGTTGGCAATGATGACGCCCGCCGCGCCCACGACCTCGGCAGAGCGCACGATGGCGCCAAAGTTACCGTCGTCGGTCACGTGGTCGAGCACCACGACAAGCGACGGACCGTCGCCCGCGCGGTCGAGAATATCGGCAACATCGGCATAGGGGAAGTTGCCAACCTCGAGTGCGATGCCCTGGTGAGCGCCATGGCTCGACAGTGCGTCGAGCTGCGCGCGCGGCACATACTTAATGCGGACACCCGCGGCGTTGAGGTCGTCGACCAGGCGCGACAAGGCGGCATCGCGCTCCCCACCCTCGGCAATGAGTGCGCACTTGATGGGAAAACCAGTGCGTAGCGCCTCGGCGGCAGCACGACGACCTTCGATAAACTCGCCCTTGGGAGCCTGGACAGCGTCGCGGTTGCGATCGCGCTGCGGACGTGCGGCCTGGGTGCGATCGCGCTGGCCCTTGGGAGCGGCAGCGCGATCATTGCGGCGAATCGGACGCGAGCCAGAAGCAGCCTGCTTGCCGCCACGAGGCGCACGCTTGCGATTGTCGGCCATAGGACGGCCTCCTTAAATAGATAACGAACAAGAATCGACCGTCCGAGCCACGGCACCTTGCCTTTCAATCGTCGGGCATGACCACCAGGTCTATGCCCTCCTCTTTCAAGGCAATCTGCCGCACCTCGAACGGTCGACAAATACTAGAGACTCTTAATACGAGTGCCCGCGGCCGTATCCTCAATGGTGAGGCCCAGGTCCTTGAGCTGGTCGCGGATGGCGTCGGCCAGATCCCAGTTCTTAGCGGCACGGGCCTCGGCGCGGGCCTCGAGAATCTTGGCAGCGGCCTCGTCCACGTCGTCGCCCGTATAGGCAACCAGACCGGCGGCAACGCCCAGCAGACCCAGCGGCAGCTCGACCTTGGGCTCGGGAAGCTCAACGCCAAACGTATCGAGCAGCTCGGCCAGCGTATCGGCGGCAGCCAGGACTGCGGCCTTGTCGGCAGCATCGCCCGCCTGCTCCAGGTACTGGTTGCACTCGGTCACAAAGCCAAAGACAGCACCCATGGCACCGGCGGTGTTAAAGTCGTCGTCCATGCACTCCTTAAAGGTGGCACGGGTCTCGGCGGCCTTGGCGGCAAACGCCTCGGCGGCAGCCGCATCGGCATCGGCCGTCGCATGGTTCGCGGCCCAGCGCAGGTTCTCGACCGTACCGGCGATACGCGTGAGCGAGTTCTCGGCACCCTCCAGGCGCTCCCAAGAAAAGTCGAGCGGCGAGCGATAGCTCGTCTGCAGCATCAGCAGGCGCAGGGCGGCAGCGGAGTGCTGCTCGAGGACCTCGGCCAGCGTAAAGAAGTTGCCGAGCGACTTGGACATCTTCTCGCCGTCGACCAGCAGCATGCCCGTGTGCATCCAGGTGTTGGAGAAGCCCTGGTGCCAGGCGCAGGTGGCCTGAGCGCACTCGTTCTCGTGATGCGGGAAGGCAAGGTCGGAGCCGCCGCCGTGGATGTCGATCGGAGTGCCCAGGTAGCGATGCACCATGGCGGCGCACTCGGTGTGCCAACCGGGACGGCCCTCGCCCCAGGGGCTCGGCCAGCTGGGCTCGCCGGGCTTGGCGGCCTTCCACAGGGCAAAGTCGAGCGGGTCGATCTTGTCCTCGTTCTCCTCGATGCGCGCACCAACCATAAGGTCGTCGATGTTGCGGCCCGAGACCTGACCATAGTTGGGATCGCTGCGCACGGCAAAGTACACATCGCCGTTATCGGCTGCGTAAGCGTGGCCCTGCTCGATAAGCGTCTTGATCATGGCGATCATGGGGCCGATCTCCTTGGTGGCGCGGGGGCGCACATCGGGATCGAGCACGTTGGCGGCGCGCATGACGCCGATGAACTTGTCGGAGAACTCCGTCGCGACCTCGGCAGCCGTACGGCCCTGCTCGTTGGCGCGCTTGATGATCTTGTCGTCGACATCGGTGAGGTTCTGGGCGAACGTGACCTCGTAGCCGCTCGCGATGAGCCAGCGTCGAATCACATCGAAGCTGATGAACGTGCGGGCATTGCCGATGTGGATGTTATCGTAGACCGTGGGGCCGCACACGTACATGCGAACCTTGCCGGACTCGATGGGCTGGAACTCTTCCTTTTTATGGGTAGCGCTGTTGTAGATACGCATTCGTTACTCCTTAACGGTTTTCTGTAGCAGGCAGACGGCCCAGGCGCCGATTCCCTCGCCCTGGCCTTCCCAACCGAGCTTTTCGGTCGTAGTGGCGGCGACGCCTACATTTTCGACGTCAACGCCCAGGGCATGGGCAAGGTTGGCGCGCATGGCATCGCGGTGCGGGGTGATCTTGGGTTGCTGACAGGCAATGGTGCAATCGGCATCGACAAACTCAAAGCCCAGCTCGCGCGCATAGTCCATCACGCGAGCGAGCAGCACCATTGAATCAGCACCCTCGTAGGCAGGATCGGTGTCGGGGAATAGCTTGCCGATGTCTCCCCCGCGGCAGGCGCCCAGAATGGCGTCGGCCAAGGCGTGCGCGAGCACATCGGCATCCGAGTGGCCCAGCAGGCCGCGCTCGTAGGGAATGTCGACCCCGCCGATGATACATCGACGCCCCTCCACCAAACGGTGGACGTCGTAGCCGTGGCCAATGCGCAGGTTACTGAACATAGGGAAGGTCCTCTCCCTCGGCCATGCGGCCAAGCAGAATCGCGGTTACGGGACGCAGATCCTCGGGCACCGTCACCTTAAGGTTGTCGCGCGGGCTCTGGACACAGCGGACGCGCCCGCCCATGCGCTCGACCAGCGATGAGTCGTCGGTACCGATAAAGCCCTCGGCAATCGCCGCGGCATGGGCACGCTTCATCGCGTCGACGCTAAAGATCTGCGGCGTCTGCGCGGCCCAATAGAGCTCGCGCGGCGGCGTCTCGACGATATTATCGCCGTCGACGATCTTGAGCGTGTCGATCGCGGGCTGACCGCACACGACACCGTCGAGCGAGCGGTCACCCATGAGCACGTCGATAGCGTGGTCGATGGCCTCGGTCGTAATGAGCGGACGAGCGCCATCGTGGATGGCGACATATTCGAAACCCGCCGGAACCGCATGCACGCCGGCACGGGTGGAATCCTGACGGGTATCGCCGGCATCGGCAAAGCTGATGGGCGTGTCATAGTCAAACGGGTCGATGGCAAGGCGGCGCATCTCGGCACGGCGCTCGGCAGGACACACCACCACGATATGGCCGACCTTGTCGCTACGATCAAACGCGCGGATGGACCAGCTCATGAGCGGACGGCCCGCCACGTTAACGAGCTGCTTGCCGCCGGGATTTCCAAAGCGCTGACCGCTGCCGCCGGCAACGACCACGGCGCATACGGGCGCCATTATGCGTTCCCCTGTTTGGTGCCCTTCATGCGGTACAGCGAGTCCGCAAGAATGGCAGGGTTGTTGACGCCAAAGTCGCCCAGGCGCTCCGGATCCTCGCTGATGTCGTCCATGAGCTCCTGCAGCGAGCCGTACTCGTCGACGATCTTCTCGGCCACGCCGTCGCGCACGACGGACACGCGCGAAAGCGTGCGCAGGCCCAGCGGCGTCATGACGGAGTCCTCGTCCAGGTCGTCATAGCCCAGAACTACCGCCACGTGCTGCGGGTCGGACAGGTCCTTAGGCGTCATGCGAGCGAGCTCTGCACGAATCTTCTCGGCGTTTGCCTCGGAGGAATCGCTCGCGTAGTCGCGGATCATCAGGTCGTATTCGGTATCCATGCTGGAACCGGCGAGCTGCTCGAGCTGCATCTGCACGAGCTTGCCCTGGTTGCCCAGCTTGACGATGCAATCCTTAAGCTCGGTCTTTGCTTGCTGCATGATCTCGAAGCTCGAGAAAATACCGGTAATGTCGGCGAGCGTAACGTAGTCGTCGAGCTCGAGGGCCGTCAGGCGCAGCAGGGAGCGGTCGAGCGACTGACGAGTAGTCTGAAGCGTGGCGACGAGCTGGTTGACCGAGCTCATGATGGTGGTGACGGGCTGGATCTCGTAGCTCTTGCCGTGAACGTACACGTTAACGACGGCACGACGGGCCGAGACCGAGATCACGATGGCATCGGTGAGCACCGACATGCGAGCGGCGGTGCGGTGACGCATGCCCGTCTCGCTCGTGGCAAGCGAGGGATCGGGATTGAGGTGGAAGTTGGCGCGCAGGATCTGGGTGAGGTCGCCGTCGATGACGATGGCACCGTCCATCTTGGAGAGCTCGAACAGACGGTTCGAGGTGAACGAAATGTTGAGCGGGAAGCCGTCGTTACCGGCAGCGAGCACGTTTTCGGTGTCGCCGACGCAGATAAGGGCGCCCAGGTGACCGGCGATGATCATGTCGAGGGCGGTGCGGATCGGCTGACCAGGTGCCGTCAGGCGGATGGCCTGTTCCATACGCTTTTGCAGCTCGTTCTTATCCAAGGCATCGCTCCCATCGTATACGCTCCATAAACGCTAAATAGTTTCTCACGGTTTGTCCCCGCGGCGCTTGCGAAATCCGATGCTTACAGAATGAGCGAACACAGCTGAGAGCCCAACCCAAATGGGCTGCTTATGTGGTAGCATCGGGGTTCACATGAATGAGGGAGTAGTCGCGTGGCCGGGTTCGCCTCCGGTGGCGCGGCAAGTCAACATACTGGCCGAAACGGTCTGGCTTGCCTTAATGAACGAGACTCGTGGTTGTGCGCGCAGCGCGTACGCCACGGGTCTTTTTTGTTATTCCCCCAAGAGGTACACGCGGGCTCGCCCGCAGAGAGGGAGCCAGGCTATGGGACTCGCAGAGCTCGTGTTGCTCGCCGTTGGCCTTTCGATGGACGCCTTTGCCGTTTCCATCTGCAAGGGTCTCGGCATGAAAAAGATCAACCTTAAGGTCGCCGTGGTGCTCGGCCTGTTCTTTGGCGGCTTCCAGGCCGGCATGCCCGTAATCGGATGGGCGCTTGGCAGTCAGTTTATGGGCATCATCGGCCCCATCGACCACTGGATCGCCTTTATCCTGCTCGCCTTCATCGGCGGCAAAATGCTGTGGGAAGCCTTTACCGAGGACGAGGATGAAGGCGACGGCAAGGATGCCGAAAAGATTGACCTGGTCGAGTACCTGCTCCTCGCCATTGCCACCTCAATCGACGCCCTAGCCGTGGGCATCTCGTTTGCGGCACTCTCGGTCGACATCGTGCCCACTGTATCGCTTATAGGCATCACAACGTTTATCTTCTCCGTCGCCGGCGTGGCGATCGGCCACACCTTTGGCGCGCGCTACGAAAAACCCGCCACCATCGTGGGTGGCGTCGTGCTTATCCTTATCGGCCTCAAGATTCTGCTGGAACACTTGGGGTTTTTGGCGCTGTAAAACACCCTTCAAAACTAAACGTCCGGGCAAGGCCTCATGCAGAGTTTTGCATGAGGCCTTTTCATGCAGACTTTTGCATGTCATACTGATATGCAAAAGTCTGCACGTTAGGAGATCGCCGTGGATACCCTTCCCATCACCACACCGCGCCAAGCTGGCATCTACGTGCGCCAGGCACGCGATGCTCAGGGTCTCACCCGTGCAACCCTCGCTAAAAAAGCCGGTGTTTCGGAGCGCCTGCTCGCATCGCTCGAGCTGGGAGATGCCACGGGTATTCGGCTCGACAAGCTGCTGGCGGTTTTCGGTGCTCTCGGACTGGCACTAGTTGCTCAAGGGAATATCGACGACACGAAACATGAGCAGCCAACCGACGCCCCGCATGCCGATTTGCAACCTTGTAGCACCCCCAGGTGCCATCACACTCAACGTCTTCACCATCGCAACCGACGCGGCGCAGCCATTCCAGCTCTTCCAGATACCCCCTTTACGGCCGAGCTCTACGACAAGGCCTTCGCCGATTTCGCCATGTCCAATCTCGGAGTCTCGATTGCCGCAAGCGCATCTGCCCAAACCAAGCCCGAAGGGAGATAGCCAATGGCCAGAAAAACGCTTCGGACTATTATTTGCGGCGTACCCGCAGGAACGCTCATGCAAGATGAGAGCGGTCTAGTCAGTTTTGCCTACGATCAAGATTATGACGGGCCAGCCCTATCGACCAACATTCCCGTATCAAATCGCACATACGGCCAACAGGTCATGAATCCGTACTTGTTTGGCCTTCTGCCCGACAGCGAGGACCAACGAAAAGCGATTGCCGCCGAATTCGACGCCAGGCCCAATAATCCCGTTGCGCTGCTCAGCCATATCGGACTCGACTGTCCGGGCGGAGTGCAGTTTTGCGCCGAAGAAGATATCGACGCCGCCTTGCATCGCACTGGCGATTACCGCCCTATAGACGACCACGAGATTGCCTTGCGCCTCAAGTCGATCAGGGATGACCGCGAGGCTTCGTGGATGGGCCTAGATGAAAGTTGGTCACTTGGAGGCAACCAGGGCAAGTTCGCACTCGCGCTCATAGACGGTCGCTGGTGCGGATGCGTAGGTTCCTCGCCCACGACGCATATTTTCAAAAATGGCGTTATCGGATTTAAACTTGAAGCTCTTAATGAGTTTGTCTGCATGAAAAGCGCCCAGCGCGCGGGTATCGCAACGGCGAACGTTGAGTATCGCTTATTTGAGGACGAACCCGCCCTCATTGTTGAACGCTATGACCGTGTGAAAGCCAAAGACGGAACAATCATGCGTCTACACCAAGAAGACCTCTGTCAGGCCCTTGGAGTGATGCCCGCTCAAAAGTACACGGCAGACGGTGGCCCGACCGCACGCGACATTCAGGAACTCCTCGTCAACACGAGCCATCATCAACTTAACCTGTATCTGTTTACGCAGATACTTTTCTTTAACGCCATCATCGGCGCACCGGACGCGCATGCGAAGAACTATTCCCTGCTTCTTGGAAACGGCAGCACAGCTATGATGGCCCGTATGTATGACGTTGCATCGGGGCTGGCATACGAACGCATGCGGCGAAAAGCGCGCCTTGCCATGAGCGTTGGCGGCGAAAATCGTGTGGGGCGCATCGGTCCAGGCGCTATCCGCCGATACCACGGTATGGGCGACCCCGCGCTGGAGGCGGCGCTCACCGATGCCGGGCTATCCGAGAAGTTTTGCTTTGCGACCATGATGGACCTCGCCTACGAGGTACCCATTTGCATGGAAGAGGTCATGGACGAATACGCCGACCTGCCCGGCATGGCGGACCTGCGCGAGCATATGCTCGGCCCCGTCTGCGAAAACTGCCAGCGCACCCTCGACCTCATCAAGGCGGATATGGGCTAGGTGTCCGTAATCTCCCATTTCCCAAAAGAAGAGAGGAGGCACCCGTCGCAAAAGCTCGGGTGCCCCCTCTCATAATGTCATTTGCAATCCACCAGCACGTGGCTCGGACTGCTGCTAGCGCAACCTTTACGCAGCGAGGCGCTTGAGGACGTCGATGAGCAGCTCATAGAAGCGCTCGGCAGAAGCGAGCTCCATGCTCTCGTCCGGGGTGTGGACATCGGAGAGCGTCGGGCCCACGGCGATGGCGTCCAGGCCGTGCAGGGCCTCGGCAAACAGGCCGCACTCAAGGCCGGCGTGAATGGACTCGATTCGTAGCTCGGAGCCAAAGAGCTCGCGATAGCTCTCGACAAAGATGTCGCGGACCGGCGAATGCTCGGCATAGCTCCAGCCGGGATACTCGAACTCAAACTTGGCGTCGAATCCCAGGACATCGGCCAGCGTCTGCAGGCGGTCCTTGAACTCGTTCTGCAGCGAGGTGATCGAGGAGCGCGGGGACAGCATGATCTTGACTTGGTCGTCAGAGGTGGCAACCACGCCGATGTTGGAGGAAACCTCGACGGAGCCGTCGGTGGCGACATTGCGGCGGATCACACCGTTGGGGGCAAGACGCAGAGCGCGAATAAGGGCAAGTGCGGACCTTTCGTCCATGGCCTCGACCTCAGTGTTGTCGGCAATCTCAACCGTGCAGGTAAAGCCGGGGTCGAAGACCTCGAGCTCGGCAGTAACGTCGGCGATGATGCCCTTTGCGATCTGGGCCGCGGCCTCGGCTGCAGCGTGGTCGGCGTAGACCAGCTCGGCCTTGCACTCACGGTTGATGGCGTTGTCCTTGGTGCCGCCGTTAAAGCTAACGATGGCGGGCTCGCCGGCAACCATCAGGCGGTCGATGATGCGGGCCATGATGAGGTTGCCGTTGCCGCGCTCCAGGTTAATATCGCTGCCGGAGTGGCCGCCCAGCAGGCCGGAGATGTCGAGCGTGAGGGCGCTACCGGTCTTGTGCTCGCGCGCGATCGGGCAGGTGTAGGTAACGACGACACCGCCGGCGCAGCTGACGGTAGCAACGCCCTCTTCCTCGGAGTCAAGGTTAATCATGGTGCGGGCGCTAATCTGGGACTTGTCGAGCGTCTCGGCGCCGACCAGGCCGGTCTCCTCGTCGGTGGTGAATACGCACTCGAGGGCGGGGTGAACGATCGAATCGTCATCGAGAACAGTGAGCATCAGAGCGACGGCAATACCGTTGTCGGCGCCCAGAGTGGTGCCGTTAGCGGTGAGGACGCCGTCCTTGACGACCAGGTCGATACCATCAGTCGTAAAGTCGTGCTCGACGGAGCCCAGCTTGTCGCACACCATGTCGATGTGGCCCTGCAGCATCACGGTCGGGGCATTCTCGGCGCCGGCAGATGCGGGCTTGCGAATGATGACGTTGTAGACCTCGTCCTGGTACACATCGAGACCGCGCTCCTTGGCAAACGCGACCAGGAAATCACTGATGCCCTTCTCGTTGCCAGACCCACGGGGGATCGCGCTGACCTCCTCAAAGAAATGGAACAGCTGGGCGGGCTCGTAACCGGTAATCTTGTAGTCCATGGTGCCTCCTTGGCGCAACTGGTTAGACAGTAAGACATGCGACTTGTATATTCCCAGACTTTGCGTGCATAAACCAGTCGAAAACGCCGAGCGCCCTCGCATCATCGGCTAACGGCGAGGAAACGCCACTTTATCAAGATAAAGCAGGTTAGACGGGCCGTGCCGAAGGGACGTTGGACCCTTCAACCAACTTCAACGCCTGTTGAACATTAATGCATACACCATTGGTATGTTTGATGAGATTTTTGTCCTCTGTCACGACGTAATCGACATCAATGCGATTGGCGACGCCCAGCATCAGGTCGTCCTCAAAGTCGTTGTGATGATACTTGAACACAAAGGAGTCGAAGACCTCGTCTGCACCGACCGAGGCAATAATCGACTTTTGCCGAATCAGGCGAACGCACGCCCACGCTGTCTCGTCGGCACCGGCGATGGCTTCGGGAGTGAGAGCCCCCTCACGGCGGGCGTCGGCCTTCATCGTCCTTCCCAGAATGTAATAGACGTCTTTGACAGACAGGGAGGACGAGAAGAGGACGATATCCTCCGCTTCCGCCGCGCGAGAAAGGAGCTCGACTATCGGCCTGGTCGCATTCGTGCGAGCGAGAAAGTAATCTAGCCAGACGTTCGTGTCGATCAACAGCTTGAGCACACGTTTCGTTCCGACGCCGCTCATAATTCGATCCAATCGCTGAATCTCTCGCTCATCATTTGATCGTATAACTCGTCGTAATCAAAGGCTTCATCGGGGCTCGGCCTCTGAATCGAGAACCGCTCATAAAAATTCGAAATTAACGCAGCCCCTTCCGAGACGCGGGACGAACTCGCCTTCGATCGTATGTCGTCAGGCAGGACTTCGTCATCATTCTTTTTTGCGACGGGCATATGACCGTTCTCGGTCAAGTACTGCCACAGCTCCCTCACAGCTTGTGACGGCGTCATGCCGATATGCGCCAGCACGGCGTCCCCAGCCTCTTTGAGTTGGCGATCCATGCGCACATTCATCTGGACCGGCCGTGAGTCGAGTACCGATATTGGCATGCTAGCTCCTTCTGCTATACATATTTATATTTCGAGTATAGCACCATTTACTCATAAAAAAGGGGCGCCCCGACAGGAGTGCCCCTTCGCAAAGCTATGTTACGCCCTACAGCGCGCCGGAACCGGCTTGCATCATGCCACCGGGGCCCGAGGTCACGCCGCCGCTCACGGGCGCGGCGTTGCCGGTGTGCGGTGCCGCCGGAGCGGTATCGCCACCGAGCGTGCCCGCCGGACGCGGTGCCGGGATCTCGCCCGTGCCGTGGCTAAAGACAAACTTGCCATCGGCCACGTCGCACAGGACGGTATCGCCCTCGCCCCACTCGCCGGCCAGAAGCTCCTCGGACAGCGGGTCCTCGATGAGCTTTTGAATAGCACGGCGCAGCGGACGCGCACCGTTGGTGAGGTCGGTGCCCTCGGCCACGATCTTGTCATAGGCCGCATCGGTGAGCTTAATGTTCATGCCGTTGGCAATCAAACGCTGACGCAGGTCGTCCACCAGCAGGTGCGCGATCTTGGTGAGATTCTCACCCGAGAGCTTCTGGAACACCACAATGTCGTCGATACGGTTGAGCAGCTCGGGGCGGAACAGGCGCTTGAGCTCGCCCATCGCGCGACCACGGATCTCACTCGACGTGAGACCCTGCTCGCCGGTGGTGCCAAAGCCAACGCTCGCATCCTGCGCAATCTCGCGGGCGCCCACGTTGGACGTCATGATGATCACGGTGTTGCGGAAGTCGACCGTCTTGCCCTGGCTATCGGTCAGGCGGCCCTCCTCCAGCACCTGCAGCAGGATGTTGAAGATATCGGGGTGCGCCTTCTCGATCTCGTCGAACAGCACGACCGAGTACGGGTGACGACGAACGGCCTTGGTGAGCTGGCCGCCCTCGTCGTGGCCCACATAGCCCGGGGGGCTACCGATGAGCTTGGAGACCTCGAACTCACTGCCAAACTCCGACATATCGAAGCTGATGAGCGCGTCCTTGCTGCCAAAGAGATACTCGGCGAGCGTCTTGGCGAGCTCGGTTTTGCCCGTGCCGGTGGGGCCCAGGAAGATAAAGCTGCCGCCGGGGCGACGCGGGTCCTTGAGCGGAGAGCGGCTGCGGCGCACGGCCTTGGCAACGGCCTCGACGGCCTCGTCCTGACCGATGATGCGCGTCTTGAGCACGCTTTCGGCCTGCAGCAGGCGGCGGCTCTCGCTCTCGGTGAGCGAGGACACCGGCACGCCCGAGGTCACGGACACGATGTCGGCAATCTGGGAGACATCGATGGTGAGCGGGCTGGCGTCGAGCTCGGCGGTCCAGGCAGCCTTGGCCTCGGCGAGCTCAATCTCGGCAGCCTTTTGCTGCTCGGTGATCTCGGCGGCCTTGTTCATGTCGTCGCTCTCGGTGGCCTCCTGCGCGGCGGCCTTAAGCTCCTCCACGCGATGCTCGGCCTCGCGCACCGGCTCGGGCGCGCGGTTGGCGGCGATGCGGGCGCGGGCGCCGGCCTCGTCAATGAGGTCGATGGCCTTATCGGGCAGGAAGCGATCCTGGATGTAGCGGTCGGAGAGGTTCGCGGCGGCCTCGATAGCACCCTGCGTATAGCGCACATGGTGGTGCTCCTCGTAGCGCGGCTTGAGCGCGGTCAGGATCTTGACCGTGTCCTCGACGCTCGGCTCCTCGACATCGATGGTCTGGAAGCGACGCTCGAAGGCCGGGTCCTTGGTGAGGTACTTGCGGAATTCCTCGGCCGTGGTGGCGCCGATAATCTGGAAGGCACCGCGCGCGAGCACGGGCTTGAGCATGGAGCTCGCGTCGATGGAGCCCTCGGCAGAGCCGGCACCGATGATGGTGTGCATCTCGTCAATAAACAGGATGACGTCGTCAGCTTCGGTGGCCTCCTGGATCACGTTCTTGAGGCGCTCCTCAAACTCACCGCGATACTTGGCGCCCGCAACGAGGCCCGGCAGGTCGAGCGTCCAGATGTTCTGGTTCATAAGGTTCTCGGGCACGTTGCCAGCTGCAATCTGCTGAGCCAGACCCTCGACGATGGCCGTCTTGCCCACGCCGGGGTCGCCCAAGATGAGCGGGTTGTTCTTGGTGCGGCGCGAAAGAATTTCCATCATACGCTGGACTTCCTTTTCGCGACCAATTACAGGGTCGAGCTCGCCGTCGCGCGCCTTCTGCGTAAGGTTGGTGGCGAACTGCTTAAGCGTATCGGTGCCACTCCCCTTTTGCTGAGAGGCATCCGAGCCGCTAAAGAACGGCAGGCCCGCACCGGGACGACCAGCACCGGCGCCGGCGAGCGGACGCTTCTTGTCCTGGTCCTTGGCGGTGAGTTTCTCGATAGCCTTTTTAATGGAAGCGGACGACACACCCAGGCGCATGAGGATGTCCATGGCCATGCCGTTGCCCTCTTCGACGATGCCGATCAGCAAGTGCTCGGTCGACACGTAGGTCTGGTTGTTCTCACGCGCCACGCGGAATGAACGCTCCATCACGCTGATGACGAGCGGTGTAAAGGCGAGCTTGGCCGCCTCGGTCTCCTCGCTGGGCTCGGGAACCGTGGTCTGGACCTCTTTGAGTGTGTCCATGATGTCGTCGTAGGAGATATCGAGCGAGCGCAGTGCCTCGGCAGCAATGCCCTCGTCCTCCTTGGCAAGCGCGAGCAGCAGATGCTCGGTACCCACCTTATTTGAATGAAGATCGAGCGCCTCCTGCTTGGCCATGGACATGACCTTGCGCGCGCGATCGGTAAATCTATCTAACATGCTCGTTTCCTTACATGAGTTCATCGAAATCAAAACGCCCGCCCGTCGGCGGCGCTTTTGTCTCTTTACCCACAGGTTGTCTATGTTAACAGCTGGAGGAATATCTATAAACCCGGCTCACATGAATGCAGGTTATGACCGCATCGCGGGACTCACCGCGCGATGCGCGACAGGCGCCCCGCAAGAGAAACCCTAGGCGTCTTTCACCACGTCGGGACTCGTCGCACGCGATGCGCGATAGGCATCGACCTCATTGGAGACGCGTTCGAGCAGCTCGGATGTATCGACGCCCTCGACTTGCGCGACCGTTTCCACCGTCTGCATGGCGACCGCCCTCAGGTACGCGCACGCGCTGTCCCCCAGCTGCTCGAGGTCTATCTCCTCGCCGCCCTCCCGGGCAAAGCCGACCGCCATCACAAAGTCCATGATGCCCGAGACCAGAAAGCCCACCGCAAAGCTCGAATCCGCCTTGAGCTCTTCTCCGTCGGGGTGGACGATCTCTCTCACGCGGTCGATGATGATCGTATGGATGCCCTGCACGACCTGCTCGGCGGCACCCGCCCTCATGGTGATGACGATGCGCCGCAGCAGGCAGCGGACGTCGCGCCGGTCGAACGCCGAAAGGTCGCCCTCGCTCGAAAAATGCCAGAGGGCATCGGTGATGAGCTCGTTATCCTGCAGCAGCTGGGCTATGGCGATGGCGACGAGTTCATCGAAATCGTGAAAATAGTAGTAAAACGTTCCGCGATTGCACTGGGCAGCGCGGGTCACCTCGCCAACCGACAGCTCGAAGATGCTGTTGTTCTCGATGAGCTCCCAAAACGCCTCGATGATACGGGTGCGTGCATCGGGCGCATTGGCGTCCTTACGCGGTCTCGCCATGCGCCTCACCGCACCCCTGCGCCTTGGCGTTCATGATGAGCATCTGAAGACGGTTCTCCACGTTGGCGAAGCTCACGTCGGGATCGTAGTCGAGCGGCAGGAACTGCGCCGTGGGATACTGCTCCTTGAGCGCATGGATGAGCCCGCGCCCCACGACATGGTTGGGCAGACACCCGAACGGCTGCAGGATCACGAAGTTGCGGCAGCCGCGCTTGGCGTGCTCGAGGATCTCCGCCGGAATCAGCACGCCCTCGCCCGCATCGAACGTATGGTGCAGGATCTTATCGCTCGCGCGCACGAGCTCGGGCATGCGCGTCGGCGGCTCGTAGAGCGGGCTCGCCGCGCCCAGGCGGTCGCAACGGTCGTGCGCGAGCTCGAACAGGTTGTCCGCCGTGGCGTACCAGGCCTTTTCGGGCAGCGACAGGTCGACGTGGAACTCGCGCGACTGCGCATGCTTGTAGAAATAGGTCTTGCGGATCACGTCGGTCATGCGCGCCTCGATGACCTCGAGCCCGTTGTCCTCGAGGTAGCGCTCAATCTCGTGGTTGGCGCCGAGATGGAAATTGAGCAGGTACTCGCCCACGATGAGAACGGTCGGATGCGGGTTCGAGCGGTCGTACGGAACGGCGTCCATGATCGCAAGCGCGCGTTTGAAGCCCGTCGCCTGGCCTCTCAGCCCGGAGCGCTCCATGCCCTCGATAACCTCATCGAGCGCGCGGTCGAACGCAGCGTCCGCCGCGCCCTTCTCGAGCTCGTAGGGACGGATGCGCCTAAGCATGGCCTCGAGGGCATCGATCATGGGAAGACCGTAGGCGATCTGGATGCTCGGGCCAAGGCCGAGCTTGAAGCCCGGATGCGCATTGTGGGCATCGACGTCGTCGTTGGTGAGCACCGGGACATAGTCGTATCCCGCGTCGTCGAGCGCGCGGCGCAGCAGGGGCATGTAGTGCGTCAGGCGGCAGTCGCCGATATACTTGCCAGTCACCACGGCGACGTCGTGCGGGTCGTACTTACCGCTCTCGAGTGCCGCGAGCGCCTCGCCGATCACGATTTGCGCGGGGAAGCAGATGTCGTTGTGCACATAGCGTTTGCCCAGGCGGATGGCATCCTCGCGCCCGATATCAAGGGCCTCGGCGCGCACGCCCTGATTGCGCATCGCCGCGGTCATGAGCCTGCAGAACGCATGGGAGGTGTTGGGGACCAGCGCGATCTTGTCGTGCCGGTCGCGCTTGGTGTACTTGACCTTATACGGGTCGTCGAGCGGATGGACCGCGTGCACCCGGGCGCCCTCGGCACGCTCCTCCGCGCGACGACGGTTGACCGACTCGATAAACGAACGCACGCGAATGCCCATGGGACCGGCGACGTCGCTCTCATCGAGCTTGATCATCATCGGAACCTTGGAGCCCATCTCGCCCATCATGCGCGCGATCTCGTCGGTGAGATACGCATCGTGGCCGCAGCCGAAGCTGCCCATCTGCACGAGCTCGAGCTCGGGCGTCGATGCGACGATGACCGCGCACGACAGCATGCGCGCATGGTAGTTGTTCACGATGTCGATGCGGCTGTTGGAAAGATCGACGTTGCAGACCCCCGGCACCGCATCGGGCGTCAGCACGGGGATGCCGCGCTCAGAGAAGAGCTTGGGCAGCCCGTGGTTGACCAGCGGGTCGTTGTGGTACGGGCGCGAAGCGATCACCACCGCGTAGCCGCCGTCCTCGCGCACGTTCTCGAGCACCTGCCTGCCGCGCAGCTGCAGCTGGTTCTCAAACGTCTCCTGCGCGCGGTCCGCCTGCTCGGTCGCCTTGGCAACCAGGTCGGCATCGATATCGAAGGTCTCCTTGCACCACGCCTTGAGCTGGCGGTTTCGGTCGCCCTCGTCGTACCAGTGGAACAGCGGCGTATCGAACGGAACGCCGAAACGCTCCTCCGGGTTATCGGAATTGCGCATCACGTAGGGGTATCCCTTTACGACGGCGCACATCCACTCGCTGGTAGAGGCGGCGTTTTCGGTGGGCACCGTCGTGATGATGGGCATGAAGATGCGGTCGACGCCGGCGTCGACGAGATTGCGGATGTGCCCGTGGACGAGCTTGGCCGGGAAGCACACGGTGTCGGATGTGACGTGCGCCAGACCGCGCTCGTACATCGCCTTGGTGCTGCGTCCCGAGACGCGCACCTTAAAGCCGAGCGTGCTGAAGAACGTCGACCAGAACGGCATGGTGTCCCAGAACTCGAGCACACGGGGAATGCCGATCGTGACATCGCGCCCCCCGCTGACGGGAACCGTGGGGTACGACTCGAACAGCAGCTTCTCGCGGTCGACAAAGAGATTGGGGGCAGCCGCGGTCCGGTCGCGCCCCGTGCCGGGTGCCTGTGCCTCGCAAGCACCCTGCGGACGCAGCTCCTCCGCCGCGGGAACCTCGCGCACGAGCTCATCCCATGAGATGGCGCCGCCGCGCGGGCAGCGATTGCCCGTGACGTAAAGCGAGCCGTCGCCAAATGCCACGACCGCGCGCTGGCAGCGGTTGTTGCACCGACGGCAGGTAACGCCGCCGAACTCGCGATGCTCGAAGCGCTCCACGGCATCGAGCCCGATAAACGACGTGCCGGCGTCGCCCTTGCGGCATTCCTCGCGCGCGAGCAGGGCGATACCGATAGCGCCCATCAGCCCCGGGTGGGGCGCACGCGTGACGGGTTTGCCCAGATACTGCTCGAATGCGCGCAGCACCGCGTCGTTTCGGAACGTGCCGCCCTGGACGACGACTTTGTCGCCCAGACGGTTGAGATTTGAAACGCGAATGACCTTGGTGAACACGTTCTCGATAATCGAACGGCAGAGACCGGCCATGATGTCGCCCGGACCCTTACCGCGCCGCTGCTCGGAAACGACGCTGCTGTTCATGAACACCGTGCAGCGGCTGCCGAGAACGGCGGGGGCTTTGGACGAAAATGCCTCGGTCGCGATATCCTCAACGGCTATTCCGAGGTTTTTGGCAAAACCCTCGAGGAACGAGCCGCAGCCCGCAGAGCACGCCTCGTTGACGACGATATCGGTCAGCACGCCGTGGTTGAGCCAGATGGCCTTCATATCCTGTCCGCCGATGTCGAGCACGAAGGTCGCATCGGGAACGCATGCGCACGCGGCGCGGGCGTGCGCGACCGTCTCGACCGTATGGTAGTCGGCGTGGAACGCGCGCGCGAAAAGCTCCTCGCCGTATCCCGTGGTGCCCACGGCATCGATCGCAAGCGTGACTCCCGCTGTCTCCCAGCGGTTCTTCAAGCTGACAAGACCCTGTTGGGCGACGTCGAGCGGTCTGCCGTTATTAGACGCGTAGAACGAATCGACAAGCTCACCCGCCTCATCGACCAGGGCGAACTTGGTCGTCGTGCTCCCCGAATCGATACCGAGCGCCACACGCACCGTCTCTCCGGGCGCATACGCATCCGGACCCTTTGCCGGCGTCTCTTTGCCATGGCGTGCCGTAAAATCCGCCTGCTCGGCAGGTGTGGCAAAAAAGGGCTGGGCAAGACGTCCCTCCCCGCTTGCGGGCGCGACCGTCTCGAGCTTATCCAGCCGGACAAAAGCGTCGGGAAGGTCGATCGGTTGGGACGATGCGAACATGTCGGTCAGCGACAGGGCGGCACCGCGCGCGACCATGATCTGCGGATCGCGCGGGACGATAACCTGATCGTCCGATAGATTCAGTTGCTCCCGGAACACGCGGACCAGTGTGGGGTTGTAGGCGAGCGTACCGCCCTCGAAGATTACCGGCGGCTCGATGTCGATACCCTGGGCCAGACCGCCGATCGTTTGGCGGGCGACCGCGTGAAGCGCCGAAAGCGCCAGGTCGGTGGTAGGAATGCCCTCGTTGAGCAGCGGCTGGATATCGGTCTTTGCGTACACGCCGCAGCGGCCCGAGACCTCGTGGACGGTCGTTCCCCGGCTTGCGAGCTGCTCGAACTCGCCCGATTCGGTGCCGACCCCCATGAGCTTTGCCATCTCGTCGATAAATGCACCGGTACCGCCTGCGCACGAGCCGTTCATGCGCATGTCGGCAACCTCGATGTCTCCCTTATCGTTGGTGCGGAAGAAGATCATCTTGGCGTCTTGGCCGCCCAGCTCGATGGCGCAGCGCGTCTGCGGATAGAACCTGCTGATCGCGAGCGCGTTGGCGACCACCTCCTGAACGTACGAGGCGCCCAGCGCGGTCGCGATATCGCGCGCACCCGAGCCGGTCACCGCAACGCGCAGTGACTCATGGGGAAAGCGCTCGGCGAGCTCGCCGAGCATGGCGCGCACGCTCGCTGTCTGACACGCCCCGTGGCGGCGATATCCCCACCACGCCTCGGTCATATCCTCGTGCATCGCGTAAACTATGGTCGTCGTCGACCCTACGTCCAGTCCTACTAGCAACGCCATAATGCTCCGTCTCTCGCATTTTTCCCGCTAGAGATATACCACTCTACGTAATACAACAGACTGTTGTATTTAAACTCCGTATAAAAAGCGGCTGCCGAAACGCTTCAGCAGCCGCCGAATGCACCAACAGATTGTTCTGCGCGCTAGCACGTCGGGCAACGGAGCAGCACGGGCCCTCCGGTCATGCGCACCGCTCACGCCCGCGATGTCGCCGAGAGAGCTATCCACGCTTTGGGCTCCAACCAAGCAAGTCGCCCGCGCTCAGCAGATCCCTAAGCGAGCTACTCGCACTCAGGAGCCATAGCCTGCTCCAAGAGCTCGGCATGCTCCTCCTCGAAAACCGTCCCCACAGGGAAGGCGCGACGGAAGACGAAGCAGGAAATCGGACCGGCTACCAAAAGGTTCCACGGCAGCGCCATCACAAAATTATGCGGGATGTTGATCATCCAGATCGCGGGCACGGAATACAGGTTCGCAAGGATGCCGCCGGGCATGTGCGTCAGACCCTCACAGGCACCGTACAGCGACATGATGATGACCATGGGAACGACCATGCAGGAGCTGACGGCAAGCGTCATGGCAGGCGGCGAACTCTTGCCCGGCGTGACCAAGTACTTAAAGGCGAAACCCTTGGCGAGCGGGCTGGCGACGAACCAGTCGCAGCACATGGCAAAAATGTAGGCAACGGGGAAGCCGAGCCACGCGGCGGCAACAACCTCGCCGTTGATGGCCCCATGCTGCAGGGCAACGTTGTAGATGCTCATCCAGAGCACCATGCAAAAGCACATGATAAAGGTGAACAGCAGGCTCTCTCGTTTGTTGATAGGCATAAAGGGCATTGTCCTTTCTGTGTTACGCCGCGGCACCACGCAACAAAAACGGGCGGGCAAGATGGAGCTGTTGGGACTTCATCTCGCCCGCCCGCGATACGTGCGTCTGCGACTACTTATGTGGTGGAACTACCCTAACACGAACGGCGCGCGCTTCGTAAGCGTTGAGTTTATGGAGATGCAGGGCACCAATAATCCCCCCCCGACCCCATAAGTTGCGGTGGAATACGGACTGTTTTGACCCTTTAAGCAGCAATTCAGTCCCTATTTCACCGCAACTCATTGGGGGTGCAAAGTAACCTGTCCCCTTTGCACCAATTAGCTGGTGTGGCGCCAGCGAGGGTCGGTGAGTGTACGTGCCACACCCAGACCAACGGGCAAAAACGCCACGATGAGCACTGCACGCACAAACCAACCGAGCATATTGACTGTGTCGAAGGTGCACATGTAATACATCGAGCGATACAGATACAAACCCGGCACCATAATGACAATCGATGGCACCGTGAGGGCGATACGTGGATAGGTGAGCTTGATTTCGGCCAAGCTCGCGAGCAGCCCCGATACCAGCGCGCCGATAAACGCTGCCGCCTCGGGAGGCATTCCCGCGCTGAGGCCCAGGAAGGGAAGCATCGTCGGCGCATCGACAAGGGTCAGACGCAGGGTATTGGACACGGCGCCGATCAACCCAGCTGCCGCGGCCATCTTTACCGGGCTGTTGAACATCACCGAGAAGCCGAATACGCCAACGAAGCTCATCACCACGCGCAGGAGCGTAAGGGCAAGCGGCGAAAGGCCGAGCGGGGCAAAGTCGTCCGGCGCCAGGCCAACACACTCGGCAACCATCCAACCTACGAGCGTCGCCATCACAATAATCGATACGGCATATGAAAGGCGCTCGATACCGCTTCGCATGTCGAGCTTGGCGATGTCGAGGCCTGCCGTAATGAGCGGAAAGCCGGGAATCACAAAGAGCATGGCGCCGATATAGCCTTCTTGGTGCGACATTGCCCCCGGTATGACCTGGCCAAGGCCGAGCAATGCCAGCAGATACGAAACGCAAGCGAGCGCAACGCCGGTCGTCAGCGCGCTGAACTGACCAAGGCCTTGCTTGAGAATATGGGAGCGGGCAAAGTTGCCGACACCCGCGCCTACGAATGCGCAGGTCATCTCGATAGGGCCGCCGCCGAGCAAAAAGACGAAGGCGCCGCAAGCACAGGCTGCCGCAAGGCCCTGTTGCCAGGGAGAGTAATCGGGCTTTGAGCTCTCAACGGTCCTGAGCATCTCGTGATACTCGTGTACCGTGAAGCGACGACCATAGGTCTCGATTTCCTTGAGGAAGCTCTCCATCATCCAAATACGATGGGTATTGACTCCCGTTGTGGGCAGGCTGACAACCTCGTTAAAGCAGTGGCCATCTTCGATGCAGGTGCACTCAAACGACAGAAGACTCAGGTCGACGTGAATCGTGACGCCGAGTACGGCAGCAACACGATTCATGGTATCGCGCACGCGCCAGGCACCTGTTCCGCTTGCCAGCATAAGCATGCCGGTGCGGCAGATGATGGATGACTTATCGGTGAGCGGCGCATCGACGGCAAGCTCATCGCCTGCCGTCACGATCTGGTGCCAGTCAGTTTTCATATGGAGCGCGCCGGCACGAACGCCGTGGTGCATGGGGGCTCTCGAAAGCAGCGAGTCAAGGCGCGAAGGCTGTGGGGGCTCCGTTAATTCGCCCTCGTCCTCGTCGGGCTCTTCATCGACCAGATCAAATGAGTCAAGCGATGCCGGCTCGCGACGATCGATTAGCTCCTCATCCTCATCATCAAAGTAATTGAACTGATCGAGCATGTCCTCTTCGATTGCGCGCTCGCTCGCATCGTCCATCCCGGTGCTCCCTTCCTATCGACTAACCCCCATCCTAGACAGCGACGGCTAAAGGAAACATAAAAGAGGCGGCTGTCATGCGAACCATGTGCACAATAGCCGTAGGGTAGTCATTCAAGAATGCCCCCAATGACTATTGACGGCCAAGGCAACGCCGATGCCCTGGCAACAACAGCGAAAGCCCGCCAGAGCGAGCAAGGTCCTTTTGGGGCGAGATGACACCATAGGTTGAGCAAAAGTCAGCGAGCGGGCCGCATTTGTGACAAGGTGACGTGAAACGAAAGGGCGCTGACCTTCTGGTCGCGCCCTTGAAGTTGAACGTCAGATTGTCCAAATGCGGCCCGCGCAGCGTCGAGCCGTTACGCGGTTTGGTAAAACCGCGTAACTAGTTAGTACATCTTTGCGCCGGCGGGGATGGAGGCGTCGAGCTGGATCAGGTTGAGGCGCTCCTTGCCCTCCTCCTCGTGGACAGCGCTGATCAGCATGCCGCAGCTGGGAATACCCATCATCTTGCGCGGAGGCAGGTTGGTGATGGCGAGCAAGGTCTTGCCAACCAGGTCCTCGGGCTCGTAATAAGCGTGAATACCGGAGAGGATGGTGCGGTCGGTGCCGGTGCCGTCGTCGAGCGTAAAGTTCAGCAGCTTCTTGGACTTCTTGACGGCCTCGCATGCCTTGACCTTCACAGCGCGGAAGTCGCTCTTGGAGAAGGTATCAAAGTCGACGAACTCCTCAAACAGCGGCTCAACGGCGATCTTGGAGTAATCGAGCGTGGGCTTAAGCGACTTAACGAATGGGCTCGCGGCGTTGCCGGCCTCGGCAGCCTTGGCGGCAGCGGCACCGGACTGGAAACCCTTCTCGGGCTTCATGTGCGGGAACAGCAGCACGTCGCGGATAGAAGCCTGGTTGGTAAGCAGCATGACCACGCGGTCGATACCAATGCCAATACCGCCCGCGGGAGGCATACCGTACTCGAGGGCGCGCACGTAGTCCTCGTCATACTCCATGGCCTCATCGTCGCCGCCGGCCTTCTCGGCCATCTGGGCGGCAAAGCGCTCGGCCTGGTCGACCGGGTCGTTGAGCTCGGAGAACGCGTTGGCGTACTCGTGGCCGGCAATAACCAGCTCAAAGCGGTGCGTCAGGCGCGGGTCGTCCTCAAAACGCTTGGCAAGCGGGCTGACCTCGATGGGGTAATCGCACACGAAGGTCGGGTTGACGATGGTGTCCTCGCCCAGCTCATCGTAAATCTCGGCGATAATCTTGCCGGCGGTCCACTCGGGCTTAATCTCCAGGCCCTTCTCGCGCGCGGCGGAAGCAAGCTCCTCGACCGGCGTATCGATGGTGACCTGCTTGCCGAGCACATCGGAGACGATGTCGGTCATGGGACGGCTGGCCCACTCACCAGAAAGGTCGATGGTCTGGCCCTGGTACTCGATGACCTCGGGGTTGCCGATGGCCTTGTTAGCCGCCTTAATGACGCCCTGGGCGAGCGCCTTCATGCCCTCGAGGTCGGAGAAGGCACGGTAGGCCTCCATCGTGGTGAACTCGGGGTTGTGGGTGAGGTCCATGCCCTCGTTACGGAAGATGCGGCCGATCTCGAACACGCGCTCAAAACCACCGACGATGCAGCGCTTGAGGTGCAGCTCGGTGGCAATACGCAGGTAGCACTCCTGATCGAGCGCGTTGAAGTGGGTAATGAACGGCTTGGCAGTAGCGCCGCCCTGGATGGTCTGCAGGATGGGGGTCTCGACCTCCATGTAGCCGTCGGACTCCATAAAGCGACGGAAGGTGGAGAGAATCTGCGAACGCTTACGGAAGGTCTCGCGAACGTCGTCGTTGGCGATCAGGTCAACATAGCGCTGGCGATAGCGGGTCTCCTTGTCGGAAAGACCGTGGTACTTCTCGGGCAGTGGACGAACGGCCTTGGAAAGCAGGGTCGCGCTCTTGGGGGCAACGGAAAGCTGGCCGCGCTGGGTGCGCACGACCACGCCGGTCACGCCCAGGATGTCGCCCAGGTCGAGGGCCTTGAGCGTATTCCAGGCAGCCTCGTCCATGTCGTTGATGCGGCAGAACAGTTGAATCTCGGCAGTCGCATCGCGCACGACGATGAACATGATCTTGCCCTGACCGCGCTTGGCGACCACACGGCCGGCGATCTTCACGACATCCTCGGTGTCCTCACCATCGGCAAGATCGGCGTACTTAGTCTCGATATCGGCGACGTAGTCCTCAAGCTCAGAGTGCTCGGGATAGGGGTTCTGGCCCGCCTCGAACAGGGCGGCGCGCTTGGCCAGGCGGGTGGCGCGCTCGTCGTTGAGCGTCGATGCCTGATCGGCGGCGTTCTGGTTCTCTGCCATAAGTTAGCTCCTCAAACTAAAACGCTCCCCAGGATTCGGTCCCAGGGAGCGAAAACATACCTTTACGCGGGACCGTGGTCTAGCGTGCAATCTTGGCGATGGTGTAGACGCGAGTCTTGCCGGAAGGCGTAACGACCTCGACGGAGTCGCCCTCGCCGTGACCGATGATGGCGTGACCGACCGGAGACTCGTTGGAAATCTTGTGCTCGAGCGAGTTGGTCTCGGTGGTACCAACGAGCGTGACTTCCATGACCTCGCCGTTGGGATCAATCAGCGAAACGGTGGAACCGATGGAGACGGTCAGGTCGCCCGTGGTGGCAGCAACCTGAGCGTTGGCGAGGATGGCCTGGATCTCGGCAATACGAGCGGCGTTCTGGGCCTGCTTGTCCTTAGCGGCGTCGTACTCGGAGTTCTCCGAAAGGTCGCCGAACGCGCGGGCTTCCTTGATGTCCTCGACGATCTCCTTGGCGTAATCGCCCTCACGCCAAGCGAGCTCCTCGACGAGCTTCTGGCGGCCCTCAGCGGTCAGTACGATCTGGCTTGCGTCCATACGGATATCTCCCCAACTCTGATCAAACAATCAACTGTCAACAAAACGAAAAAGACCGGCTAGCCTGCGGGCAAGCCGGTCAGGTGCTCACCCCAAAGGGATGGGACTACTCTGCGTCCGCGTCGCTGTCCTCTGCCTGCTTCTTCTTGGCAGCAGCGAGCTTGGCCTCGAGCTCAGCGATCTCCTTGTCCTCCTCGGACTGCTCGACCACGACCTCCTCGGCCTGCTTGGTCTCGGCCTTATCGTCGCCCTCCATACCCTCGCGGATATTCTTGACGGTAGAGCCGAGGGACTTGCCGAGCTTCGGCAGGTTCTTGGGCCCGAAGATAATCAGGACAACGACGAGAATAATGATGAGCTCAGGAGCCCTCAGTCCAAACATGTAGACCTCCACAATACAGCGAGACAAGCTCGAATGAGTATACCGCGGGTATCGCGGTATCACAACACTAGCTAAAAAAAGGGACCGCAAGAAGCGGTCCCTCCTCATGCTCTGGTCGGGTTGACTGGATTTGAACCAGCGACCCCTGCGTCCCGAACGCAGTGCTCTACCAAACTGAGCCACAACCCGTTAGCTCGACTATAATAACAAAGATTTTCGCCGCGTGCTAGAGAAATTTTTATTTCTTTGGCGCGTCGATTTGAACCGTGTTGGGAATGAGCTCAGTCGCGCAGGCCCACCAGCCATTTTGCTGGACAGCGTCGGCAAGCCTTTCGGCCGTGGCGGCGGTGTCGCAAATGGCAAACGAGCAGGCACCCGATCCGCACACATCTACAGCAACGGTGCCGTCCTGTTTACGCAGCCAATCGAGAACCGTTTGAATCTGCGGCTCCATCTGTGCGGAAATGATACCCAGGTTGTTATGGATGAGCGCATATGCCGTCTCGGCATCACCAGCACGCAAGGCAGAAGCTATCGCGCCTAGCTTGTCCGCAGGCACCGGGGCCTCGTCAAAACGTCGATAGGCTTCAATTGTCGAAACGCTCGCCTCCCGCGGCTTAACCAGTACGACAGGCGTCGCGGGCAGCGCGGGGTACTCAGTTGCCAGCACGTCTCCCCCACCTACGTAGAACGCAGGACTCGCGTGCAAAAAGAACGGGACGTCAGCACCAATGCCCCGCGCAATATCGTCGAGCGCTGGGTCGGTGCGATCAATGCCCCAGAGCTCCGCCAAGGCGACAATGACCGCGGCCGCATCCGTCGAGGGGCCGCCCAAGCCGGCGCACAATGGAATGCGCTTCTCAATCGTCACGCAGATGTTTGCCTCGCGACCATAATGCTCGGCCATAGCAACCGCAGCCCGATACGCCGTATTCTTTTGCATGGGAAAATCTGATGCCGGAACCGTCTGGACAGTCAGCGCCTGCGCCGGCGTGACCGTCACGGTATCGGAAAGACCGACGGCTGCCATCAGGGAATCGACCCTGTGGTAGCCGCGGTCATCGCGCTCGGTATGAACCCCCAGGTAGAAGTTAATCTTTGCCGGCGCGGAAAGAGTCAGGGACCGATCGGTCACCGTTAGTGCTCCTCGAGCTGATTGCCGAGCGGGGTAAAGATATGCTCGCCGCTCTCAGGGTCGAACAGCTCGACCTGACCGGTGAGGACATCGATATACTGGTAGGACTGACGCGACTTGCGGCCGCGGCGCTCGTCAACCTCGACGATAAAGACGGCGGGGTGGACGCTCTTGATGGTGCCCATGCGCTCGACGACGCGGGTGCGGCCCATGTTGGCCTTAACCTTGACGCGATCGCCCACCATATCGGTCAGCTTCTCGTGGATGTCGTCGACGTGATTGACTTCCATCTCTTCCATGAACAGGGCCTCCAGAAGGTGCAATTCAAAAAGGGGATAATACCCCTAAGATAGACAAAACTCTAATACTATAGCACCCTGCTGCCGCCAAACGCAAGTAGCTAAAAAAGCCCGGTCTCGAATACGTACCAGACGACAACCTCGCATGACCAGTTGTTACGCGGTTTGGTAAAACCGCGTAACCTAAAGGTTGTCGGTGTCCAAGACGATGGTGAATGGGCCGTCGTTGACCAAGTCGACTTTCATATCGGCGCCAAAAATGCCGTGCGCCACGTGTTCGACATCTTGACGAACGAGCGTCAGGAAGTACTCGTAGAGCTCGTTGGCAACATCGGGTGCGCCGGCATCCGTAAACGACGGACGGCGACCGTGGCGGCAGTCGGCGAACAGCGTGAACTGCGACACCACGAGCACCTCGCCGTCGACATCGGCAAGCGCCAAGTTGGTCTTGCCGTTCTCGTCCTCGTTGATACGCAGCCCGCGGAGCTTGCCCCACAGCTTGTCGGCCTCGGCACGCGTATCGCCATGGCCCACACCCAGCAGCACCAGGTAGCCGCGTCCAATGCGGCCCACGCACTCGCCGTCGACCGTCACGCCGGCGTTGAGCACGCGCTGCACCACCGCACGCACGGTCTACTCCTCGCCCGTCAGCTTGGCGGACAGATGCTCGAGCGCGTGGAAACGATGGCTGATGGCGTTCTTCTCGTCAGCCGTCAGCTCGGCCATGGTCTTGCCCGGCGTGTCGACCGGCAGGAACAGCGGGTCATAGCCAAAGCCGTGATCGCCGCGGCCCTCGTGCGCGATAACGCCCTCGCAAGCGCCCTCGCCATAGGTGACCAAGCCGTCCGTGTCGATGAGCGCAACGACGCTCATAAAGCGTGCGGTGCGGTCCTCATCTGCCACGCCTTCCAGGTTAACGAGAAGCTTGGCGTTGTTGGCGGCATCGTCGCCGTGCACGCCCGCATAGCGCGCGCTATACACACCGGGATCACCGTCCAGCGCGTCGACGACCAAGCCCGAATCGTCGGCAATGGCCATAAGGCCCGTCTCCTCAACCGCGGCTTGGGCCTTGATGATGGCGTTCTCCAAAAACGTCGTGCCGTTTTCCTCGGGATCCTCAAAATCACCCAGCTGGCCGAGCGCCACAAAGCGCACCTCGGGCATGACCTTGCCCAAAATGGCCTCGATCTCGGTGAGCTTATGGGCGTTGCCCGTTGCCACGACGATGGTCGCCGCCGGGTCGAGGGTGTCGATGTCAATCTTCTCAAGTGCCATGACTGGCCTCCTTGTCTCTATAGCAAGCCGCGTGAGGGGCGTTTGGGCACTTGACCTCTCCCCTCTCAGGCGATCGGACCTTTCAACGCAGCATTTCAGCAGATAAAACCTACCAAAATAAACCTGTCCCTTTTTGGCAGGTTAGGCGATGGCTTGGCGCTGAAGCTCGATGAGCTCGGCGATACCCTTGTCGCCCAGGTCGAGCAGGGCGTTGAGGCGTTT
The DNA here is from genome assembly GCA_048194085.1 of Collinsella aerofaciens. GTDB lineage: Bacteria > Actinomycetota > Coriobacteriia > Coriobacteriales > Coriobacteriaceae > Collinsella > Collinsella aerofaciens_CO. Next base: position 36,818 of record DBFABM010000016.1, read on the forward strand.
GCGGTCGAAGGGCGCCTGCTCGCCGGTGCCCTGGAGCTCGATCATCTCACCGGTGTCGGTGGCGACGAGGTTCATGTCGACCTCGGCATGGCTGTCCTCGGAATAATCGAGGTCAAGCAGCGTATTGCCGTCGACAACGCCCATGGAGATGGCAGCCACCTGGCCGATAAGCGGGATGCGCTCGATCTTGCCCGCCTCGACCCACATGGCGAGGGCGTCGTGCAGCGCCACCCAGGCGCCGGTGATGCTCGCTGTACGCGTGCCGCCATCGGCCTGAATCACATCGCAGTCGACGGTGACGGTGTACTCGCCGAGCGCCTTCATGTTGACGACGGTACGCAGGCTGCGGCCAATGAGGCGCTCGATCTCCATGGAGCGACCCTTGCGGTTGGCGTGCTCGCGCTTGCAGCGCTTACCGGTCGACGCCGGCAGCATGGCGTATTCCGCGGTCACCCAGCCGGCCTTAGCCCCCTTTCGCCAGCCCGGTACGCCCTCCTCGATAGTGGCGGCGCACAGCACGCGCGTGTCGCCGAACTCGGCCAAACACGAGCCGTGGGCGTGCTTCATGACACCACGGGTGAGCTTAACGGGGCGCAACTCGTTGGCGGCGCGACCGTTGGCGCGGTTGACCTGCATGTACTCCATAGAAATTTCCTTTCGGCAAAAGATGTGGCGAAGGCTTTGGCGGCTGCCTTACATCTATTTCAGCTCATCGATATCGATATGTTCGATGCTCTTGAGCGGCTGTCCAAAGATAAAGCTGCCCGCCACCGCAAACTCGGCAATGTTATCGGCCGTCGTGGCAAAACGATGCTGCGGCTCGGCGGCGTCGCCCGCCAGCTGCTCGCGGCGCGTGAGGATATCGGTCAGCTCGCGCGTGGTCTCCTCGGCGGAACTCACGACGCGCACCCCAGGCCCCAGCGCATGCCGGATAGGTCCCACCAACAGCGGAAAATGCGTACAGCCGAGCACCACGGTATCGATACCGTGGTCGCGCAGCGGCTCAACCGTGGCACCCACCAGCGCACGCACGGCAGGCGTATCGAAGATGTCCTCGTTCTCAAGCCACTGTTCCTGCAGATGTGCACCCGAGGCGAGCTCGTGTTCGACAACCTCGACAAAGCTCGAGGCAGGACAGCCGTATACATCGACGCCGGCATCCAGATCCTGAATGGCGCGCGTGTAGGCGCCCGAGCGAATGGTGAGGTTGGTGGCGAGCACGCCCACGCGACGCGTACGCGTGCTGTTGATTGCTGCACGGGCACCCGGCGCGATCACACCGATCACGGGAACGTCGAGCACCTGCTGGGCCAGACGCAAGGCCGCAGCGGTCGCCGTGTTGCAGGCGATGACCATAATCTTGACGTCGCGCTTCGAAAGCCAACGACCCGCCTGCAACGCAAACGAGCGCACCTCATCCTCGGTGCGCGTGCCGTAGGGGCAGCGTTTGGTGTCGCCAAAGTAGTAGACGGACTCGTGCGGCAGCGCCGTCGCGATGGCGCGCGCAACCGTCAGACCGCCCAAACCAGAATCGAACACGCCAATCGGGCGCGTGTCGCCTGCCGGATTCTCGATATCGGTCATTACCTCACCAGTCTCTCTCGAAAAGACATGTCCAAGTGCGGCGGCGGCGCGCTACGAACGCGCCGCGACCAGCAGCTCTGCCGTCGCCGCCCAACCGTCGACAATTTTGCCACGCGTAACGAAAGCGTTCTCGCAAGCAGCCAGGAACTCGGGCGCGCCGGCGCTCGTCAGGCCATTCTCGACCAGGCAGAACGTGCCCACGTGATCGGCCATGTAGAAGTCGGACTCGGAGTCGCCGAGCGCGAGCGTCTCCTCGCGCTCGATCCCCAGGTGCTCGCAGAAGCGCGCAATGGCGACGCCTTTGTTGAGGCCCGCGGGGTTGATATTGAATGCGCGACCGTCCTCGACGCGATCGAGCTCGAGCGTCGTCGGCTTGGACAGATGCGTCAGATGGCCGTTGCAAGCCCAGATCAGACCGCAGCCGGCCTCGTCCAGGATGGCCTGAACCTCATCGTCGGGCACATCGCCGCGCATGCCGACGGTGACCTCACGGTACTTGTAGCCGGTCGACATGTCGTTGTGATACTCGATCTTGTGCGGCCAGCGGGCGAGGATCTTCTCGCACACGCCGGTCTGCTCGATCACCTGGTGCGGCGTGAGGCCGCAAGAGGGGTCGTAGGGCATGTCGCCGGTCAGATACTCCCAATCGTTGGCTTTGAGGTCGTACATGACCAGGCCGCCCATCTCGCCGATGTAGGAGTTGAGGCCGAGCACGCGCGCGTCCTCGTGGATCATGGTACGGTTGCGGCCCGAGGTGGGAACCACCTGAATACCAGCGCGAGCGAGCGCCACGACGGCCTCGACGAGTTTGGTCGAGGGGTTGCCGTCGTTGTCGCGTAGCACGCATGAGCCGGGTGCAAGCATCGTGGCATCCAGGTCGGTAAAGACGTACTTGACCGTGGCCAAGCGCTCGCGCATCTCGCCCGAAAGCTCGGCAACGGTCGGCAGGGTATTGTGGGACATGGTTACTCCGTTTACGTAGAAGGGTTTGGACTTGGACGGCATGTTTTGATTGAGGGAACACGCTTATGGCGACAGCGCACTCAGGGCGCCGCCGCCATCATGGTTCATTAGTCAAACTGGGTAACATCGATCAGGCGATTGGCCAACGAAAGGTCGCTCTCGATGGGCACGAACTCGTCGCCCACGTGCATGAGCTCCTCGTCACCCTTTGCCAGCAGCAAGACAATGGTGGGAGCATCGGGGTTGACGTACTCCTCGCGCGCCGCCTTGAACGCCGCATGCACAGCGGCTTCGCGGTCGAGGATGATCTTGTTCGGCGTATCGTCGGGAACATGCTCGGCAAGCTCGCGACAGACCTTCATCGGGTCCTCGTGAGCTGGATCCTCGTTGGCAAAGATCATCAGGTCGGAATACGGTGCGGCCTCGCGCGGAAGCTGCTCGCGGCGCTCCTGCGCCTTGCCGCCGGCAGCGCCAAACAGCGCAATGACGGGGCTAGCGGGAAACGCGCGCTTCACCGACGAGAAAAGCGAACGGAACGAAAGCTGGTTGTGTGCATAGTCGACAACGCAAATCACGCGGCCGTCCTTCGACTCCACGACCTCCATACGGCCCGGCACACGCAGTTTGGAGAGGCCCTTCTTGATAGCCTCGATACCGATGCCGATCTCGCGCGCAGCGGCGATAGCGACCAGCGCGTTTTCCACGTTAAAGTCGCCCGCGATGCCCAGCAGGACCTTCTCCCCCATCTCGGACTCGTCGGCACACAGGCCATGCAAGTTGAACTCGATGCTAAAGCCGACCATGCGTACGTCGCTTGCCCACAGGCTCGCCTCGGGATGCTCGACGCCAACGGTCACCAAGCGATCGGCCGTCGACGCTGCCTCCAGCACACGGTCGGCCTCTTCGGTGCCCAGATTCACCACGGCGGTCTTTGCCTGGTCAAAGATCCTGAGTTTGCTCTCAAAATAATCCTCAAACGTGGGGTGTTCAATCGGCGAGATGTGGTCGCGGCCGATGTTGAGGAAGCACGCCACGTCAAACGGCAGATTCTCGACGCGTTGATACTTGAGCGCCTGGCTCGAGACCTCCATGACCATGGACTGGCGACCGGACGTGCGGCAGTTGGCGATATGGCGCCAGACCTCGGGGGCCTCGGGCGTAGTATTGGTGCTCTCGTAGCACTCGATACCATCGTCGGTACTCACCGAGCCGATCATGCCGCAGGACTCGCCCGCCGCTTTGATAATCGACTGGAGCATAAAAGCGGCCGTGGTCTTTCCCTTGGTGCCGGTGATGCCCACGATCTTGACGTCGTGGTCGGGACGGTCGTAGACCTCCGGCGGCAACAGGGCCATGGCCGTGCGAACACTATCAACAACCAGCATCGCAGCACCGCTCTCCTTCGCCAGCGGCTCCAGAGACTCGACCAGCGACTCCTCGCACACAAATGCGACGGCGCCCGCATCGAGCGCCATGCTCAAAAACGCGGGCTTAAAGGCAGCACCTTTGCAAAAGAATACGTCACCTGCCGAGACCACGCGCGAATCAAACGAGCAGCCGGTCACGGCACGCTCGTCAACCTGCTCTGATGCGCGCAGCTCGCCGCACACGTCGAGAAGCTTGGCAAGCGTATCGACCGTGGTCACGGTCGCGGAATCCGAATGGTGCATCTTTCACCTTTCTCAGCCATTTGGCAGGGACGGTTTTTATAGTAACTGAAACGCACCCACGCAAAAACGGCTCCCGGAGGAGCCGTTACGCGCAGGCGTTCGTAAGCCGAGGCTAGGCAGCCTGAACAGAAGGCTGGCCCTCGTCGATAAAGAAGCGCTTGTACCACACTAGGAACACGAGCGGCGTATAGATCTTGCGCTGGAAATCGCCCTTGCCCGCAAAGTGCAGATCGAGCAGGTGCATAAGCTCGTCGGTATTGAAGAACTCGCTTGCCCACGGCGCGGTGAAGTACTCCTTGACATAGTCGTACCACTTTTGCTCGCGCAGCCAGTAGACAATCGGCACCGGGAAGCCCACCTTGGGACGGGTGGCCCACTCATCGGGCAGCGACTTGTTGGCAGCGTGGCGGAGTACCTGTTTGTTGCCGTTCTCGTTGATGCGGTAGCGGTCGGGAATGTGCTCGGCGAACTCCATGACTTTGCGGTCCAGGAAGGGCACGCGCAGCTCCAGCGAGTGTGCCATGCACATCTTGTCGGCCTTGAGCAGAATGTCGCCCGGGAGCCACATGTTCATGTCCAGGTACTGCTTCTTGACCAGCTCGGGCTGACCCTTCACGCGCGCATAGATGGGAGCGGCAAGCTCGAAGGCGCCATCGCCGGTGTTGTACTCGGGCTTGAGCACGCCGTCGACCTCGCGCTCCGGCCATACCAGAGCCTGTCCCAGGAACGACTTCTCGGGGATCTCGGCACCCTTGACCAGGAAGTTATGTCCCTTGAAGTACGGCATATGCAGCGCCAGGTTACCGAGCGCGCGACGGACGGGCAGCGGCACCATCTTTTTGTACTTGCGCACCGGGACCGTATCCTCGTAGTAGGCGTAGCCGCCAAAGAGTTCGTCGGCGCCTTCGCCCGAAAGCACCACGGTGACGTCCTTGCGGGCCATCTCGGCCAAGAACCACAGCGGCACGGAAGACAGGTTGGACTGCGGCTCGTCCATGTGATACTGGATGTCCTCGAGCGCACCGAAGAACTCGTCGGCGGTAATCATCTTGCGAACGTTTTCGACGCCGAGCTTATCGGAAAGCTCCTTGGCGTAGTTGGTCTCGTTGAAGTTCTTGTAGTCAAAGCCCACCGAGAAGGTCTTGTCGGGCATGAGGCAAGCGGCGATGTAGCTGGAGTCGACGCCACCGGAGAGGAACGACGCGACCTTGACGTCGGCGATGCGATGGGCCTCGACGCTCTCGTGCACGACCTCGTCCAGCTCATCGACATACTCTTCGAACGGCTTCTCGACGGCAGAGTAATCGCAATCCCAGTAGCGCTCGATGTTCATCTTGCCGGTCGGGATATCGACGGTAAAGTAGTGCGCCGGCGGCAGCTTGTAGACACCCTCGAAGAAGGTCTCCTCAGTCGCCGAATACTGCAGCGTCATGTACGGACGCAGAGCCTTTTTGTTGACCGCCTTGTGGAAGTGCGGGTAGTCCAGGAAGCTCTTGATCTCGGAACCAAAGAGCACGCCCGGAGCGCCGTCGCCCGCATCGGCCATGGGATAGTAGTAGAGCGGCTTGATGCCAAAGATGTCGCGGGCGCCAAAAAGCTTGTTCTTCTTTTTGTCCCAGATGACGAAGGCGTACATACCGCGCAGGCGATCGAGGACGGCCTCGCCCCACTCCTCGTAGCCGTGCAGGAGGCTCTCGGTGTCGGCGCCGCAATGGAACTTGTAGCCCTTGGCTTCGAGCTCGGAACGGAGTTCTTGGAAGTTGTAGATCTCACCGTTGAAGACAATGACGACGCTGCCGTCCTCATTGGCCATGGGCTGAGCGCCGGCCTCGGTCAGGTCGAGGATCGACAAGCGGCGGAAGCCGAGGGCAACGCGGCCGTCGATAAACTGACCGCCCATGTCGGGACCGCGATGGACGATGCGGTCCATCATCTTGGTGAGCACCTCGGATTGGTTATCCGTCCCACCGACAAAACCGACAAAACCGCACATATACTATCCCCTCTGCTGTTGCTGGGCATCAAATCGAATCAGTAGCTTTTGAGTATACCCGAGGGCGTAAAGAGGGGCGGAATGTTCAGGCAATCTCAACTGAATCAGCTCCGCTGTGACACGCGCCCTTGATTCTCATTTTCATTGCAACAGCCTCAGGACTCAGCGCAACGCGTTGCGCTGAGTCCTGAGGCGCGAATCCGGGTAGGCAACCCCAGAGGGGCCGGAATCCCCCGGCCCGCGATGGAGGGAGGCCGGCATGTCCA
>DBFABM010000018.1:0-28214 GCA_048194085.1 Collinsella aerofaciens
TGCCCAGGCTGCCCACGCCACTATAGGTCGCCTCGATAGAAAACACGAAGGTATCGCCCATATATACGGCCTCGAAAGGCGAGACTGACGAGGGAAGGACTAGCTGGGCACGTTTGGTGTTGTTGCCGTCGGTCAAATCGATTGCCGTTATGCCGTAGTAGACGCCCTCGTCGTTGCGGACACGCGGCGAGATGGTCAAAATGCCGTCGCTCGCGCGCGGGGCCGATGCAAAGCGACCCGTCGATTTCCAAATTATCTCGGCCTTGGATTCATCAAGCGAGCGACGATAGCAAAACGAATCGCTACTTGTTTTATTGCCACCTGCCGAGGGCATTTTATACCAGATGACTGATGACCCGAACGCCGTAAACAGCGGCGGATCGTAGTCCTTGCCACCTCGATCGAGCTCAACCACGTCGCCAGAGAGCGAAGCGCCCGACAGATTTTGAGCGTAGAGCTTCCACGATGAATTGGCAAAGTTCATCTCAACCCACGCGAATACGCCGTCGCCGGCACGGACATCGTAGAATGCATATCCCGTGCCCTCGATAGGATCCTCGATTAATGTGGTAAGCGAGCCATCGCCCAGGTTGAGCACACCGAGTGTGTTGGCGTGCAGTGCCGATGCGGGCGCCATCATTGCCGCGGCGTAATCGCCGTCGCAGTAGTACAGCAGCGTACCCAGAGGCAGCGTCCACGACGCCGCCGGCTCAAGATCGATGTCGACTGCCTCGTACTCATCCGTAATCGAGATGATTTTGGAATCATCCTTGATAACCTGCGGCTCGCCGGCGGCATCATCGCTGGTACCCGTTTTTTTCGAGCATCCGGCAAGCACCGTGGCAGCGCCCGCAGCAACCCCACCGAGCACAAAGCCGCGACGCGATATTCCGTTCTTGATGTGATCGGCGATACCCATTAGGCGATCTCGGCGCGAGCGGCCTCGATAGCGCGTGTAAGCTGGTCGGCGCAGGAGGTCTTTTTCATACCGCAGGTATTACCGGCGAGAACCTCGATTACGCGATCGGCAGGAGCGCCCTCGACCAGCTTGGAGATAGCCTTGAGATTGCCGTCGCAGCCGCCGGTAAACTCGACGCCCAGCACCTTGCTGCCGTCATCGGAAAGATTGAGGTGGATATTGCGAGCGCATACGCCCTGCGGCTTGTAGTCAAAACTAATCATTGAGATCCCCTCTCAGAAAGAAATTTCAGACGTCTATTATCCCCGCCTGAGCCGACTTATTATCGCAAGCACCGATTCAACATCCTACGATGCGTGGACTGGCGGGGGCAAGATTAGCAGTCCGCGCCCTGTGCGTGGACCATGCGCTTATCCCGATACATTATGTGGTCGGCGACACGATATACATCGGCCAGTGTATTTCCAGCCGTCTCGACGGTCGCCACGCCAATCGATGCGCTGACCGTCAGGGTCTCATCGCTTACCGCGGCAAGACCGAGACGAAGATCCTGTTCCAGCCCGAGCGCAGACTCGTTGTCAGTGTGGGGGCAAACCAGCAAAAACTCGTCGCCGCCAACGCGCATCGGCAGGTAATCCGCACCAGCCACCCGCCGCAGCACGGACGCCGTCCGCCGCAGCAGTTCATCCCCCATCTCGTGACCATAAATGTCGTTGGTCCGCTTGAGATAATTGCAGTCCACCATAATCACGCTCACTGGCAAACCCTCGTTTACCAGGCTATCTCCACGCGATTCCAGATAGTTGCGGTTGCGAAGCCCCGTCAGTTTATCTTGGTAGGACAGTTCCTCGGCATGCTTGACCATCGATATGTTGTGCGTCGCCACGACGACCGACTCCAACCGACCTTGCTCATCGCGATGCTGGGGGACAACCTGTAGCGAGTACCAAGTGCCTCGACAATCTCGCACCTCGGCAGCCAAGTACGGTACGCCTTCCATACGTTCACGAAGCGTACTTATATCTACGAGCCCCACAACCGCTTCGCGGCTTTCGGGGCTCACGATATCCCGGCAGACCGTGTCCATAAAGTCATATGCCTCGCTGTGCTCGGCAAATATCTTCGCTATCGCCGGCGACATATTGATTCCCTCGATCTCGAGGGTGTCAAGATGCAAAAGGAAGGTCGAATCGTAGATGGCGCTTATGGCATTGATAATGCCGAGCTGTTTATCCTTTTCGACCAAATTGCGGTGGTCAACGATATTTCGAGCCAACAGTACCACGACCCAAAACGCAAGGCACACCAAGACGCCGGCGGCGACAAATGAAAACCTGTCAGACATGACCTCAGATTTGGGATATAGCGCAAACAGGCGGTAGTCCTTATATGCCGCACGCACGGCGTACCATTTGTCTCCTCGATATTCGATGCGCGTCAGGCCATCTTCTTTCCATTCAACTCCTGTACTGGTGAGGAGTCGAGCAAGCGACACATCGGCATCGGCGCTGTTGGATGAGACAATCTCCGCATCCTCCATAACAAGCACCGTGGGGCCCTGGTGGAAGGTGTTGTTCGAAAGCACGTCGGCTATGGCATATGAATAGTCGTCCGCCGTATCGGAAACAAGTGAGCGGTATGCCAGGGCAACGCCGTCGCCATACGGGACAGCACAGACGGCAAAAACGACGCCACGACGCTCAACGACAGTTGAGTAGGTCACTTTGGAACCTTGATACATCGATGCGACCGGCGAACAGGCCAGCTCCTCTCGCCACAACATGAGCGGATCGCGACCATCGATGTCGTAGTGGGCAGCCATATGGCCATCGGAGTCCATGACCATCAACCCCGAAAGGTTCTCGGCATGGACAAATTGCTCGATAAGGTCGTTGTTAACCTCAACGCGATCAGGGGACAGGAACGTCGCAAACGATTCGACCGCGGCGAGCAAATCGTGCGTCGTCTCGATTTTTCTCCCCTGTTCGTAGCGGTCATATTTTTCGCAAGCGTTTTCCAAAAACGCCATGGTTTCTTGGCCAAACCCAAGCGTTTTTTCGAGGCAGCGATGGGTTCCAACCGCATACAACAGGCCTAATAAGACAGCGCTGACAATAACGCTGACAGCTATGACGGTCAGAGTCTTTCGACGCAAGCGGTGTTTGTCATTTGTCATGATTCCGCTCCCTGCCCGCCCGTCGTCGCTCCTGCCTTGTAATTGTCCACAATGCGCTCTATCGTGCCGTCTCGATCCATGTCGAACAGCGCGGTATTGAGGTTTTTGACGCACTCTCCCTCATAGGCAACATCAAATGCAACGCTCAGGTCAACCGTCATAACGTTGTCGGCAAACACACGATAAACGCCGGGATACTGGACGACGAGTCGATCAAGCGATTGAACGTCCGCCATCCAACAGTCGACATACCCTTTGGCGAGGGCGGCTTTGCAGAGGTCGGCAGAACCATACGATTTGATTTGCACGTCCGGCGAGATTTCCAGATCCCCTGCGAGCAATCGGCGTTCGCTCACCGAGCCCGCAATCACCGCGATGGTCTTGCTTCCATCGAGATGCGCCAAGGACTTGATGCCACTCGTTTTCTTGGCGGCGACCGAAACCGTCACGGTTAGATACGGCTCGGTCCAGTAATACTTATCCTCGCGATAACAGGGAGAATAATCACACCACAGGCAATCGATATCACCGTTTTTGAGCAGCCGGTCGCGATCGTTCCAGTCAATATCGACAAACTGTGGCTTGAGCCCCGCACGCTTGCAGGCCTCGCGGGCGATGTCGATATCGATACCGGCGTAATCGCCCGTGGTATCGACATACACATAGGGGTCGTTATCCGTAACGCCGATTTTGAGTACCGGGAGATCTTTGTCGGCTTCATTCGAGGAGGAAGAACTGCTTCGAACTGTATACGTCAGGACGCCCGCACAGGCGGCAACAAGGAGCATGAGCGTAAACGAGACGATGGCGGCTCGCCTGGTGCGTCCGGGCACGCGCCTCCCTTCATCGAAACAGCAGTCGGATTTCATTGTATACCCGGGGCTGATGCGGCAATAAAAAAGCGCCTCACCCAAGATGGGCAAGGCGCCAAAGGTTGAAATGCATCCGCAAGCGGTCGAATTAGGTTAACCCTACTCGAAGTTCAGCTGCTCCAGGATGCGCCCCCGACCGCTGCCTCGTTCAGGCCGTTGGCGCCGACCGCGTCTCTGGCGGTTTCCGATGCGCCGCACTGCGCGCGACACACGGGCTGAAGTCTTTAACGTAAAAGCCCCGTTGGTAAAACACGTTACCAACGGGGCTTGGACTGAAAGGTCGCGCTTAAACGAGAGGGGGGCTCTAACGCTCGAGACGTTTACGCATAAGCGCGAAGGCAATCAGCGAAGCGCCGGCAACGGCCATAATAAAGGCGACAGCAAGGGCCTGGTCGCCCGTGTTGGCAAGCGCGCCCTTAGTAGCCTTAACAGACTTTTTGGTCACCTTAGTCGTCGTCTGCTGACTAGGCTGGGACGGCGTCACGGGCTGCGTAGGCTGAACCGGCTCACCATTGGCCTCCTCGCCCGTCACCACGTACGTCGAGAAGTGGCTCGTGCGGAAGCAGAGGTAGTCGCCCTCGGTCCACGTATCCATAGCCTGAGTGGAACCATCCTCGGCAACGTAGAGCACCTTGAGGTTGGTGAGCGCCTTCATGGCGGCAGTCATCTTCACACGGACGATGAAGGACATGCCTTCGTAGTCCTCGATAACCTCGCCGTCCTTGAGAAGCTTGATATCGAGCTTATCGGCAACCTTGGTAGCCCCCTGCTCAAGGCCGGAAATCGTAGCATTGGCGGCATCGGTAAGATCCGTCGGTTCCTCGACCACAAGAGAGATGCTGTTGTTCTGGGCAATGCCGGCAGCGACATTGTTCTCGGCGCTTACGCTAACGTCCGTTCCGTTGCTACCCGCAACGCCCGCAATGGTCTTTGCCGCTACGGTAACGGCGCAGGTCGCGGTTTTGTCGCCACAGGTGGCGGTAATCGTGACGGTGCCGGCCTTAAGCGGCGTCACGACGCCGTCTTTAACCGTAGCGATCGACGAATCGCTGGAGGTCCAGCTTACGGTCGCATCGTCTGCATCTGCAGGAGTCACCGTTGCGGAGAGCTTTGCGGAGGCGTCGCCTACGGTAAAGGAAAGGTTCGTCTTGTTGAGCTCAACCTTCTGGGCGGGATTGGTCACGCTCACCGAAACGGTCTGGGAGAGCGACCCCGCGGTGATGACGAATGAACCGGAACCAGTCTTGAGGGCAGTGACGGTGTAGGAGCCATCGCCGTTGTCGACAACCTTAAATGCCTTCGAGGCACCCGTGTCATCCAGAGCGAGCTTGGTCTCGTCGACCTCACCTGCCAGGGCTCCGGCAAGAGAGGCTTTTACGGTACCTCCCTCACCCTTCGCAAGGTTGAGGGAGGACTGATCGACTGTAAGACTCGTTGCGGGATTAGAGACGGTCACCGCGCAATCCTGAGAATAGGTGCCATCTTCGGTCGAAGCAGTGATGGTCGCGGCGCCCTTGGAAACAGACGTCACTTTGCCGGTTTGATCGACCGTAGCGACGCTCTCGTTACTGGACTTCCAGACAACCGTCTGGTCAGCCTCCGCGGGAACGACCGTTGCCTTAAGCTGCTCGGTTGCAGCGCCCACAAGCGTGACCTTCTGCTTATCGAGTGTGATACCCGTTGCAGGTTGAATAACCGTCACCTTGCACGTGGCGCTATACTCGCCGTCCTCAGTGGTAACGGTGATCGTGGCAGCACCGGCCTTGACCGGGGTCACGACGCCGTCCGCAACCGTGGCGACCTCCGGGTCGCTCGAAGACCAGGACACATTCTTATTCGTTGCATTGTTGGGCTCAACCGTTGCGGTCAACGTCGAGGGCTCACCGCCCACAGCAAGCTTAAGATTCGACGCGCTGAGGCTGACGCCCGAGACCTTTACGACCGGAGTGGTTACCGTAATTGTATCCGTGGTTGCAGAGACCCCATCAACCGTTGCCGTGATCGTGGCATCACCGTCACCGACAGCGGTAACAAGACCGTTGCCATCGACGGTAAGGACGCTCTCGTTAGAAGAGGACCAGACAACCTTACTGGCCTTATCGTCAGGGGAAACCTTTGCCTTCAACTGCTGAGTCGTGCCCTTGTCCATAGATGTTGAGTAACCATCCGCAATGGAAACCGTCGTTTTTGCAGGTTCCTCGCCAGGCTTGACGACATGAACGGTCATCGTGTCACAGAGACGACCACCCAAGTACATTGAAACCGTTGCATCGCCGTAACTATGAGGCACTAAATACCCCAAGTAACTGCCACCATTAAACATCGGTCCTTTTACCTCGAGGACATCCGGATTATCTGAAGTGAAAGAATACTTTGCGCCGGCATAGGAGTCCATCAATTCCTCAGCGCTTTTGCTCAGCACGCCCTTTGGATATTCAAACCCCCTGTCACATTCCAGCCAAAGCCAATCTTTGGATATACTATCTGAACTGACCTCACAGGGAAATGTATAATCGCTCGACACAAACTTAGCCTTCGAAAGGCTCACTTCCGCAGGGTCGACAACCTCTATCTCAAAGGGATGGTCATTGCCAAGGCCATCACGAGCATGAGCCTTAACGGTGCCAGGCTTTATTGCCTTAAACGAGTTTTCACCATCGATAAGCTCAACGACATCGTTGCTTTCCAGAGAATAGGTTACAGCGCCAAAGTCCGCACCCCAATGTGCGCGCTGGCATGCCTTCAGTACTTCATTTGGAGAAACGTTGAGAATGGCAGTCAGATAATCGCTGTCCCCAACCAGCATCTTTTGCTTTTTGTTCCCACGCTCATTGAATCCGGGCTCCTGATTCTCGGTTGCAACATCACATAGCTTCTTCGTCTCAACTTCACCGTTGCAATAGTCGACAAGAACCTTGGCCTCTTTAGCATCTTTCGACAACGCCTCGAGTTGCAAAGAAGCGCTTAGCTCGGAAGTTCCATATGATGAATAATTCGAATTCACCCTTGCCTGGACTTTGGAATCCTTTGAGGGGTCTTCCTTAATAACAAAATATGTGGCCGCACGGCTCTCGTCCACGGGACGAACGTCAACTCTCCCCTCTAGTAATGCATAATGCGTGTTCCCGCATTTTTGCGGACAATCATCCGTGTAACCCAGCGTTGCGGTGTTTGTCGTCGCACCAGATTGGTCGTAAGAAACGAAACTGACCTTAATTGGATTGACTTTAGCCACACTTTTAATCTTAAGAGAACCGTTTAAACTCTCGTCGGTCTTGCTCTTCATGGTTATAGTCGTTGTGCCAACTTTGGTGGGGCTAATTGTCAATACCCAACTATGTGACTCATAACTTACCTTAGCGATATCCTCGTCAGACGATGTGATATCGATATCGCTAGGGTCAATGTGCGCCCATTCGTGATTTTTATTAAAAAAGGAAAGCCTTCCTTTCACCGTCTGTCCAACAGCGACATCAAATTCTGACCACACATCGCCTGTAGACGAATCGTATGGGAGAAACGATGCACCCATGGAACCGTCCTGCGACTCCAGCATGACAGCATCCGCATGCGGGGCGGCCACCGTCAGCCCAAACGTTGCCGCCGTTAAAGCAACACAGATGCCTGTGGCCATCCTCCAAAGCCCTTTTCTCATTCCCCTAAGTCCAATCTCTCGTGAAAATGCAGTATTCTCCCACACATTAAAATTGACTTAAGGATACCCCCCCCCGACTGAGACTGGCAAGCTAGTGTTTGTCGGAAGAGTCAAATTATCGGCAAGCGACATTCCCGCATTAAAAATCGCCCGTTGTAATGTAGCTTTTCCAAGCACTCTCGCGCAAAAGCCCCGTTGGCAAAACGAGTTACCAACGGGGCTTGAGCTGGAAAGCTGTACTTCAGGGGGGGTCAAAAGGAAACCGAAAGGTTTAACTTCGTCCCCAATCGATCAGTTAGAACTCGAGCTGCTCCAGGCGGTCGAAGACTGTGTCGATGCGGGTGAGGAAGTCCCACGGGTCAAAGATCTCGTCGAGCTTCTCCTGGCTGACGGTGCAGCGCGGATCGGCCTCGAGGCGCTCCTTAAAGGTGGGGCCAGAGACACAATCCTGCACCTCGTGCCAGGTGGCCATGGCGTTTTCCTGCACGATAGCGTAGGCGTCCTCGCGGGTAATGCCCGTATCGACGAGGGCCAGCAGGACCTTGGAGGAGAAGATGAGACCGCGGGTCTTGTTGAGATTGGCCATCATGCGGGCCGGATACAGCTGCAGGCCGTCGATAACGCGAATGAGGCACTGGAACATGTGGTCAAGCGCGATAAAGCTATCGGCCTGGGCGACACGCTCGGCGGAAGAGTGCGAAATGTCGCGCTCGTGCCACAGGGCAACGTTGTCAAAGGCGACCTGAGCGTTGGACTTCACGACGCGCGACAGGCCGCAGACCTTCTCCATGGTGATGGGGTTGCGCTTGTGCGGCATGGCGGAGCTACCCTTTTGGCCCTTGCGGAAAGGCTCCTCGGCCTCGAGCGTATCGGTCTTCTGTAGGTTGCGGACCTCGGTCGCGATGCGCTCGCAGGTGGCCGCCGTAGTGGCAAGCACGCCGGCAAGGTAGGCGTGGTGATCGCGGCTGATGACCTGCGTGGACAGCGGATCGTGGACCAGGCCCAGGTGCTCGCAGACGTACTCCTCGATGAACGGATCGATGGAGCTGTAGGTGCCGACGGCACCGGAGATGGCACCGAAGGCAACGTTCTTGCGAGCGTCCTCAAGACGATCGAGGTCGCGCTTGAGCTCCCATGCCCAAGAGCCAAACTTCATACCGAAGGTCATCGGCTCGGCATGGATGCCATGGGTGCGGCCGGCGCAGAGCGTATTGCGTTCCTCGAAGGCGCGACGCTTGCAGATCTCGCCAAGCTTCTTAACGTCCTCGATAATCAGGTCACATGCCTGAGTAAGCTGATAGCACAGAGCCGTATCACCCAGATCGGAGCTAGTCATACCGTAGTGAACCCAGCGGCTAGGCTTGGGCTCGCCCTCGGGAACATCGGCGTCGATATATTCCTTCATGTTGGTCAGGAAGGCGATGACGTCGTGGCGCGTGACTTCCTCGATCTCGTCGACCTTTGCCTTCTCGAAGTTGGCGTGGTCGCGAATCCACTGGGCCTCTTCTTTGGAAATACCGATCTTGCCGAGCTCCGCCTGGGCCTCGCAGGCCAGGACCTCAATCTCCTGCCAAATGGCGTACTTATTCTCGAGGGAGAAGATGTGTCCCATCTCCGGGCGGGTATAGCGATCGATCATAGCGGCTCCTTTTTGGTTATTGGCACGTTGGTCGTAACCCAACCATTGTACCGTGCGCGGGTGCGAGTATGGGCAGCAGGCATTAACCTAACATTTTGACGCATGCGCGGCTATGAGGACGTCCGCGTATTTGCTTCGCAAATCCGCACCGGCTTCAGGCGCCTGTCGGCGCCTTCGCCTGCTCGCTACAAACGCTTCGCGTTTGCTTTACGCTCGCACTCTGGCGGGTTCGAGTCCCGGCGCTTTATTGAAAAAAGCACGGCACCGTAACGATGCCGTGCTTGTGCCTTTAACTGGAGCGGGCAACGGGACTCGAACCCGCGAGTGTCAGCTTGGGAAGCTGATGCCTTACCACTTGGCGATGCCCGCATATGTGTTGGCTAGTATAACGCGGTTGTCTTGTTCGATACAAGGGTGGCGATGCTTGTTTTAGCTGTGGAGATTCGTTTGAAAATCGCGCCAATTGTGGAGATGAGGACCTTTGTCTTTCTTTTCTTACCATCTTCTACCTGCACTTTTATCTGATTGTTGTATTTGAGCTCGATTTGTCAGAAATCGGGCAAGCTTTTGGTCAGGCTCCGGTACTTACCCGCATGAACCTCGGGGGTAGCCTCATCCTACGCGTCGCAGCCTCCCCGTGCGGCGCACGAGGGATAAGGAGCAGCCATGTCCAACGCACCCACGCACTCTGTCCACAGCGCAATCGCAACAGGTCCGCTGCTCCTGCTCCTCTTCCTGCTTTTCGGCTGCCTGACACCGGGAGCCGCATTTGCCGTCGATGGCTACGATCAGCTCGGCTTCCGCACTATTAGCGATGATTGTGGGCCCTTCTTCATCGGCAAGTATGAAGCTCAAGACACCTCGATTGCCTACTGCATGAACCAGGAGCGCCCCGGCCCCACCAAACCGGGTGGCCCATGGCTCAACTTTGATCAAGGCTGGGTGTGGCTCGACGACGAGTTCGCGGCAATCGTTTGTCACGGATATCCTACCGCCACGTCGTTTGGCGGTTACCATCTTTCACCCGATCGCGCCCGCGCCGCAACCCAGCTTGCCGTATGGATGCTCAACGGCACTACCCATGTCGACGGTACCTATTCCTACACGACCGCTCAGGGCAAAACCAAGAACGGGCACTTTACCGCCGACAATGAAGTCGTGGCGGCTGCGCGGTGGCTCCACGACAACGCAAAATCAGGAAGCATCAAAGCCGCTCCGCACCGCGCGCGGCGCTATCTAGGAGCCGTATCGGGCGGCAGCAAACGTCAAGACATGCTCTATGTACTGCCGGCAGTCTCTGTTTCCTTCAAAAAACAGTCTGCAAACGCCGCCATTACCAGCGGAAACAATACTTATCAGTTTGACGGGGCAACATTCGATATTTTTGAGAGCGCCAGCGGCGCGCATGTCGGCACCGTCCAGATGGACAGCAACGGTCGAGCGCAAGCAACACTTCTGCCCAACACGGCATACTACCTAGTTGAAACGAAGGCGCCGGCCGGCTATGTCCCCCGCCACGATCGTATTGCCTTTACCACGGGGAATGACGGCGGGCGGGTCGCCATTGATGAACAGCCCGGCACCATCAACCTGCGTATCGTAAAACTCGATGCCGCGACGAATGCCGGCCACCAGGTGGGAGCTTCGCTCGCAGGAGCAGAGTTCACGTGTGTGTCGCAATCAACCCCTGGATGGGCACAAATCCTCACGACCGACGAAAGCGGTCGGGCCACCCTCGCCGATGTCCCCTTAGGAACCTTTACCATCTACGAATCAAAAGCCCCCGAGGGCTACCTGCCATCCAACGACAGCTGGACCTATACCGTTGGAGCCGACCAGCTCGGCGATTCAGGCGTGGTCGAGATCGAATCTCGCGTTTCCGATATCCCCATTGCGTTTAACCTTGAGATTTCCAAATTCAAGGATTACGGCAATAGCGACCAATCCGGCCTGGAGCAGCCGGCGGAAGGTGTTGTCTTTGAGGTTGTCAGCAACAGCTCTCAGCAGGTTGTTGGCACACTGACCACAAACGTCTATGGCTTTGCCTCCACCAAAGATCAGCCCGAAGCATGGTTCGGCGCAGGCAAGCGACCCGCCGGTGTCCACGGAGCCGTCCCATACGACCGTGCCGGCTACACGGTTCGCGAGGTTCCGGAAACCGTCCCCGAGGGTTTTAAACGTGCAGGGGAATGGACCGTCGGGGCCAATCAGATTTCCAACGGCGCCGAGCTTCAATATATTGTGGACAACCACGCGCTGTCGACGCATCTCCAGATTGTAAAACGCGATGCCCAAACAGGCGCTTCTGTTCCCCTAGCCGGATTCACCTTCCAACTCCTCGACAGCAATCACGAACCTGTCTCACAAACTTGCTGGTATCCAGCACATAACGTAATGGACACCTTTACGACTGACGCGACCGGCACCGTCACACTGCCCGAATCGCTCATGCCGGGCACCTATTATGTACGCGAAACCTCGGCCAAAGAGCCCTATCTTGTCGGCGAAGAGATCGAGGTAAACATACCCGCCGACATGAACCTAACGCCCGTTGCAATCGCCTCGTATTATGACCACGCCGCGACCGGAAACATCAGGATCGTTAAAACCGATGCCATAGACGGCAGCAGCCTCGCGGGCGCCGTCTTTGAGATCCGTGCCTCGGGTGATATCGTGCGCCCCGACGGTAGCATTGCCGCGCTCGACGGTGAGACCGTCGCGACCGTCACGACGGATGAAACTGGAGAAGCACGCGCGGACAACCTCCCACTGGGATCTGGCACCGCACGCTACGAGGTTGTCGAGACTCAAGCGCCGGCAGGCTTCTTGCTCGATCAGACAACCCATATTGTCGACCTTACTTATGCCGACCAGAAAACACCCGTTGTAGAAGCACGGCTTAACGTATCCGACGATTACACTAAGGTTGATATCTCCAAGGTCGATGCAAGCGGTGAGCAGGAAGTGGAAGGCGCACAGCTCACCTTATATGGTCCCGATAAAACCGAAATAGACTCCTGGACCTCATCCGACAAGCCGCACCGCGTCGAACATCTTGCACCCGGCACCTACTCGTTGCGCGAAATGATGTCTCCGCGGACCTATGACCTTGCCGAGGAGATAACGTTTGAAATAAAGGATACGGGAGAAGTCCAATCCGTCGCGATGAAGGATGCGCCCATCGAGATCAAGGGGCAGGTCGACAAGCGTCAGGAACTTGTCCAACCTATCGAAAAGGGCCTGTTGGCTAACGGCGATGGTAAAAACCGTGCCGCGATGCAAACCAATACGGATGGGCTTTTCTCCTATACCATCGACGCTCGAAACGATTCAACTACCTGGGTTGATGAGTTCACAATTACCGATGATCTTGAGTGTGCCGAGGACGATACGGCGAGATTCGTCTCAATCGAAACCCCCGTCGCCATCGGCGACCTCAATGGTCTGTGCAACGTGTGGTATCGCACGACGCCGTTGGACTCGACAGACGTCGATGAGCCGGCAAACGCGACACTTGACGATGGGCACGAAAATCCTTGGCTTGAGTCCGACGAAGTAAGGGAAAGTCTGGGTGAGGATTGCCGCCTCGTCGATTACGACGGCTGGCACCTCTGGAAGGCGGATGTCTCGACCACGGAATCCACCACACTCGAGGCGAAAGAACTCGACCTTGCGTCCAATACCGTCGTAACGGGCATTCGCATTGAATACGGTGCGGTAGCCGCCGACTTTACGACTCGAAGCGATGCGGATTCTTGGACCCGCGATGATCTCAAAGATGAGCACGACGACCTTGACGATGCCAAAGCAATCCTTGGCACAGACGCTCGGGGCGCAGTCGTACACATGCAGGCAACGTCGGCTTATACGCCCCAAACCGCACTCACCAACAGCGCACGCGTCGATCTTTGCCGCAACGGTGGCGGCGATAAACTTGAGTCGCATGACGAGGACAGCGTCATTCAACGCTGTACCCTACCGCAGGACCTACCGGCAACAGGATCAGTTCCCATCGCCGCTTGCATCACCGCGCTCCTGACCTCGGGTGCCGCAGCCCTATGGTTCGCTCGCCTTAGGTCGATCCCAAAGAAGCGCTAGCGCGATGAAAAAGCGGGCGAGCCAGGGGACTGGCTCGCCCGCTTTCAATCATGTAAATCGCCGTATCTACTCTGCAGACGAAGATCCACCATCAACGATTGCCTGCTCGGACTCAGGAATCCCATCGGCACCCGCACTCTGTTCTTGCTCCACCTCTTCGCTGATTGCGGAGGCGGGGGTCGAGCCCTTCGCACCCACGATGTAGGCAGCCCCAAATCCTAACGCAATGGCAATCAAGGTCAAAATCACGTAGACAGGCCAATGGCGCTTAATATACGAAAACACGTTGACTCCTTAGAGCTCCGTCTACGAACGGCGGATAACCTCGGTCACGACCTCGGATACCGTGGCAATGTTCGTCGGGTTGACATTGTGGGGCAGGTCGTCCTCGGTACGAGCGCAAGCCAGACGCGTGCCGTCCACGCCGGCGATGGTGAGGGCTCGGCGGCTCGCCTCGAGCGCGGCATAGGCATCGGTCTTGGCATAGGGCATCTCGAGCGCGCCACAATCGACATGGAACGACTTGCACACCTTGCTGACCAGGTTCATGATGCGGCGATCGCCCTTGAGCAGCTGCTGTTCGCCCTCAACCGTCACCACCGAAAGCCTACCGGCGCCGACGGATTCAAGATTGATGAAGAATACGCCGCGGAGCTTATCGCGGTGCGAAGCCAAGAAGGCCTTCATGCCGGCGCCATCACAATCCGAGGCGCCCGTTGCCACAAACCAGATATCGTGACCGAGCAGCTCATCATCGCCCATAGAGGCGACAGCCGAGAGCATATCTTCGGAAGAAGCGCCATCGGAAGACGTAGCGCCGCCCTTCCAGCCATCGTTATCGTCCTCGAAGTTATCCCACGAACCGATACCGCGACCGGACTTCTTGGCATCGTAATCGTCTTCGACGCCCAGCCAGTCACTCATGCTGTCCTGCTCGTTTTTCTTTTTACGGCCGAACAGGCCACCCAGGCCGCGCTTACGAGACTTGGGTGCCGCCGGGGCGGGAGCCGAAATGGTCTCGATCGGCTGCGCGCCCGACGCAACGGGCATAGGAGGCGCAACGGGTGCCGATGTGGGTTCGGGACCCTGGGCAGTAGCAAAGGGGTCGTTGACCTGGGCAGAGGGATCGGGAAGGTCGAACAGCGACGTGCGAGACGCAACGTTTGCCTGCTTCATCGACGGCAGCGACGGATCGGGGACCGAAGCCAGCGGAGACGAAGAGGGCGCAGGCGACGGTGCCGACGCCGGATCGGGAACATTCATCTGCGGACGCGGTGATGCCTGGGAGGAAATCTGGGCCATAAGGGAATCGACCGTTTCGTCCTGGGTGGGAGCGACATCGGCAACCGTGGCACCGGAACCACTCGGGGTCGGCATGGTGAAAATCTGCGTGGAGTAAGGCCTCGACTCATCTGTCTCGGGAGCCTCGGAAACCGCAGGCACTTCCTCCTGCTCGGCCTCGGTCGACTCATCTTGCTCGGCTGCCGCGTATTGTTCTTCGTCAGAGTTGGCCTCGACGGGCTCGTCCTCGGCGGCATCTTGGATTTCGGCAGCATCAATAGGCTCGTCATCGTCCACCGCGTCGCCCTGTTCATCGGAAACAGGAAGGGGCTCGGCAATCGCGGTTCCTTGCTTTTCAAACGTTATCGTGGAATCGAACTTCGCGGCATCAAACGACATGGTGCTATCGACGTGCTGCTGGGCCTCGAAAGACGTCGTCGCCTCAACAACATCCGCGGACGTCGGTTGCTGGGACTCAAAGGACGTTGTAGCTTCGGCGGCGTCGACGGGCGCGGACTGCATAGCCTCGTTCTGCTCGAACTCTTGCGCCGCGAGCTCACGTGCCGCCTCGGCTGCCTGCTGCTGAGCGATAGCCTCCTGCTCGGCAGCCTCGCGTGCGGCAGCGCGCTTCTCCTCGAAATCGTCGACAAATTTCTTGCCCTTTGCAAGCGCACCCTTAAAGAAGTTGGAAGCGCTGGCGCCAATCGACGAGAACGCTGATGCAATGTCGGCATGGGGCGTTGCCGCGGGAATCTCGGCAGAGAAATCAGTATCGCTCTCGTAAGACACGCGCCTCGGCTGTTCAACGTAATCGTCGTCAGACTCGTCCGCAACGTCTTGCACCGGCGCGGCGGGAGCCAAAATGTCCAGTCCTGCCGCGGGATCGATCGCGGACACCGCCTCGGGCTCGGCAACGGCAGCGGTAACCGCGGCAGACTCATCATCCACGGTGACAACGGGGGCAGGCTCGAGCTCAAACGTCGGCTCCTCGCCCTCCTCGTAATCGAGCGTGCAGGACTCGGGAAGCATTCCGAGCGCACGGATGGCATCCGAACCAAAGCGGATGTTGCCGGCGGCGTTGCGATAGAGCTTGGGCTCGGGCTCGACCGCGGCAGGTTCCTCCGCCGACTCGGCAGCGGGAACCTCGTCATTGAACTCTTCGGCCTGGACAGTCTGATTCTGATCCTCGGGCACGATGGCGCCGATCAGCGTCTCGTCGGCAGACGCACCCTCAAAGCCCTCGATCTGCTCGTCGAAAGCCTCACCCTGTTCGGGCTCGGTCTGAGCGCCGGGAGCAATCGGCTGACCGAACTCGTCCTCGGCGTAGGTAGGTTCTTCGTACTCGATGGTGTTGCCGTAGTCGTTTTGCTGCTGGGCCGCGGCATACTCCGCCGCCGCACGCGCCATTTCCTCGGCACGACGCTTCTGCTCCCCAAAATAGGTGTCGAACGGAACATCGTCGGGAAACTCGTTTTCGCCCTGGAAGGGAGCAACGTTGTCCATAACGCCGAGCATAGCGGCGACAGAAGACTTGTTGCACACCGCGCCGGACGTATAGGGAAGAATGTGGCGGTTAGAGATGATGTTTGCCGCGTTGGCAAGTGCAACGAGGGAAGCGAGGATCGCGACAATCCACAGCAGAACCTTGAGCGCGCCGGGAAGCGGCAGGATGCGCAGGATGGCAACGGCAGCAGGGGCAACCGTGGCAACAGGCAACAGCTTGGCGATAAGCGCACGATACGAAGCATAGGGCTCACGGGCGAGCAGCTCAGCACGGGGAGAGTCGTAGTGTGCGACAACGACCACCGGGCGGTTGCGCGGAGACGCGAGCGGACCCGAGGCTTTGTGGTAGGCGATGACATTTTGGCTCACGCCCGTCTTGCCCAGGCGCGAAACCACGGGGTGGCCCGTGCGCTCGAGCACGTAAAGAACGGCGCCGACAATGGCCAGCAAGGTGCCGACCAAGCCGACACCGCCGCCGATGCCCATCAGCAGGGCGCCGGCAAACGCAAGAATACCGGTAACGGCAAATGCCAATCTACTGGGCGCCGGAGCATTGAACTCCTGAACCTCGGGATCAAAGCCGTGGTTGCGGAAGATCTGAGCGATATCCTCGGCAGCCAAGCGCTCTTCTTCGCTGCATGCCGGCGTAATGCCGGTGTTCTGCAGCAGGTGGTTAATATAGTTCTGGGTGTTCGCCATGTGCGCTCCACATCCATAATCCGACAAATAGGCCCAATGCATGCACATTAGAACCGTATATAGTCGAAAGTATACCCCGAGCGAGCGCAAACGACCGAATTCGGGCCATCTTAACGCCCCGAGCGGACAAGGATATAGCCTAATCTCCATATCGGACTAAAATCATGGCAGCAAACCACCTTCTCATGCGAGGACCCTATGACGGCAAGCGACACGACCGCGACAATTAAAAAGGGGAATTCGGAGCCCAGTTTCGATAAAACGGCTCAGCGCATCCTCAATCTTTTCTTTGTGCTCAACAGCTCCCCCGAACCGCTGACGACCGAGCAGATCGTCTTGGATTCTGACCTGGGATATGGCTCGGGCAACATCGACTCGGATAAGCGCAAGTTTCGGCGCGATCGTGACAAACTGCTCGAGCGTGGCATCTTAATCAAGGAGGTTCGCCCCGCCGGCGCGCAGGAGACCGAGGAAAGCTCGTGGACAATCGACCGCGAGCACACGTTTGCTGCAGGCGGCCTCATCACCGCAGACGACGCCGATATCCTGCTCAACGCCATCGACCAGACGCTAGCGACCGGCTCATCCACCTTTACCGCGCCGCTTGCCGATATTCGCTCCAAGATTGCCTATCTCACCGGTAGGACGACGGTTGACGAAGTACCGATCCGTCGCTCTCCCACCGTCGATGCGGTATGGAGCGCCTTTGCCGAGCGATGCGCGCTGCGATTTTTATATCAGAACGGACGCGGCGAGCAGAAAGAACGTACCGTCTGCGTCTACGGCATGTTCGAACGCGAGGGCGTGGCGTACTTCTGCGGCCTCGACAATGTCACCGACGGCATCAGGACATTCCGCTGCGACCGTATCGTTCGCGCTTGGCGCCCCTCGAAGGCCTACGCCATCCCTGCGGACTTCAATCTCAACGACTATCTGTTCTTTGAATTCGATTTTGCCGACCGACCGCCCGTTGCAGCCACGTTCTCGTTCGCCCCTCAGACGCAGATTGATATGATCAACGGCCTCACGCGCGGGCGAGGTGAGCTCGCACACACCGATGCAGGATGGACCTGGACCGTTGACGTGCGCGACCTTGAAGCCGCCGCCTCATTTTGCATGGCCCACGCCATGGACGGCATGAGGCCCGTGGCCCCAAAATCGCTCAAACAGGCGTGGAACCACCTCATTGAAAGGACGGTGCACGAGCATGCCCGTGCGTAAACTCACCAGCGAGCAGAGGCTCTCGCGCGCCATCGACATCATGGAGGCCCTCTACGCCGCCGGCGAGAGCGGCATGACACGAACAGAGATTTGCAGTCGCTTTGACATCACGGGGGTGTCGCTCGACGAGATTCTCGAGATCGTCTCGACGCTCGCGGACCGAGAATCGGGCGCGCGCATCATCTGCGAATGCCGCGGCGAGCGTGTGGTACTCACCGGTGACGCCGGGCGCGTGCTACCGCTGCGTCTGAGTGCCGCCGAGGGCGCCGTGCTCAACCATGAACTTGAATCGTTGGGGATCGAGCCGCAGACGGCAGCTCGGATTCGACATGCCCTTCTGCCCGAAGAGCTCGGCTATAACCAGCGCGTCTTTGACACCGTCAACCACGGGTCGCACTGGCAGCAGTTGAGCTGTGCCATTCAGGACGGCGTTCGCTGCCGCATCTCCTATCGCTCGATGGACGATGCACGGCCACGCGAGCGCCTGGTCGACCCCTTGCGCATTACGGCAAACGGCGACCAAACATACCTGATTGCCTGGGACATCACAGTCGATGAGCAGCGCACCTATCGCATGGATAAAATCGAGGAACTCGCCTTGACGGAAGACTCCGTCGTGCCTCACGCACCGGACGTTGCATCCCTCCGCGATTCCCTTGCCCGGACACAGCGTAGCGCAAAGCTTTTGATGCCATTCGATATGGCGGAGCATCTGGACTGGGCCGGCATCACCCTAATCGAGCGCAGCGAGGCAGACACGGCAACGGTAACCGTGCATTACGGCTCCGAGCGTTGGCTACTGAGCCAGATAATCGCAGCGGGCGGAGCCATCCGCATCCTGGATGACCCCACCCTGTCAAAGCGTCTGTGCGATATGGCAAAAACCCTCGTCTGTCCGCTTTAGCGTCGCCGTTCGTGGCGTGCGCGCCACAGTTGCAGATAGTGCCCGATCTGCGCCGATTCGATGCGCTGGTAGGAGCTCGTGGGCAGCGACGTTAAGAACTTCTTTCCGTAGCCCTTCGTCACCAGGCGCGGGTCGGCCAGAATCAGCACACCGCAATCGGTCGACGAGCGGATAAGACGGCCGGCCGCCTGCTTGACCTCGAGCACCGCTTCGGGCAGCGAATAGCGCGCCCAAGCGCGGTCTTCGCGCAGGTTGCGCTCGCACGAGAGCGGGTCCGTGGGGCTCGAGAACGGCAGCTTGGGAATGATGACGCAGCGCAACGTCTCGCCGCTGGCGTCGAATCCCTCCCAAAAGGCCTTAAGAGCAAAAAGCGACGAAGTCGGCTCGTTGATAAATCGGTCGCGCAGGCGACGAGGAGATGAGTTGCGCTGCTGGCAGTTGAGCTCCAGACCCGCACGGGCCATCTTGGGCTCAACGCGGGCGTACAGGTCTTCCATGTCGCGCCGATTGGTAAACAGTGTGAGCACCGATCCGCCCATGGCAAGATGGGCGTCGACCAGCACGCGCTCGAGCGCCGTAAGATAGCTCTCACGATCGCGCGGATCGGGGATATCGCCCGCAACGACTACAGCCATGTTCGAATCGAAGTCGTAGCTCGAGTCCAAGTGCAACGATGAGGATGTTGAAGCGCCGATGCGATCGAGGCCGACCGCGTGGTTAAAGTGTTCAAAGCTTTTGGACACCGTCATGGTCGCCGAGGCAAAGATAGCCGTGTGAACCTCGGGCAGCCACTCGGTTGCCAAGGCCTCGCCAATGTCGATGCGCTCTGCGGTCATTGACTCTCCGCCGGCACGCAACCTGCGATTGACCTGCAGCGAATACACGTAGTGTTCATCGGCGCCATCAATGATGAGTTTGAGGTTCTCGGCCAGCTCGTGCAGGCGGCGCGAGATATCACCCAAGTCGACAACAACCTCGGGCTTGTCGGCGGCGACGGCTTGCACCAGCGCGTCGACGCTCTTGTCAGCTTGTTCCAATGCGTCGATGGCAGTGTAGGCCGACGGTAAGAAATCATGCCAGTCGTCAGATTCGCGCAGCTCGGGGCCAATCCATAGATTGGCATTGTCATAACCCCCACGGGCACGGCGACCGAGCTCGCGAACGCCATCGAACACGTCGGCGATTGCCATGCTCGCGCGCGCAACCATCGACGTCGCCTTGGCAGTAAGGCCCAGATAGAGCGTAGAGCCCTCGGAGGTTGCCAAATCACGGGAAACCTGGCTTAGCGCACCGGTGCTCGAGCCACCCAGGCGCTCAAACAGAACGCGTGATTCGTCCGCCGACACCACGCGCGCCCACTGACGGCGCGCCTCGCGCTCGATGGAATGGGCCTCGTCGATTACCCAATGACGAATCGGAGGTAAAATCCTGCCCTCGGCCGCGACATTGCGGAACAGCAGGGAATGGTTGGTGACCACCACGTCGGCATGCGCTGCACGACGGCGAGCGCCGTGGACCAAACATTTATCAGGGAAAAACGGGCAGAGGCGACGAGCACACTCGCGCGAGGCCGTCGTAAAGTCGGGGCGGTTGACGCTGCGCCACCGAATGCCGAGCGAGTCGAGGTCGCCATCGGCTGATTGGCAGACGTACGCCATAATGACCGCGACCGCCGTGAGCGTGTCCGCCGGATCGCGCTTGGTGGTAATCTCGACCTGGCCGCGGCTCATGCGCTCAAGCTTGCGCAGGCATGGATAGTGGTCATACCCCTTGAGAGCGCAAAATGACAGACCACCGTCCAGTTGCTCGGCAAGTTTTGGCAGCTCATGGTACATGAGCTGGTCGGCAAGATTGTTCGATTTGGTCGCAATACCAACCGTGATGTTGTTACGGCGCGCTGCCTCGGCAAAAGGCACCAGATAGGCCATCGATTTGCCGACGCCCGTGCCCGCCTCAATTACACGATGAGTGCCCGTGACCAGCGCATCGCGGACCTCGAGCGCCATCGCGATCTGCTCATCACGCGGCTCGTAGGTGGGATACATGCGATTGACCAGGCCACCTGGCGCATAGTCTGCCTCAATCTCCTCACGACTCGGCATCTTGAGGACCGGCAGTTCGTCGGCGTCCACCCGATCGTCGGCGCGATCGGCCTTGAGAACGTCAGCACGAGCGGCGCTGAGAGAGAAGATAGAGCCAGGGTTCTGCCCTGCCAAGAATGAGAAGATAGGACGATAGGACCAAGGCACATCCGGATGCATGTCGGCTAGGCGCGCCATGAGGCCCTGAGGCAAGTCGGTGAGCGCCACGAGCAACACGCGCCATACGCCACACAGGGCGTCGACGTCGGCATTGGCACGGTGTGATACCGAGTCACAGCCAAACAGATCGGCCATAAAAGACAACTTGTGCGATGCCAGGCGCGGAAGCGCGATGCGCGACAGCGCCAGCGAATCGATCCAGATATCGCTCACGTTGACGCCGCCTTTGACCGACTCGATAAACGAGCGGTCGAACGTGGCGTTATGTGCGATTACCGGGCAACCACCGACAAAATCGGCGAGAGCGGCTACGGCCTCAACGGCCGACGGGGCATCTGCCACATCGGCATTTGTAATGCTCGTGAGCTCGGTGATCTCGGCGGGAATCAGCTGCTTGGGATGCACGAAGGTATCGAAGCGGTCGACGACCTCGCGGCCCGAAAGACGGGCCGCCGAGATCTCGATCAGCTCATTGTCCTGCACCGAAAGACCTGTGGTCTCGGTATCGAGGACAATCACATCTTCCTCGATAAAGCCGAAGGGCTGCGTTTTGGCGCGTTCGGCAAGCGTGGCATAGGAGTCGATGACAAACTGCGGCGTTCCTGACGAAACCGCGTCCTCGATTAGCATGCAATGCCCGCTCGACGAAGGCCCATACGAATCAGGCTGTCACAGACCTGCGGGAACGTCATGTCGTCGGTGTGGCGGATCTCGTCCGGA
Organism: Collinsella aerofaciens; assembly: GCA_048194085.1. GTDB lineage: Bacteria > Actinomycetota > Coriobacteriia > Coriobacteriales > Coriobacteriaceae > Collinsella > Collinsella aerofaciens_CO. The sequence goes on from DBFABM010000018.1 coordinate 21,949, forward strand.
TACAGCGACGTATCGGTCATGCCGGGAATGGTATTGGTCTCGAGGATAACGGGGCCGTCCTCACTCACGATAAAGTCGCTGCGCGAGATACCCAGGCAACCGAGGGCCTTGTGAGCAGCACAGGCAAGCTCCTGAGCGCGAGCGTAATTCTCGGGTGAAATCTGCGCCGGAATGCGATGGATGTCCGTAGGGTCGACATATTTCACGTCCAGATCGTAGAACTCGCAGTCCTCGGGTTTGCGAATCTCGACAATCGGCAGAGCGCGCACGTCGTCCTCGCCGTACACGCCGACGGTGATCTCGGTACCCTCGATGCACTTCTCGACCAGCACTTTGTCGCCGTACTCAAACGCCTTGGCGATTGCCGCGGGCAGCTCGGAGGGCTCATGGACCAGTGAAATGCCATAGCTGGAACCGTTGACGGCCGGCTTCACAAAGCAGCGCTCGCCGCAGACCTCGACGATATGATCGATATCGACTTCATCGCCCACCTCGAGCGCAAGGCCGGGGGCAATGGGAATGCCCGCCTTGGCGTACAGGAGCTTAGAGACCTCCTTGTCGGCACCGCAGGCGCTGGCAAGCACGCCCGAGGCCGTGTAGGGAATACCCAGGGTCTCCATGGCGCCCTGCATGGCACCATCCTCGCCGCCGGCACCGTGCATGGCGATAAACGCCACGTCAAAGCCGCCGGTCGCCATGGTTACCATAAAATCATCGGCAGCCGTGTCGAGCAGCTCCACCGAAGTGTAGCCGGCCTCCTTCAAGGCAACCACGACGTTCTTTCCCGAATTGAGCGAGATCTCGCGCTCAGCGGAATGACCGCCCGCCAAGACCGCTACGTGCATGTTCTCTAGGCTTTTACCCGGCATGGGCAGACTCCTCCTCTATAATTTCTGCAGCTGATACCATATTGTAGCGATACCCTCTACGTTTCCCCAAAATCGAAAGGCTTCCATGAATCCCAGGACTAAATCTCAGGACATTCGCGACTTGAGCCAAAACGATATTCGCGAGCTCGTGGCCGAACTTGGCCAGCCCGCCTTCCGCGCGAAGCAGCTCATCGAATGGGTCTTTGAGAAGAACGTTTGTTCGTTTGACGACATGACCAACCTTCCCAAGGCTTTCCGCGAGCAGCTTAAAGAGGCTTTTGTCTTTGACACGCCGACTGAACTAACCAAGCAGGTTTCCAAAGATGGCTCTCGCAAGTATCTGCTCGAGTACCACGACGGCGTTTCCGTCGAGACTGTCGGCATGCCCCGTCGTAACAAACTTTCCGTCTGCGTTTCCACCCAAGCTGGCTGTGGCATGGGCTGCGCCTTTTGCGCTACCGGTCTCAACGGCCTTAAGCGCTCTCTGACCGCTCAAGAGATCGTCGACCAGGTACTTCATGTATCCAACGACTTTGGCGAGCGCGCCACGAGCGTCGTCTTCATGGGCCAGGGCGAGCCATTTGCCAACTACGACGAGGTTCTCAAGGCGCTGCGAATCCTCAACGACCCCGATGGCATCGGTATCGGTGCTCGTCACCTCACCGTCTCTACCAGTGGCGTTATTCCCGGTATTCGCAAATTTGCCGACATCCCCGAGCAGTTCACGCTTGCTGTTTCACTGCATTCCGCCATCCAGTCGACGCGCAATAATCTCATGCCCGGTGTTAAGAAGTACACGCTGCTTCGCCTTCACGAAGCGCTTCAGCTCTACACCGAAAAGACCGGCCGCCGCCCGACCTATGAGTACGCCATGATCGAAGGCGTCAACGATACGAATCCTGAGATGCAGGCGCTCTGCGACTTCTGCGAGGGAACGCTGTGCCACGTTAACCTCATTCAGCTTAACGACATCGAGGGCAGCCCGCTCAAGCCGTCGCCGATTCATAAGGTTGAGGATCTTCAGCGTCGTCTTGAGTCCCGTGGCATCGAGACCACGATTCGTAACTCCCGTGGTAACGATATTGACGCCGCTTGCGGACAGCTGAAGCAGCGCTTCAAAGTTCAGAAGAACGCATAGGGGAGTCGCATCCCAAAACGTTTCATGTGAAACATCGAACGATCCTGGTTACAGAACATGCAACCGGGGTCGTTTCATTTATTGACCTTAATTTTGAATCAGCTGCTACCTGTCCCATTTTTTACGGCCAAAATAAGGGGTCCTTGTCTCATGAATCAGACAAGGACCCCTCAAAATATGCTGAGTAATTGTTAGGTACCTAACAGCCTACATTTTCCCATTGGTTGCTGACCCAACCTTGATTAATCTTGGGATTCTTCGTTACCTGAGCAGTACGCATGGCAACATCTTCTGTCATAACATCCATTTTCTTCTTGGAAGTATCGACGATATCTTGCGCGCCTCGAAGCAGACGACCTCGAAGTTCATCGTCTGTCGCGATCTTATATCCAGCAAAGGCACCAGCCGCGACAGTCGTCGCAAATGCAATCGCAGTTAAAATCTTATTCCTCATCTTGGCCTCCTTGATCAAACTGAGTCATTTCGCCAAGAATACGAGAGAGCTCTTCCTCGTCTTTAAACTCAATCTCAATCTTATTCTTTCCACGCGAGCTCTTCACACGCACGTTGGTATTAAAAACCTGACGAAGCACGCGGGCAGCCTTTTTAAAAGACTGGGGCGTTGCAGGCCTCGGAGTCTTAGGTGTCTCTCCGGCAGAAAACAACGGAGCAAGATTTTCTGTCGCTCTTACGGAAAGGCCCTCTGCAACAACCTTCTCAGCAAGTCGAATTCGTGCATCCTCATAGGGAACTGCAAGAATCGCACGTGCATGACCAGCAGTAAGTTTGCCCTCAAAAATCATCTGCTGAACTACTTCGGGGAGATCGAGAAGACGCAGCGAGTTTGTAATTGCAGAGCGTGACTTGCTTACAGCCTTTGACAATGCCTCCTGGGTCATACCGCTGGCATCGATGAGCTGTCGATAGCCCTTAGCCTCTTCGACTGGATTCAGATCAGAACGCTGAAGGTTTTCGATGAGAGCAAGAGCCAGCATCTCTTCATCATTTACCTCTTTAATGATGACTGGCAATTCTTCAAGGCCAGCAAGCTTTGACGCCTGGTAACGACGCTCACCAGCGATGATCTCATAGCCGTTTCCATGCTTGCGAACCAAAAGCGGCTGCAAAACGCCATGTTCTTGGATTGACTCGCTCAACTCGCGAAGTTCAGTTTCGTTAAAGTGAATTCGCGGCTGATTAGGGTTGGGAACGATATCCTCAATAGGTAGTTTTGTTTCAGATGCAGCATTTGAAGCCGATGCAGCCGAACCGCCGGTCTCATACTCGGCCTCTGAGACCAAAGCATTGAGTCCACGTCCCAATCCGCCACGTTTCTTTACGCTAGGCACGCTTGATCACCTCTTTTGCAAGGTTCATATATGCTTTTGCACCCTTATTTTGAGGTGCATAGGTAATTACCGGTTCTCCAAAAGACGGAGCTTCGGAGATTTTAACCGTACGGGGGATTAGCGTCTTAAACGCCTTATCACCAAAGTACGATTGAACCTCCTCAACAACCTGATTCGATAGTGAAGTACGCGAGTCATACATGGTCATAAGCACACCATAGGTGTCTAAGCCCTTGTTCAGACGTGATTTGACCATCTTCATTGACTCAAGCAGCTTCGTAACGCCCTCGAGTGCATAATACTCGCATTGGATCGGAATCAAAACGCTGTCTGCTGCGGTCAAGGCGTTGATAGTAAGCAGGCCGAGTGAAGGGGGACAGTCAATGAAAATAAAATCGAACTCGTCCTGAATCGGCTCAAGCAAATCTTTGAGGCGGGTTTCACGTGCAATTGCGCTTACGAGCTCAATTTCGGCGCCCGCAAGCTGAATTGTAGCTGGAATTACGAATACCTTTTTGCAATTTGTATCAAGAACAAGTGATTCTGCCGGCACATCATTCAACAATGCATCATAGATGCAGTGATCAAGGTCTTCTTTTTCAATTCCGAATCCACTGGTGCTGTTTCCCTGCGGATCAAAATCGACAATCAGTGTCTTACGACCCTGCTCACCCAGTGCTGCTGCAAGGTTTACAGCCGTCGTTGACTTACCGACGCCGCCTTTTTGATTGATGATTGCAATGATACGCGTGTCTTTTGCGCTCTTAGAACGCTTAACGTCGCGAAATCCCACGGTCCCTCCTGGTGTGTATTAAAGCTGTCAAACGGAGGATGTTTCACGTGAAACATTCCGAATCGATATCAACCGCCATGTTTCACGTGAAACACTGCAAGTTGTTAGTATCCATTATGTTTCACGTGAAACATCTAGGCAAGCGGATTCTTCTTTGCCACGCCATTTGCACGAGGCAATGAAACGGATGATGGATGACTCTTCTTAAGAACAATGAATTCCCTGTGACCCAAGCCTTCAGGCAAATCAATTGCGTCATTCAGAAGCAAAGTGAAGCCACAAATCTTAGCTGCTGACATGCCGGAAGCAAGCTCATCATCCGAAGGATTGCCCTTGGTTATAACAAATAGCCCTCCATCCTTCAGATACGGAGCCGCATACTCAACAAGAATCGATAGAGGGGCCAGTGCGCGGGCGGTTACAACAGAGAGCTGCTTCTTATGGCTTCGAGCATATTCTTCAAGACGATCATGAACCGCATGAGCATGTTTCAATCCAAGAGCATGGACAAAGGAATTAACCGCATCAACCTTCTTGCCAACAGAGTCAATATAAGTAGCTTTACGATGCGTGGTTATGGTTAATGGAATACCAGGGAAGCCCGCACCTGTTCCTATATCGAGCAAAGCTCCCTCTGGAGCCTTGTTGATATAGGGGAGCAAAACAAGTGAGTCGAGGATATGAAGTACTGCAGCATCTTCTACGTTAAGGATACGGGTGAGATTGGTTGTCTTATTTGTTTCTAGAACCAAATCCAAATGCTGAATACATTTCCTCAGCTCAACATCAGTTACGCTCAAGGAATAATCTTTGCAATAGAAAGCTAGACGACTCAACATCTCGTCAGCCTGCTGATCAGTAAGTACTAACAACGAAAGCTCCTTTCTGACAAAAATCAGTGTATCGAGAACTTTTGACAAAAAAAGGGGACGTGGAAACCACGTCCCCTTAGCATAAGCTCGAGAAGATTATCGAGCAACAATCACCACATGACGATCAGGGTCAGAACCCTCAGAATGAGTATCGACAGCATCATTGCCACGAAGTGCAATGTGAACCAGTCGACGCTCGTAGGCATTCATAGGCGGAAGCGAAACACTCTTATGAGTGCGAATGGCACGCTCGGCAGCAGACTGAGCCATGGAGGCAACCTTGTCCTGACGGCGGCTCTTGTATCCCTCGACGTCCACTACAACCGGATACCTAAAGCCAAGTTTGCGGCTCACCAGCAAAGAGAACATAACCTGAAGGGCATCAAGGGTGCGACCATGACGGCCAATGAGAACAGCAAGGTCGGGAGCCGTTACATCCAAAATCAGCTCACCCTCGTCGCCCTCATACTCATCGATAGGAGAGCTGGCGGCATCGAAGTGCGAAAGGATGGAACGCAGGATGGAAATCGCAACATCGGCAATGGTGTCGAGCTCCTCATCGGTCAGCTCTTCACCAGCCTTGTAGCGCTGTGCAATCTCGGGATAATCGCCCGCGACCTGCGGGGCAACCTCATCAAGCATATCCTCGATGATCTCTTCAGACATAACGTACTCCAAAAGTTAGGTACCTAAATAAGATTGATATCCCACTACTTCTTCTTGTGCGGGCGCGGCTTCTTCTCGCGACGAGTGACCTCAACCTGCAGCGGAGCGTTCTTAAGACGCTCCTCCTCATCGGCCTTCGCCTTGTCGATGACCTTCTGCGTCACAAAAATCTGCTGGATAACCTGCCAAGCAGACGAGACGTCGTAGTACAGCAGAACACCAACGGGAAGGCTCCAGCCCATCCAAAGCATCATGACCGTCATGACAACGGCCATCATACGCATGCTCTGAGCCTGCTGGCCGGTCTGGTTGCGCGACATATAGAGCTGCGGAATCAGGGTCAGGACGGCGAACAGGATCAGGCAAACCAGCGCAGGCAGTGCAACCATAAAGCCATCGGCAAAGGAAGCGCTCGGCGTGGTGGTCAGGTCGGGCAGGATGTTGAAGAACGAGAACGTGCCGTCGTTAAAGTACTGCGGCAGGTTGCGCAGCAATGTAAACAGGGCGAACAGGATAGGCATCTGAATCAGCAGCGGCAGACAGCCAGCCATGGGGTTGAAGTTGTTCTCGCTGTAGAAC
>DBFABM010000022.1:0-5311 GCA_048194085.1 Collinsella aerofaciens
CGCCCAAGCCGTCCTGCTCGATCGCCCTTGTGGCGTTAGGGCGGAAAGGATGGGGCGCGAGGGGCGCTTTGTTGATGAGGGGTTAGTATGCCCGGGCTTGGTTGGGGAAGGTTTTGTCTAGAGATGCTTGGAGCTTTTCGAACGATGCTCGTAAGTTGTGGCTCTGGTCGGTTGAGCGTTTGGCTTTTGTGGTTGGGGAGTCGAGGAGGCCGTTTCTCTGTGTCGGGGGGAAGGAGAAAAGGTCTGCATGTGTTAGGGATGACTGCTGTGCTGCGTCATTGGAAGAATGCATGCTTATGCGGCCTCCTCGATGTCCACCAAAAGGTTGCGCACGGGGTGTGCTGCTAGGTCCCGTGCGTTGGCAGTATTATGCCGCGGCTGCTGCAAAGAAGTGCTAAAGAAAGGCTTAATGAGGTTTGACGTTGCGATGAAACCGCAGGTAAAAGCTATCGAGTAACACTCTTGAAAGGTTTTGAGCTTAAGGGCTTTCTAAGGTTTGTGGCGCGGATGTGGCTTGCCTGTGTGGGGCGTGTGGACGGCTCGTTCCTAGCGCTGCGGTGCGGCGGCGCGTACTTGTTCGATGACCTTTTCCATCGTGGCGTCGATGTGGTCTTTTTTGAGCTCGCATTCCCAGATGGTTATGGGCGTCCAGCCCATTTGAGTGAGTGCTGCCACGGCAGCGTGGTCGCGCTCAACGTTGCGACGGAACTTTGCCTCCCAAAACTCAACGTTGCGCTTGGGCTGGCTAGGGTTGCACTTGGGGCAGCGGTGCCAAAAGCAGCCGTTGACGAAGATGGCGATCTTGCGCCCGGGGAAGGCGATGTCGGGTTTTCCGGGCACCTTCCATTCCAGACGGTATCCCGTAAGGCCTGCGGCGCGCAGGCGCTGGCGAACGAGCAGCTCGGGCTTGGTGTTCGCACGCTTGTTGCCCTTCATGGACTTTTTGATGGCGGCGCGACGGCGCACGAGCTCACGCTCGTCAGCGGAAAGGTCCGAGGTGTCGATGCCGTCCAGCAGGCCGGGCTTGGGGCGCTTTTTGCTGCGGCGCTTGGCTTTGCGCTTGGGCTTGGTAACGGGCTCGTCGGCTGTGGTGGACTCGGTGTCGTTGGCGCCGTTAGCCTCAAGCCGATCTTCCTTCAACTCAATCAGGGCATCAATGAGCCCTTTGTCGGCGGGCATCCACTCAACGGTGGCAAGCGAGGTGCGCGGAATCCAGCGGATATCGAGCTGGCGGTCATGCTTCTGGGGTTCATCGGATTCATCGGCAAGCGAGCAGTAGTAGCACTCCATGGAGAGATGAAAATCGGGGTAGTCGTACTCAACGGTGTAGAAATCGCGCAGGTTGGTGACTTTTACCTGCAGCTCTTCCATGAGCTCGCGGCGCACGGCGTCTTCGGGCGTCTCGCCGCGCATGAGCTTGCCACCGGGGAACTCCCAAAGTCCCTGCATGTCGCCATAGCCGCGCTGTACGGCAAGCAGCTCGTCAGATCCTTCCTTGCGAATGATCCCAGCGGCAACATGAACAGTCTTCAACAGGAGTCCTCTCTCAACATCAACGCGTGGTAGGCTAGCTACCCGTACCTTACACAACGGTAAGGCAAGCGTAAGCCATATCGATGGTAGCTGACTCGTCTTCTTGCGACTATAGATGCCGTAGACTAATCGCAAGAAAGGACTCGGTATGCAAACCACGCACATGGCGACCCCGGTACTGGAGGTCGCGCATCTCGAAAAGATATATGGAGCGCTGGGCAACGTGACCCGTGCGCTCAACGACGTCAGCTTTACCGTCAACCGCGGTGAATTTGTTGGCATCATGGGCGCTTCGGGCTCGGGCAAGTCGACGTTGCTCAATTGCGTGTCGACCATCGATAGCGCTACGAGCGGCACGATCCGCATCAACGGTCAGGACGTAACACGCATGAAGCAGGCCAAGCTCTCGCAGTTCCGCCGCGAGGAGCTCGGCTTTATCTTCCAGGACTCCAACCTGCTCGATACGCTCACGGCACGCGAGAACATCGCCCTGCCGCTCACCATCGCCCGCACAAACTCGGCAGAGATCTCGACCCGCGTGCAGGATGTGGCAGCGCGCCTCTCCATTAGTCAGGTGCTCGACAAGTATCCCTACCAGATGTCCGGCGGTCAGCAGCAGCGCGTTGCCGCGGCTCGCGCACTCGTCACCGACCCCACCATGATCATGGCCGACGAGCCCACCGGCGCCCTCGATTCTAAAAGCGCTCGTCTGCTGCTCGAGAGCCTGGAGGCCCTTAACCGCCGCCTACGCGCCACCGTGCTCATGGTCACGCACGACAGCTTTGCCGCCAGCTACACGAGCCGTGTGCTGTTTATTCGCGACGGCAAGATCTTCACCGAGCTGCGCCGCGGCGACATCGACCGCCGAGAGTTCTTCGACCGCATTATGGAGGTCGTTGCCATGATGGGCGGTGAGGGCTCCGATGCTCTGTAAACTCGCTTGGGGCAACGTCCGCCGCGCCGGCCGCGACTACCTCGTCTACCTTTTGACGCTCACCCTGGGCGTCACGGTCTTCTATGCCTTTAACACCATCTCGATGCAGGTCGACATCGCCGGAATCGATGAAGAGGGCTTGGCGCAGGTTATGGGCAGCATGCTCGGCGACCTGACGTACTTTTTGGCCGGTGTCATGGCCTTTTTGATGGTGTATGCCAATAACTTCATCATGAAACGCCGCAAGAAGGAGTTTGGCCTGTACCAGGTGCTCGGCATGGGGCGCGGGCGCGTCGCCACGATCATGGCGCTCGAGACCGTGATCGTCTCGGTCGTGGCCTTTGTCGCCGGCATTGTGCTGGGTATGGGACTCTCCCAGCTCATGACGTTCTTTACGGCCTCGCTCTTTAAGACACAGATTGCCAATTTCCACTTCTTTTTCTCGGTGCATGCGTTCAATCTGACCCTTGCCTGCATGCTCGTAATGTTTGTGCTCACGCTACTGCTGAACCTTCGCGCCGTGCGTCGTACCAAACTCATCGAGCTTATGGGTGCCGAGCGTCGCAACGAGAGTATCAAGACACGCAACCCCTGGATCGCGATTGCCATCTTTGTCGTGGGCGTGGTGCTTGTGGGCATGGCCTATTACCGTCTGCTACGTGATGGGTTCCCGCTAACCGCGACGGACAGCAAGCTGCAAGAGGCCATGAACCAGTTTGGTATTACGACCGCTATGGTTACCGTGGGCACCTTTGCCCTGTTCTGGGGACTCTCGGGCATGCTCATCAAGCTGGTGCAGAGCCTGCGCGGCGTGTATTGGCGCGGCCTCAACATGTTTACCGTGCGCCAGCTTGCGGCCAAGGTCAACACGGTGTGCTTTTCGATGGGCGTCATCGCGATGCTCCTGTTTTTGGCCATCACCTCGGTGACGTGCGGTATGTCGATTGCCAACGTGATGAACGAGAATCTGGAGCGCTATAATCCGGCCGACATGTCGCAGACGTATGTCTATTACACGCCCGATACGCTCGACTTCTACAAAGAGTCTTTCAATCCGTCTGAGGCCGATCGAATGGTGCTGGCCGATAGTACGGTCGATTTGTACTCCGCATGGCACGGCGATCGTATCGATCACGATAACGTTGCAGACGGTATTAAGGGCAAGTCGGCGGACAACAACGACGAGACCGGCAAGAAGGTCAATATCGCCGATGTTGCCGGTGAGCATGTGCAGATCGATTCGTATCTGAGTTACCCGTTTGGCGGTTCGGATCCTTCGGTGACCCCAAGTGAGATGTGCAAGATCATGGGCGAAAAGCTTCCCAAGGCGTTCGGGGGTAGCAATGCCGATGCGATGGGTCTGTTTGTGACGCCGGCGAGCCAGTACAACAAACTGCGTCAGATGATGGGCGAGGAGCCGGTGCACATCGGTCACGACCAGTATCTGCTCACGTGTGATATGGGCGGCGAGCTGGTCGACATGTACACCAAGTATATGGCTGGCGGCCATGCCCTTACCTTGGGCGGGCATGAGCTCAAGCCCGCAACCGATAAGTCGGACGAAGATACGGCGGCCATCGCCAACTCGTCGATGGGCAGTAATCCGGGTACCGTCGTCGTTGCCGACGAGCTGTTGTCCCAACTTAATCTGCAGCCGTATTCCAGTAGCCTGCTCGTTAACTACAAACAGGGGATGGATGCAACCGAGGCAGACGAGAGCATTAAATACACTGTGCTCGACAATCTGCTCGTTGACGGCAAGGAGTCGGGGTCGTGGGGAACCTTCATCACACGCTCCGAGATGTACACGCAAGCAGCGCAAATGAACGGTCTTATTAGCTACCTAGCCATCTACATCGGCTTTGTATTGGTCGTTGCATGCGCGGCGATTCTGTCGATCCAGCAACTCTCCAACGTGGCCGACGGCAGCCGCAGCTATCGTGTGCTGGCACAGATCGGCTGTGAGGACCGCCAGATTCGTCATTCGGTGATGGCGCAGCAAGCGGTGTTCTTCCTGTTCCCGCTGGCAGTGGGCCTGGCGCACTCCTTTGTGGCACTTAAGGTGATCATCGAGATGGTGAGCATATTCGGAAATATGAGCATCGGCGGCACCGTGGGCCTCACCTGTGCAATCTTCCTGGCAGCATACGGTGGCTACTTCCTGGTGACCTACCTCATGAGCACCGGTATGGTACGAGTCGCCATAGCCACCCGCTACAGCGAGTAACAAGCGGGCAAAATCGTCGCAAAATCTGAGGCGTATGACCGCCGCGAAGGGACCAGGGGCCCTTTCGCGGCGGTTTTTGCCAACCTGGTATGTCTGGGATGCAAGTGAGTAGACTTTTTTGAACTTGCCGAGTACATCGCGACAAATGATCGATAAAACCGCAGGTCAAAGCTGTGGTGTTTTGGGGCGTGCTTGGCCTCCTGCAAAAAGCCTACTCACTTGGTTTTTCTGCTAGAAGACCGCCGCGAGGGAAGGCAACTCCCTTACGTCGGTTTGGACGTTTGCCCAGATAAAACCTGCCAAAATAAACCTGTTCCTTTTTGGCAGGTGGTTTCAACTGAACGGCGGGCGGTGCGGCTTGTAGTCATTGGGGACGTTCTTAAACGACTAGTCAAACAAGAACGTCCAATGACTACCCCTGAGCCGCCATAGCCACCCGCTACAGTGAGTAACTCACCCAGTTTGGAATTATCGCAGGTTGAGCATAAGTCAGACACTATGACCCAATCCAGGGGCACGGAAACGACAGGAGCCCCCGCTCGTGACCGCGGGTCGGGGCTGCGACAATGTTGTTGAAGTGCCAGAGGCGCAGCCGCGCCGCAACGAGGTTGGGAGGC
>DBFABM010000025.1:0-24101 GCA_048194085.1 Collinsella aerofaciens
CAGCACCCAATTGGCCCTCTCGGGGGCAGGGACGTTCGGCCGTGCGCGGGCGCCCGGTCGGCGGCCCGTTCTGGGCGCGCCTCAATCGTAGCCCGAGACGGTCCCGGGCTGACAATTTCGACTGTAATGGACGTTCTTAAATGACTAGTCATTAGGGACACCCTTGGCATAGCCCGCCCCGGCAATAGATACCACTTCACAGCTCCGTCACAGGTGTAGCGGCTTTGTGTGGGCGCGGCACGCGCTGATTGAGCCGCCAGCCGAGGGGCATAAAGCAGTTGAGCGAAAACGGTTTGCCCCTTTGCCGTTCGCTCGAGGATCATGTCCCCCTTTTCCGCGGAAACCCCGGCAGTTGCGAAGAGCTGCCGGGGTTTCTGTCGTTTGTGAGGCTAAGTCGGTACGCAGCGATCGAGACCTTGAGCCGCAAACCCACCGTGCGCAATGCGCACCGCCGCCAACTTGTGAGCGCAGCAACGCCTTCCCTGCCAAGCCCCGCGCTATACTCGTCCGCATGGATATCAACGCACGCAACATAGCAACACACGCCGCGGACGCACCAGCAACGGCAGCGCCCACCCCCGTCGTGGGCCGCTTCGCCCCGTCGCCCTCGGGCCGCATGCACCTGGGTAACGTGTTCAGCTGCCTGTGCGCATGGCTTTCGGCCCGCAGCCAAGGCGGCAGCGTCGTGTTGCGCATCGAGGACCTAGACGATCGCTGCAAGCGCCCGGAACTTGCCGCTCAACTGATTGACGACCTGGCCTGGCTGGGGCTCGAATGGGATGAAGGCCCCTACTACCAGCACGATCGCCTAGACCTGTACGAAAGCGCCCTGCGCCAGCTACAAGACGCCAGCCTCACCTATCCCTGCTTTTGCACGCGCGCCGAGCTCCACGCCGCGAGCGCGCCGCACGCCAGCGACGGCACGCCCATCTACCGCGGCGCCTGCCGAAGCCTTTCTGCCGAGGAGGTTGCCCGCCGCAGCGCCCTGCGCGCCCCGGCCACACGCCTGCGCGTGCCCACCGTCGACGACCTCGCAGACGACGTGATCGAATTCGTTGACCGCACGTACGGAGCCCAATGCGAGGCACTCGCCACCGAGTGCGGCGACTTTTTGGTGCGCCGCAGCGACGGCGTTTTTGCCTACCAGCTAGCCGTGGTGGTCGACGACGCTGCCATGGGCGTCACCGAGATCGTACGCGGATGCGACCTGCTTGGTTCCACGCCGCGCCAGATCTATCTGCAACATCTGCTGGGACTGCCCACACCGCGCTACGCGCACATTCCGCTGCTCATGTCGCCGGACGGCCGCCGCCTTTCCAAGCGCGATCGCGATCTGGACCTGGGCGAGCTCCGCACCCGCTTTGGCACACCCGAGGCACTGTTGGGATGGCTCGCCGGGCAAACAGGCATCGCGCCGGACACCACGCCGCGCTCTGCCGAACAGCTGGTCGAGCACTTTAGATGGGACGTCATCCGTGCGCACCGCGAGAACATCACTGTAACGGTCGAGTAGCCAGCCACCCCGCCTCTACGCAACATCCCAGGGCTGGAGTTCGTCACCCAAGCGAACGATGCAGTCGTAGAGCACGGTATGGCGCTCGGCCGGGTTGGCATCCCGATGAAAATGCCCGTAATACCAGCGTTTGTAGTCCATGCGATCTTCCAGCTCATCGAAAAATGCCGTAAGTCGATCAACCGTGGGGCAATTCCAGCTGGATGCCGGATAAAGCGTGGGCGAAAGCATGCGCGTAGAGCAGGTGTGGGTGATCACGTAGTCGACCTTCCAGCCCACGCTCTCAAGCTTTGCCCGCGCCTCCTCAAAGTTGCGCTCGTCCGGCAGCTCCTGCGGCCACCAGCTGGAATACGGAATGCGGTATTCCTTATCCACGCTCGTGGCGCCGCCCATGGTAAAGATCGTTGAGCCGTCGAGCTCAAAAACCTCGCCGCGCGTCAGGCGTCGGATGGGCGAGGTGTCCGACAGGCGCTGCGTCAGGCCGCCGTGCCACAGTTCCATGGGACGATCCGCCCAGTGATCGAAACGTTCGTGGTTGCCGTCGACGAACAGCAACGTATAGGGGCGCGACTCCAGCCAAGCGATATCGGCGCATTCCTCGGCAGAGAAATCCCACGGAAAGCCAAAGTCGCCGGCGGCGATGAGATAGTCGTCGCTCATCAGGCTATCCCCAAGCTCCCAGTCGCGCAGCTTTTGCATGTCGACGCCGCCGTGAATATCGCCCGTCACATAGACTGTCATCGGATCACCACTTCCCTGCAAGTCGCTAGCCCACATTCTGCACGATCACTAAGCCAACCGTTCCAGTCCTTCCATCCCTTAGGGCTTACCCCTCGTTCTTCCATCCAAACGGGTCAAGCACCCAAAAAATCAGATCGAGCACGCCGCCGGTCATCATGGCGCCGGCAAGGGCCATGCAAACGTGCAGGGAACTGGCACTTCGGAGCACGTCGAATGGCCCCAGAACAGCCAGCAGCGCGACCGCCGCTCCGGCTACGCACAGCGCGAGGCACGGCCCCGCGTCCTTAACGCACTTCTTTGCGAGATGCTTTGCGTTGTCACTCATCGGTATCGAACTCCTTAGAGGGTCATTGTTCAGACACATGCCGCCGCGGCAGAGCGGGGCGGCATGGTAAGTGTCACATGCCGTGCGGACATCAATGGAGAAACCACCTGCTCGACCAACCCTTGACGCCGTTTTGCACCGGCACCCCATCCCCCGCTATCGAGGTCTAATACTTTTCCCGAAAAGTGAACGGCTGTTTTTGGACCCCTGAAACAGCCGCATTTTTCGACGGCAAAATCGTGGGATTTCAGCATTGAAACCGCAGGAAACGGCACCTTTAAAATGTCGATGCTTCGGGGGTCCGTTTTAGCTCGTTCACTTCTCGGGAAAAGTATTAGACATCGCTGCTAGCTATCCAGAAAGACATCTCTCCCTTCCCCACCGCCGCGCAAAAACTCATCCAACATTAATCTTGGCTCAAGAATCGCTTAATCTATAACCTGCACTATAGAGTTCGACCAAGGGCGGGGCGGCGCCGCGCAACGCAGGCCGCCGAACGCAACGCTCGCGCCCGGGCAGATCGCCCGGCGTCGCGCCCATCGAACGAAAGGACAGGTCATGGACGACCTCGAAAAAGTTGAAACCATCCGCACCAAGTGCAACGTGAGCTACACCGACGCCAAAGCCGCGCTCGACGCCGCCGATGGCAACGTTTTGGACGCCATCATTTGGCTCGAGTCGCAGGGCAAGACCCAGACCACGTCGGCGCACGCCGCCACCGAGTCCGCGCCAGTCAATGAGCCCTCGGCCGAGATGGTCGCCGCGCAGGCCGCCTACGAAAAGTCGAGCGAAAAGACCGACTTCTCCAAGAAGATGGACAGCGTGTGGGAGTACCTCAAAAAGCTCTTCCGCCTGAGTCTGGACACCAAGTTTATCGCCACGCGCCGCGATGCGATCATCCTAAACATTCCCATCCTGATCCCCATCGTCGCGCTGTTTGCCTGGGGCGCCACGATATGGCTGATGCTGATTGGCCTGTTCTTTGGCATGCGCTACCGCATCGACAGCGACGGCGACGTGCCCGGCAGCATCAACAACCTTATGAATCACGCCGCCAACGCCGCGGACGACATCAAGCAAAATCTGAACGACGACAAGTAATCGCAGACGGGGGCACACATGGCACGGATCCTGATCGTAGAGGACGAGGAGAAAATCGCCCGCTTTGTGACGCTCGAGCTGGAGCACGAGGGCTACCAGGTGGAGCACGCCGCCGACGGCCGCACCGCCGTGGACCTGGCGCTGGAGCGCGACTACGATTTGATTCTGCTCGATGTGCTGTTGCCGCAGCTCAACGGCATGGAGGTCTTGCGGCGTGTCCGCAAGCACAAGGATGTGCCGGTGATTATGGTCACCGCGCGCGATGCCGTGATGGACAAGGTTGCCGGACTCGATGCCGGCGCCGACGATTACCTGACCAAGCCATTTGCGATTGAGGAGCTGTTCGCACGGATCCGCGTGGCGCTGAAGCGCTCGGAGGCCGTGCGGACGGCTTCCAGCGTTGGCGGCGCCGGCGCCAGGGCTGGCGTAGCGAACGGCACGGCCGCCGGTATCGCCACAATGTCCCCGGCAACCGACACGGCCCAGACCGCTGCCATACCCTCCCCCGCCACGCTCGCCGTGGGCTCGGTTGCGCTCGACCCCGACCGCCGCGAAGTCACGGTCGGCGGCTCGCCCATTGCGCTCACGGCCCGCGAGTTCGATGTCCTCGCCCTGCTTATGGCGCATGCCGAGACCGTGCTCACGCGCGAACGCATCGCGCACGAAGCGCTGGGCTACGAATACATGGGCGACACCAACAACGTCGACGTGCACATCGCGCATCTACGCGCCAAGATCGAGGACGCCGGCGGCGCCCGCATCATCCAGACCGTGCGCGGGGTGGGCTATGTCTGCCGTGCGTAACGCCGAGACCAGGCGCGTCACCTCCATCGCCCGCGCCATCAACTGGAGCTATATGTGGCGCCGCCTGATGAGCTACGTCTGGCTCGATCTGTTGCTGTTGGTTATTGCGGTGGCGATCCTCGTCTATGGATACAACCAGACGCTGTCCGACGGCGCGTTTACCGCAGGATGGATCCCCGGCGCCACCGTTCACGGCATGTCGCTGACGCCCGCGCGCGGCTGGGACCTGACAACGCTCACCTATACCGTCGAGCTTGCGCGTACCACCAAGACCTTCCCCCTCGCGCAGGACCTCGTCGCGCTGTGGCCTCTCTACCTTGTCGTTGTAGGTTGGCAGGTCATCAGCGTGCTCAACATGCTCGGCGGCGCCCGACGCGTACGCCGCACCATGGCACCGCTCAACGACCTGGCCTTACGCGTGGACGAGCTCGGCCGCATGCA
Organism: Collinsella aerofaciens; assembly: GCA_048194085.1. Taxonomy (GTDB): domain Bacteria; phylum Actinomycetota; class Coriobacteriia; order Coriobacteriales; family Coriobacteriaceae; genus Collinsella; species Collinsella aerofaciens_CO. The sequence goes on from DBFABM010000025.1 coordinate 4,926, forward strand.
GCTCGCCGGCGGCAAGATGGAAACACTGGAGCAAGCCATCGAGCGCGCAAGCGTCGACTCGCCGAGCATCACCACTGGCGACGCCGACCTGGCGAGCATCGAGGTCGCACTCAACCGTCTGCTGCGTCAGATGCAAGAAGCCAAGCTGCAGCAAATGCGCTTTGTCAACGATGCGAGTCACGAACTGCGCACGCCCATCGCGGTGATTCAGGGCTACGTAAACATGCTCGACCGCTGGGGCAAAGACGACCCGGACGTGCTGGCGGAGTCCATCGCGTCCCTTAAAGCCGAAAGCGAGCACATGCAAGAGCTTGTGGAGCAGCTGCTGTTTTTGGCGCGCGGCGATGCCGGACGCACGGTCCTGCGGCGCGCAAATACCAACCTTGCCGCACTGGTCGGCGAGGTATGCGAGGAATCGCAGATGATCGATACCGAACATACGTATCGGCCGGCCTTTGACGCTGCGCTTGCCAGCGACCCGCGCTGCGATGCGCCCGTTGACGTGGCGCTCGTGAAGCAAGCTCTGCGCGTGATCGTGCAAAACGCCGCCAAGTACTCGGATGCGGGAACGACCGTCACATTTGGCATAACGCCGGATGCGGGCGCGGACACGATCGACATAAGTGTTGAGGACGAGGGCATCGGCATGAACCAGGAATCCGCAGCTCACGCGTTTGAGCGGTTCTACCGCGCTGACAACGCGCGCGATGCCGGAGCGCAGGGCTCGGGCCTGGGGCTTGCCATTGCCAAGTGGATCGTCGATAGCCATGGCGGTGTCATCGGCGTGACCTCGGTCGAAGGCGTCGGCAGCCGCTTTACGATTCGCCTACCGCGCTAGGAAGTCCCTCGGCATAAATAAAGGGATAGGGCCACGCGGCCCTATCCCTTTTTGCCAGCTATGGCAGCTTGTGCGCTACTCGCGGCACAGGTGCACGGCGAAACCGGCGAACTCGCGCTTAAAGTACACGAGCTTGGTACCACCGTCGGGCAGCAGCGCGCGCGACTCTTCGTTGACCTCGAGCCCGCGCTCGGCAAACCACTTCTCAGCTGCATCGATGTCGTTAACGGCAAAGCCGATGTGGCCCTTGGTGCCACGACCGTTCTGCTTCATGATCTCGACCAGCGAATCGTTGAAGTACGAAACCGGGGTCTCGATGACGGGCAGGCCCATCATCGTCGAGAACAGCTCCGCGATCTCCAGGGCGTCTGCCGGGTCGGTGGCGTTAATACCCACATGGGCAACGCGCATACCAAAGAGCTCTACCGGGTTGGCGTTCTGCTCACTCATGCAGTCAGCGCCTACTGAGCCATGACGTCGAGAACGGCCTTCTCGGCGGCAACGCGGTTCATGCCGGTCATGAAGGGCACGCCACTCACGTACGGGCAGGTGAGGCCCTCGGGGGCAACGGTGGTGGCGATCAGCAGGTCAGCGCCCTCGTCGCAGTAATCCTTGGCCTCGGAGATGGCGCACTGCACGATCTCGTACTTGTCGGCATAACCGTTGGCGTCGAGCAGGGTAGCGACCTTCTGGGCAACGAGCGTGGAAGTAGCAGCGCCAGCACCGCAAGCCAAAACGATCTTCTTCATAGGTAATGTCTCCCTTCATGGTTTACTTTAGGTAAGTGTACCGCAGCGAGCGATGGCACTCAGCCTCGATGAGCTTTTATGCCAGTTTGCTTGCACGCTGCGTATAATACATCTAGTACGTGTTGTCATACCGCTCGCTTTAAGAGCGACTAAGGACTCTGAAATGCCCGATTCCCGCACCCTCTGGACCGCCGTCGTTATCATCTGCATCGCCGTGTCGGTGTTCTTTAGCGTCAAAAAACGCACCACGTTTAAACGCCTGCAGCAATTGATGGCCGCCAAGCAGTGGGACGAGTTCGATCGTTTGCTCGACGGCAAACTCACCAGCATGCTGTACCCACGCTACAACCGCGACTACCTGCGCCTGAACTCCTATCTGCTGCGCGAGGACCACGAGCGTGCCAGCGAGATGTTCGACCTGCTGCTGGGGCTCAACCTCCCCAAGATGCAGCGCGTCGACCTGGTGATCAAAGCCTTTAACTACTATGTTGGCCAGGAGGACCGCAAAAAGTCCAAAGAGCTGTTGCACGAGATCAAGGGCTTTGAGGGCGGTCAGGCCGAGGCAGTCGCGCACGAATGCCAACTGATGTACGACACGATGATCCTCAAGCGCCACAACGACATTCCCGAGCTGGAGCGCATGCTCGAGGATGTCGGCGACGACCCGGTCAAGCGCTGCCGACTGGAGTACCTGCTGGCCCTGCAGTATCAAAACAAGGGCGACGAGGCAAAGTTCCAAGAGTTCCTGGAGAAGTCGGGCCAACACTCGATGGCCGTCAACGCGTAACGGACGGCTTGTGCTAGACTTCTAGTCTCACGGGGGCGTGGCGGAATTGGCATACGCAGGAGACTTAAAATCTCTCGCCGCAAGGATTGTGGGTTCGAGTCCCACCGCCCCTACCATGTGATCGCTTGCGAGCCCGTGTTCCCCAGGGATGCGGGCTCGCTTCTTTTAGATGCCGGCGGGACTCGAACCCGCGAGGGGGCGAGCGTTAAGCGGACGCGCAGCGTCCGTAGCGAGCCGGCGAGGGCGCCGACAGGCGGCCGAAGCCGGTGCGTATTTGCGCAGCAAATGCGCGGATGTCCCACCGCCCCTACCATTTGGTTTTTACGGGCCCGCGTCCCCCGGGGATGCGGGCTCGTTTCTTTTACACGCCGGCAGAGCTCTAAGTTGCGGTGGAATAGATCCTGTTTATACCGTTTACCAACTTATTTAGGAACTATTTCACCGCAACTCAGAGGAAGACGGTTAAAGAGCACTCAGACTCGGGGTCCAGGCGATGGTGGGAGTCGCGCCGTCGAGAACCTCGTTGATGGTGGCGGCCATGCCAGCAAGCAGGCTGTTCTCGCTTACGGTGAGCGTCTTGTAGCCGCCGGCTCGCATGAGCTCGTGAATCACCACGGCGCCAGCCAGAATCACGCCCGCGCGCTTGGGCTGTACACCCGGTAGCGCGGCGATACCCTCCACATCCAGCGTAGACATACGATCGATGGCGTCCGAGATCTGCTCCATCGAAAGCTCGCGCAGGTGCACAAAGCTCGAGTCGTACGGCTCCAGCTCGTGGACCAGCGCCACGAGCGTGGTGACGGTACCGCCCACCGCGACCAGGCGCTCTGCACGCTCAAAATTGCTCGGCAGGCCCTCAAAATAGGCGGAGAACTGCTCGCCCGCCCACGCGGCGGCAACCGCGAGCTCGTCGTCCGCGGGCGGCAACGCCGAGAAAAAGCGCTCCGTCACGCGACGGCAACCGATGTCCAGCGAACGCGTTCCCTCCAGCGCAATGACCCCGCGCTCCGGCGCGTACACGCCCGTCGCGAGCTCCGTGGAGCCACCGCCCGAATCGGCAACAATGATGCGCTCGCCGGCAAAGTCGTGTGCCACGCCAAAAAACGTCAGGCGCGCCTCGACCTCGCCCGGAATCACCTGCGGTTCGAGCCCCAGATCGCGCAGACCGTCCAGCAGCAGCGCGGCATTGGACGCATCGCGCGCGGCACTCGTGCAGGTGGTGCAGACGCACGCGGCCCCAAAGGTACGGACTTCGTCCACAAACATGCGGCACGCAGCGAGCACGCGCTTAACGGCCGCCTCGCAAAAGCGCCCCGTCGCGTCCACGCCCTCGCCCAAGTCGGTGATCTCGGTATGCTTGGACGATTCCACGATCGCCCCGGCCTCGACCTGCGCCAACACCAGTCGCGACGACACCGTTCCCAAGTCAATCGCGGCCACCTTATATCGTTTGCAATCTGCCATTGCGGGCTCCCCTCCGGGCGCTATTTGCCGTTGGACACGACCGTCTGGCCCTCGACGCCGTTAAACCCAAACAGCATGTCGAGCGCTTGGATGTACCACGGCGCGTCCTTACCGACTTCTTCGATTTCCTTGGCAACTTCGCTGGCCTTCTTGGCGTTCGACGACTTCTGGCTCGACGAGGCATCCGAATCGCCGTCCAGGCCCTGCACTTCAATCCTCTTCTCGCCGGGCATCACCAAGCCCAGACCATCGGAAGCCGCATCCTTGATACCCTCCTCCGAGAGCAGCTTGTCGACGCTTTTTTGCAGCCCATCATTGTATTGCTGGCGAATCTCGACCTGCTTGGCCAAGATATCGCTCGAACGCTTTGCCACATACAGGTCGCGCACGGGGAAATACAGGCTCACGAGCACCAGGGCAACGACGATGCCGATGAATAGCCCTCGCTGAGGACCGTGGGTAAAGTCGTAGATCGCCTTGACTACCACGTTGTCGTTGGCGTAGTGCATAAAGTCCGAGCCCGAAAAACGGTTCGAGGGCCTGCTCGACCTATCGTGCGTTTGAGCCGACGAGCGCTGAGCATGCGACGAACGTGCCGGGCGCACTGGTCCATCTGTCGAAGTATTCACTTGAGCATTGGGGCGCGAGGTACTTGTCGGGCGCTGCATGGAGCGGTCGGCGCCAGCGTAGGCGGACCCACCGAGCTGCACCGTGCGCGCACGGCGAGGCGACGGCTCACGCGAACCGGCGGAATAGTACCTGTTGTCGTAAATCTGATCCATGTGCGCCTTGTGCGGTTGAGGTTTGTTTGCGCTAAGTATTCTAGTTATAGCACGAGCGCCCGCACCACCTTCGCCAGCCTTTGCTCGACATAAAAAAGGCGCTGAGCCATATGGCTCAGCGCCCATAGCGCTTTGCGGCATCCAGCCAAGGCGAGGCGGAACCGAGTCAGCCTCCCCCTCGCCAAATTCGCCCGTTTAGCGAATGTTGTAGAACGCGGCCTTGCCGGCGTAGCGCGCGCTGCCCTCGAGCTCGTCCTCGATGCGGATGAGCTGATTGTACTTGGCGATACGGTCGCTGCGGCACGGGGCGCCCGACTTGATCTGGCCGGCGTTGACGCCCACGACCAGGTCGGCGATCGTGGAGTCCTCGGTCTCGCCGGAGCGGTGGCTCACGATGCAAGCGTAACCGGCCTCCTTGGCGGTCTCGATGGCCTCCAGCGACTCGGTGAGCGTGCCGATCTGGTTGACCTTGACCAGGATCGCGTTGGCGGCACCCAGCTCGATGCCCTTCTTGAGGCGCTCGGTGTTGGTGACGAACAGGTCGTCGCCCACCAGCTGCACCTTGTTGCCAATGCGACGGGTAAGCTCGACCCAGCCGTCCCAGTCCTCCTCGGCCATGCCGTCCTCGATGGAGATGATGGGATAGGTGTCGACGAGCTTCTCCCAGTAATCGACCATCTGGGCACTCGTGTACTCAACACCCTCGCCCTTGAGCTCGTACATGCCGGTCTCGGCGTTGTAGAACTCGGTCGAGGCCGGGTCCATGGCGTACATGAAGTCGACGCCGGGCTTAAAGCCGGCTTTCTCCACGGCCTTGGTGATGTACTCGAACGGCTCGGCATTGGTCTTGAGGTTGGGCGCAAAGCCGCCCTCGTCGCCCACGCCGCCGCCCAGGCCGGCCTCGTGCAGCACGCCCTTGAGGGTGTGGTAGACCTCGGCGCACCAACGCAGGCCCTCGGCAAAGCTCGGGGCGCCCACCGGCATGATCATAAACTCCTGGAAGTCGACGTTATTGTCGGCATGCACGCCGCCGTTGAGGATGTTCATCATGGGCGTGGGCAACAGGTGGGCGTTGACGCCGCCCAGGTACTGGTACAGCGACAGACCCGCCGACTCGGCAGCGGCGCGGGCGACGGCCAGCGACACGCCCAGGATGGCGTTGGCACCGAGCTTGGTCTTGTTGGGGGTACCGTCCGCGGCAATCAGCGCGGCATCGACGGCGCGCTGGTCGAAGGCGTCGAGGCCCACGACGGCGTTAGCGCACTCGTTGTTGACGTGCTCGACGGCCTGCGAAACGCCCTTGCCCAGGTAGCGGCCCTTGTCGCCATCGCGTAGCTCGCAGGCCTCAAAGGCGCCGGTCGAAGCACCCGAAGGCACCATTGCGCGGCCAAAGCTGCCGTCCTCGAGCACGACCTCGACCTCGACGGTGGGATTGCCGCGGCTGTCGAGCACCTCGCGACCGTAGACGTCCAAAATATCGCTCATGTTGTCTCCCTCTCACTTGGAAACGTAGTGGATGCAAGCGACCGGCTGACCGTGCACCGTCGGTGCGCCTCCGTAAGTTAGCCATGTCGCACTTTTTGCATTATGCCCTAAGTTAGCCGAGGGATACACTTGATTTTCGAAATATTTAGCGGGAACGATGAGGCGTGTCAGCCCGTCGTTCCCGCAGTCTTACTCCTCCGCCTTTGCGGCATCCCACAGGTCGTTGAGGCCGTGGGTCGAGAGCTCGGCCAGATCCACGTGGGCATCGGCCGCCATCTGCTCCATCGCAGCCCAGCGACGGCGAAACTTGGCCGTGCTCGCGCGCAGGGCGCTCTCGGCGTCGATACCCTCCTTGCGCGCAACGTTGACCAGGGCAAAGAGCAGATCGCCAAACTCCATTTCGCGCTCGGGCGAGCCAGGGGCCTCGGCCTCAAACTCGGCACGTTCCTCGGCGACCTCGTCCCACACATCCTGGACCGTCTCCCACTCAAAGCCCACGGCAGCCGCCTTGCGCGACACCTTCTGAGCCTGCATCAGCGCCGGTAGATGCGTGGGCACGCCGTCGAGCAGGCCCTCGGGCGCAGCCTCGCCTGCCGCCACGGCCTTGTCCTTGGCAGCCCTCTCGGCAAGCTTGACCTCGTCCCAAATCTTGAGTACCTCGTCGGAACTGTCGGCATCTACATCGCCAAACACGTGCGGATGACGGCGAATGAGCTTGGCGTCGATATCGTGCACCACGTCGGCCAGCGTAAACTCGCCGGCGTCCGCCGCGATCTGCGCATGCAACACTACCTGCATGAGCACGTCGCCCAGCTCCTCGCGCAGGTGCGCCGCGTCGTCGGCCTCGATGCAGTCGAGCGCCTCGTAGGCCTCCTCGATCATGTTCTTGCCAATGCTGCGGTGCGTCTGCTCGCGGTCCCACGGGCAGCCGTCGGGCTGACGCAGGCGCCAGATGGTCTGCACCAGATGCTGCAGCTCGGCCGATGCATCTACCAGCGTGGACAGGTCACGCGAACCCTCGGCATTTTGCTGAGCCATATGCTCGGCCATGGCTAGTCCTCCTCCATGATCACGTGGCGGAACGCGCCGCCCTCGTAGATGCCGTAGCTGTGCGTACCGTCCTTGGGGATGCTCACGCTGCCGGGGTTGAAGAGCCACAGACCAGGGTGCGCGGCGCTTTCCTCGTTAACCTTGATGTGCGTGTGACCGTAGACGAGCGCGGAGCCCTCGGGCAGCGCGGGCGCGTGGTCGACGCTGTTGTGCATGCCGGCGCCAAAGACGTGGCCGTGTGTCAGGAACAATTCGCGGCCGGCCTCGTCGAACAGCGTGGCGTAGTCGGCCATGACGGGGAAGTCGAGCACCATCTGGTCGACCTCGGCGTCGCAGTTGCCGCGCACCGCAATGATGCGGTCGGCCAGAGCGTTGAGTAGCGGAATCACACGCTTGGGGGCGTAGTCGCGCGGCAGGTCGTTGCGCGGGCCGTGGTAGAGCAGGTCGCCCAGCAGCACAATACGGTCGGGCTGCTCGGATTCGATGGCGGCGACCAGGCGCTCGGCCCAGTATGCCGAGCCGTGGATGTCGGAGGCGATGAGGTATTTCATGGGGAGATCCTTTCGAATGGGGTTGATGGGGGTTGAATACGGGGTCCGGCGGATGCGGAGCCCATCTACCGTGTTACTCGAATCGCAGCGCTGCGGCTTGTGCCGCCTGCATCACGCGCTGGAGCGGCACATTGTGCTCACGGGCAAGGCGAGCGCAGTCTTCGTACTCGGACGCTGCACGCTCGCTGCCGTCGGGCAGGGTTGCCACTTTAACGGACACCTCGCCCCATGGCGTCGTCACCTGCTCAAAGCGACGTGGCAGGCAAACGCGCTCCATAACCTGGCGCCGGATACCATTGGTCGTGGTTTCCAAAAAGATGATCGCCTGTAGGCACTCGATATCCTCATGCGAGCAGATCACCTGCAGCTGCCAGCCGGGGCGGCCTTTTTTGCAGTAGAGGGGCAGCCAATGCACCTCGCGCGCGCCGGCCTCGCGCAGGCGGTCGGCGGCGTAGGCGAGTACCTCGGGTGACGCGTCGTCGATATCGCATTCCAACTTGACGATGGTTTCGGGCGCATCGGTCTCGCGGGACAGCGGAGATGTACTTCCACGTTGCATACGGTCCGGATCCTTTCCGCACGAGCTCGTTTTATTCACCCAAACGCTAACACATCGCGGGCTGCGTGGATGTGGAGGAGCGCAATGTGCGCGTTTTTCCTTGCCCGTAAGAAACCGACACTCCACCGCCTCATCCAAACATGTACGTCAGCCTCCAAACATGTCATTTTTTGCAGCTTTTGGAGGCTGACGTACATGTTTTGAAAGCGCAAGCGAGGCCGCACCACGCGCCGCGCACCCTTTCCAGTCGATTTCGGCCCCCGGTGCGCTCGTCGCATCAGGGGCCGCGCCGTTACAATGGAGCGGATTCGCTTGATGCAAAGGAGCTGCCATGCCTGCTTGCCCGCTGGTCGATTGCCATACCCACACCTCGTTTTCGGACGGACATGCCTCGTTTGAGGACAACGTTCGCGCCGCTGCTGCAGCCGGCTGCCGCGTCATGGTCTCGACCGACCATCTCACCCTGCCCGCCAGCATGGACGCCAACTGCGAGGTGCAGGTCGTCGAGGGCGACCTGACGGCGCATCGTCTGGCATTTGAGGACGCCCGCAAGCTCGCCGCGCAGATCGCGCCGGAGCTCAGCTTTATCTATGGCTTTGAGTGCGATTGGTACGAAGGCTGCGAGCCTTTGGTTGAGCGTTGGTCCCAGGGCGCCGTCGTACGCCTGGGCAGCGTGCATTGGATTGGCAACCCAGGCGATATCATGGCCGGTGCCGCGGGTACGGCGGGAACGGAAAACGTCGCTCGCCCCGATACACCCGATTCGCTTTGTGGCTGGATCGACGACGATACCAACCTGCATGTTTGGGAAAACTTAGGCGTGCGCGGCGTGTGGGAGCGCTATGTCGATGACTGGTGCCGCGCCTGCGAGAGCCCGCTTAACTTTGATGTGATGGCTCATCCCGACCTGGTCATGCGCTTTTCAAAGGAGGGCTTTGCGCCCGATTTTGACCCCGCGCCGTTCTGGGAGCAGATGGCGGAGTGTGCACACGATACGGGGCGCCGCGTTGAGGTCTCGACGGCCGCACCGCGCAAGGGGCTCGACGATTACTACCCCGCGACCGGCCTTTTGCGCTGCTTTGCCCATGCCGAAGTGCCGATCACCTTTGGTTCGGACGCGCACCGCGCCTGCGATATCTGCTGGAACATCCGCGAGGCCCAGGCACACGCCTACGACTGTGGCCACCGAACCTTCGACATCCCCCACCTCACCGGAGAATGGGAATCCACACCCCTCGCCTAGCCATCCCTTCATAAGTTGCGGTGGAATAGGGATTGTTTTGCCTGATGAAGCGCTTAAACAGTCCCTATTTCACCGCAACTTCCATGGGTCCGTTACACCGGCAAAGACTGTCCCAAACGACTAGTTGTTTAAGAACACCCAATGACTAGTGGCGGCGGGCGTTGAGTTCGCCGGCCAGTTCGTCGAGGGTGATGCCGTAGCGCTCGAGCGTCACGAGCAGGTGGTAGACCAGGTCGCCGGCCTCGTAGCGGATGTGATCGTGGTCGTTATCCTTGCAGGCCATGATCACCTCGCTCGCCTCCTCGGCAAGCTTCTTGAGCAGCTCATCCTCGACGTCGGTCAGCAGACGCGCGGTATAGCTCTCCTGCGGCGATGCATCACGACGACCGTGAATCACCTCGGCCAGACCCGTCAGCGTCTCACCGATATTTCCATCCTGAACATTCGCGGTGCGCACACCCATGGTTCAATCCTTTCTGGTTGGCCAAGCGCCTAGTCGAGCGCCCGCCCTACGCGAGTTTCTTAAAGAAGCAGGTACGGTTGCCGGTATGGCAGGCCGGACCCGGCGAGTCGACCTTGACCAGCAGCGTATCGTTATCGCAGTCGGCCCAAAGCTCCTTGACCTCCTGCATGTTGCCGCTCGTCGCGCCCTTGTTCCAGAGCTCCTGACGGCTGCGGCTCCAAAACCACGTGGTGCCGGTCTTAAGCGTCAGCCCCACCGATTCCTCGTTCATCCAAGCAACCATAAGCACCTCACCGGTGTCATACTGCTGAACCACACAAGGAATCAGCCCCTTGGCGTCGTATGTAAGCTTTGAAGGATCGGTTATCTCTTCCATTTCTCTTCCCAATTCAAACATCGCAGGTCGGCGAGGGTTGTCCAGGTGCCCGAGATTCCGAGCGACAAGCCCGACGACGCGTACTTAAGTACGCGAGGAGGGTTGGAGCCGGAAGGTCGGGTGCCTGGGCAAGCCGCAGCGCTAGAAGTCCAACCTGACAGGGATGCCTTGAGAGGCCATATACTCCTTCACCTGGCGAATGCTGAAGGTTCCAAAGTGAAAGACGCTTGCCGCCAGTACGGCGTCGGCTTCGCCCTCGATCACACCCTCAGCAAAATGCTCGAGCGTGCCCACACCGCCGCTCGCGATCACCGGAATCGGCACCGCGCGCGCCACGGCGCGGGTGAGCGCCAGGTCAAATCCGGCCTTGGTGCCGTCGCGATCCATACTGGTCAGCAGGATCTCGCCGGCGCCGCGACGAGCCGCCTCCTCGGCCCACGCCACCGCGTCGATGCCCGTGGCGTTGCGGCCTCCTGCGGTAAAGACCTCCCACTTGTCGGCACCGGATGCGCCAGGCAAGCCGACGTGCTTGGCATCGATCGCCACGACCACGGCCTGGCTGCCAAACGCCGCGGCAGCCTGGCTAATCAGCGACGGGTCGCGCACGGCGGCAGAGTTGAGCGACACCTTGTCAGCACCGGCTGCAACCATGGTGCGCATGCCCGCCAGGTCGCGAAAGCCGCCGCCCACGGTATAGGGAATAGCGAGCTCCTCGGCCGCATGCGCCGCCATCTCGATGGTCGTCGCGCGGTTGTCGCTCGTGGCGGTAATGTCCAGGAAGACAACCTCGTCCGCACCCTCGCGGTCGTAGGCGCGGGCTAGCTCCACCGGGTCGCCCGCATCGCGCAGGCTCACAAAGTTGACGCCCTTGACCACGCGGCCGTCCTTGACGTCCAAGCAGGGAATCACGCGTTTGGTAAGCATGGGCTACTCCTCCCCTCGGGCGGCGGCCAGCGCCTGGGCCAGCGTAAAGTTGCCCTCATAGAGCGCACGACCGGTAATGGCGCCTTCAATCGCGCCCTCACCCACCGCGGCCAGCGCGCGGATGTCGTCGAGCGTCGAGATGCCGCCCGAAGCCACGACGGGAAAGCCCGCGACCTCGGCCACATGACGATACGCTGCCACATCGATGCCCGTCTGCATGCCATCGCGCGCGATGTCGGTATACACCAGATGCTTAAAGCCCAGCTCGGTAAGCTGCGCCACGGCATCGTCGAGCACCACGCCCGCGCCGTCACGCCAGCCGTTCACCTTGACCTGACCGTCGCGCGCGGCGATGTCTGCCACCAGCAGCTCGCCAAAGCCTTGGGCTGCCACCTCGGCAAAACCCGGCTCGGTCACCAGCACGGTGCCCAGCGCAATGCGGCGAGCACCATAGCCGGCCAGCTCGTCGATGCGTGCGAGCGAGCGGACGCCGCCGCCCACGTCCACGGACAGACCGTCGACGCCGCAGATGGCCTTAATCGCCGCCGAGTTGGCAGCGCATGTGTCCTCGTCCTCGCCAAAGGCAGCGGATAGGTCGACGACATGCACCCAGCTTGCGCCCTGCTCGGCAAACGAGCGGGCAACGGCCACGGGGTCGTCGGAATATACCTTGCAGCGGCTGCGGTCGCCGCGCTCCAGGCGTACAACCTTGCCGCCGATCAGATCGATTGCGGGAAACAGGATCATCGGCCGACCTCCTCGACGATGTTGACGAAGTTCTTAAGGATGCGCTGACCCAGCGCGGAGGATTTCTCGGGATGGAACTGGCAGCCCCACACGTTGCCATGGCGCACGATGCACGGGAAACTCCGTGTATAGTGCATGCGCGCCAACACATCGGCGGCATCGACGTCGTCGGCCACCGCGTAGCTGTGGGTGAAGTACATGTTGGTGCCCTCGGCAAAACCGGCAAGCAGCGGATCAGCCGCACCGGCGGACGTCATGTGCACCTGGTCCCAGCCCACGTGCGGCACCTTCAGGCGGCTCGACTCCAGGCGCGTGCACGAGCCGCTCATAATACCCAGGCCATCGACCCAGGGACCGCCAGCCTGCTCGGGAGCGTTTCCGTCCGCGACCGCGCCCTCGTCCGCCGGCACGCCCTCGTTGCCGCGCTCAAAAAATAGCTGAAGGCCCAGGCAGATGCCGAGCAGCGGAGTTCCAGCGGCGACGGCATCGAGCACGGCCGTCTCCTCGCCGCTCTGGCGCATAAAGGCAATCGCGTCATAGAACGCACCCACGCCCGGAATGACCAGGCCGTCGGCGTTGCGGATCTGCTCCGGATTGTCCGATGTGCAGGCGGCGGCACCGGCGCGTGCAAGCCCGCGCACGACGCTCGACAAGTTGCCCTTGTGGTAGTCGACCACCACGATCTTCGGTTCGCCCACGCGACCCTCCCTTTTCCCATCGTCCAAAACCACCACAAAGGGGACAGGCACCTTTGTGGTAGTTTGTGCGATCCGTCAGCTACAGCGAACCCTTGGTGCTGGGGATGCCCTGCACGCGGGAATCGAGCTCGCAGGCATGGCGCATCGTGCGGCCCACGGCCTTAAAGGCGGCCTCGATAATGTGATGCGAGTTGCCGCCCGCCAGCTCGCGCACGTGCAGCGTGAGCTTGGCGTCGCGCGCAAAGGCGTAGAAGAACTCGACGGCCAGCTCGGTATCGAAGCTGCCCACGCGCTCGGTCGGCACGGGCAGCTCGCAGTAGGCCTGCCCGCGGCCCGAAATATCAACAGCAGCCATCACAAGTGTCTCGTCCATGGCGATCGCCGCGTCGGCAAAGCGCGTAATGCCCGCCTTGTCGCCCAGCGCCTGGCAGAACGCCTCGCCCAGCACAATGCCCACATCCTCGACGGTGTGGTGCGCGTCGACTTCCACGTCGCCCACCGCGTGTACCGTCAAATCAAACAAACCATGGCGGCCAAAGGCGTTGAGCATGTGGTCGAAAAACGGCACGCCGGTCGAGATGTCGCACACGCCAGATCCGTCCAGGTCGAGCTTTACGACAATGTCGGTCTCGCCCGTCTTGCGGGTCACCTCGGCATAACGGCCCATCTACATCTCCTCCTTCACCAGCGCGGCAAACGCGGCCAGCACCTCGTCATTTTCCTGCGGGGTGCCCACGGTAATGCGTAGGCAGTCCGCGAGCCCCGGCGCGTAGCTAAAGTCGCGCACCAAAAGTGAATACTCGTCGCGCAGGCGCTCGCGCACGCGCGTGGCATGCGGCGTGCGCACGAGCACAAAGTTCGCCGCGCTCGGCCACGCCTCCACGGGCAGACCCTCGGCAGCCATTGCGTGCAGGGCACACAGTTCGCGCTCGCGCTCGGATGCAACCTGTGCTACCACGGGTGCGTACGCATCGCGGGCACGCACGCAGGCAAGCGCGGCGGCCTGGCTCAGCACGTTAACCGAGTAGATCTGGCGAATTGCCGCAAACACATCGATGGCCTCGGGCGCCGCGATCACATAGCCCAGACGCGTGCCGGCGGCGCCGAACGCCTTGGACAGCGTATGCAGAATCACCAGGTTGGGATGCTCGGCGATAAGCCCCTGCGCCGTAGTAGCCGCGCCAAACGAATCGTCGGCAAACTCAACGTAGGCCTCGTCGACCATGACCATGCCGGGGCACGCATCGCACAGGGCCGCGACAAAGTCGAGCGGCGTCACATCGCCCGTGGGGTTATTGGGCGAGGTCACGATCGCCAGATTGCACTCGGGCGCCGCTGCGAGCACAGCCGCTTGGTCGAGCTCAAAGGTCGCCGGGTCGCGCCACACATCGCGCACCTCGGTCTGACAAAGCGACGCAAAGAACGCATACTCACTAAAGCACGGCGGGCAGTTGAGCAGGGTCCGTCCCGCGCCGCCAAACGCCAGCAGGTAGTTATAGAGCAGCTCGTCGCCGCCGTTGCCCACGCAGATGTTCTCGCGCGCCACACCATGCCAAGCGGCAAGCTCGTCGCGCAGATCGTTGGACATGGGATCGGGATAGCGGTTGAGCGGTGTAGCAGCCAGGGCGGCGTCGACCGCCTCGCGCACGCCAGCCGGCACGGGATAGGTGTTCTCGTTGGCCGAAAGGTTGATGCGCGTGGGCGTAAAATTGGGGTCGTAGGGCTCAATGCCGGCCAAGTAGGGCTGGACGAGCTCCTTCATACGGGGCGTCAGCTCGGCCATATTAGGCCCCCTCGACGACCGCGCCAGTGGCACCGCCCGCAGCTGCCGCCAGGTCCACGCCCTCGGCGACCGTCGCGGTCGTATCACCCGGCCAGGCGACCTTGGTCAGGTCGGCCGCGGCCAGCGACTCGGCGCTCACGGCATCCTCGCCCTGCTCCAGCACGCGGCGACGCAGTGCGGCCGAAAGCGCATGCGCCCACAGGCCCTCGGCCTCGGCCAGACGCTGCGTAGCGGGAGCGTCGGAGAGCAGGCCCTCGGGTGTATAGCAAATGACGCTCGAGCGCTTAACGAACTCTTCGACCGAAAGCGGGTTGGAGAACATGGCCGTGCCGCCAGTCGGCAGCGTGTGGTTGGGGCCGGCAACGTAATCGCCGAGCGGCTCGGAACTCCAAGCGCCCACAAAGATGGCGCCGGCGTTGCGAATGCCGCCGAGCAGGCCCATCGCATCCTTGCAGTGCAGCTCCAGGTGCTCGGGCGCCACGGTGTTCACCGCCTCGACGGCGGCAGCCATGTCGGCTGCCACCACGACGGTGCCCTCATTGTCGAGCGAGGCACGCGTGATCTCGGCACGCGGCGACTGCGCTACCAGAATGTCGATACCCGCCTCGACCTCACGCGCAAACTGCTCGTCGCAGGTCACCAGATAGCAGGCCGCCAGCGGATCATGCTCGGCCTGGGCCATCAGGTCGGCCGCGACCACCATGGGCTTGGCCGTGGCGTCGGCCAGCACGCAGACCTCGGAGGGACCGGCGACCATATCGATACCCACGTCACCCGAGACAATCTGTTTGGCAGCGGCAACAAAAGCGTTACCCGGACCGGTGATTTTATCGACACGCGGAATGGTCTCGGTACCGTACGCCATCGCGGCCACGGCCTGGGCGCCGCCCACCATATAGATCTCGTCCACGCCGCCGAGTTTAGCGGCCGCGAGCGTATACGGGCTAATCAGTCCATCCTTTTGCGGCGGGGTCACCATAACCACGCGTTTGACGCCGGCCACCTTGGCGGGAATGGCGTTCATAAGCACGGTGGAAGGGTACTGCGCGCGACCGCCCGGCACATAGATGCCGGCCGCCGCAAGCGGGGTCACCTTAACGCCGAGCATCGTGCCGTCCGGGCGCGTGGTAAACCAGCTCTGCTCGACCTCGCGCTGGTGGAACTCGCGAATCTGGCGTGCAGCCTTCTCGAGCGCCGCGACAAAGGCGGGATCAAGGCCTTCGAGCGCGGCATCGATCTGCTCTTGCGGCAAACGGAAGCTCTGCAGTTCAACGCCGTCAAAACGCTGACAGTAGTCGCGCACCGCGGCATCGCCATTGGCGCGCACGTTGGCCACGATATCGCGGGCGGCGTCGACGATGTTTTGCGGCAGCACGCCCTTACGGTTGAGCTGGTTGGTAACGAGGCGCTCACCAGGAGCAAGCTTGATGGTCTTCATATCGGTATCCCCTATCGGTCGAGGTTTTGTTCGAGAAACGAGAGACCGGGCGGCGGCGCCAATCGGCCCGCAGCCCGGACGTTGGGGCGCCCGTACGTGCTCGCGCTATTGCGCCGAGCCCGCAACGGGCTCAAAATGCTTGTCCTTCACGGCTGCCGCCAAGCGATCGGCCAGATTGCGTACGCGCGGATCCAGACGCGCGGCACCCGGGTTGACAAAGAAACGGGCCGTGCAGTCCATGATGCGGCCGGTGATGACCAGGTCGTTGTCGCGCAGCGTGGCGCCCGTGGCGGTAATATCCACGATGCGATCGGTCATGCCGACAATGGGGCCCAGCTCGATGTTACCGTGCAGCGAAACGATGTCGGCGTTCACGCCGCGCTCGGCATACCAGGCACTCGCGATGCGCGGGTACTTGGTTGCCACGCGAAGCGAACCGCGGCGGGCATAGTTGCGCTCGGCCTGACCGGCGCGCCACGCGGGCTCCGCCTCGATAAAGGTGCACAGGCCATAGTCCAGGTCTACCAGCTGCAGCAGGTTGAGGTCCGCCTCGATGAGCGAGTCCCAACCGCAGATGCCGCAGTCGGCACCACCGCAGCCCACAAAGGCAGGCGCATCGCTGGGACGCACGATGACAAACTCGATATCGCCGACCGCGCCCTCGCCGACACGCGTGTCGCGGCCGCGCACGATCAGGTGACGGCCGGGGTCACGCAGCTCGGAGACGTCCAGGCCCGCGGTCTCGAGCACGTCGAGCGTGTCGGCCTTAAGCGAGCCCTTGGGCACGGCGATACGCAGCGGCCCCTCGGCGCCACGGCCCACGGCGTGGTCGCCATCGGAAGCGGCGTCCTCGGCCGAGGTGCGCACGGCCTCCAGACGCTCGAGCGAAAAGGCAAAGCCCGCCGCCGGTACCTCGATACCGTCGCCAAACGCACCGGTAAAGATGGAGTCGTAGCGTCCGCCCGAACCGACCGGATCGGGCAGGCCGCCGGCATAGGCCTTAAAGACCAGACCCGTGTAGTAATCAAAAGAATTCATGATGGAGAAGTCGAAGGACAGCACCTGGGCGTCCTCGGGAGCCAGGCCCTCGACCAGGGCACGCAGCTCGCGCGTCAGCGGCGCGACGATGCCGGCAGCCTCCAGCAGCGCATCCACGCGGTCGAGCACCTCGGCACCACCGTGCAGGCGCGGCAGCTCGCTAATGGCGGCCTTGACGGCATCGGACTCGGCGCTGGCAGCCACGCGGGCATCGAGGCCCACAAAGTCGTTGGCATGCACGCAGCGCAGGGCCTCGGCAGCCAGCTCACGATCCTCGCATACCGCGAGCAATTCCTTAAAAGGACGCACGCTGCCTGCGATAATGCGCGCATCGGGAAGTGCCAGCTCGCGCACGGCCTCGACGACCAGCGAGACAATCTCGACATCGCCCGAGGTATCGCCCGCGCCGATAAGCTCAAAGCCCAACTGCGTAAACTGGCGCGAACCACCGGCATTGCGCTGACACTCGCGAACCACCGGCGCCTCGTAACGTAAGCGCAGAGGCAAGTCGGCAGCGCGCATACGGGTCGAAACCAGACGCACGATCGGCAGCGTGTTGTCGGGACGGACCACCAGCAGGCGGCCATCATCGTCAAAGAGCTTAAACGGCGTGTCCGCAATGCGGCCGCCTTCCTCGAGCGAGCCCTTGTCCTCGAGCAGCGGCGTCTCGACCGGCAGGTAATGATGCTCCCTAAAGCAGCCCTTCACCGTATATGCGATCTCCTCGCGCGCCTGAGCCTCCTCGGGCAATATGTCCCGGAATCCCCACGGTGTGGCCGTCATCTGGTGAGCCTCCTCATGCTGTGTTTCATGTAGAACGAAAGACCGGCATAGCTCCGCCGGTCTTCTGGGTACTTTAGCATACTAGAGTGCTTGCGGGGCAAATCGTCGCTTGCAGCTCACTGCGTATTCATTTGGAAACATAGGGGGAAGCGTATCCCGCCCGCCAGCCAAAAACTGGGATGCGGTTTCCGGTTGAGGTCCCCAGCGGAAAGTGTGTCCCATTCTGAGCGCCTGTTCTGGGACGTGCTTTCCGCCAGAAGCCTCAAGCGGAAAGCACGTCCCGTTTCTCAAAAAGCGTCAAACGCCAACTCGGCGCCCTGTCCCACTTAGGCGCCAATCGCGCGTCGGTACTCCGCCATAACCTGAGCGTCGGCTGCCGCGGGATTGGCGAAATAGCGCCAATCATAGGTCTCGGCCGAAACAACTCCGCGATAGCCGCGCGACACCAGCCTATCTAGGTCGGCGCGCATATCGCGGTCGCCGTCACCCCAGGCAAGATGCGTCGTGCCATCTGCCGCAACATCGACAAAATGCACGTGGGCGACATCATCGCCAAGTAGATCGAAATAATCGTCGATGGTATCCCCTGCCACCGCCATAGCGCCCAAATCCAGACACGCCTTAAGTGCCGGATGATCAACCGCCTCGATCATGCGCTTCGTATCGGCCGCCGAGTTCACGATCATCGACTCAACCGGCTGTAGGGCCTCGAGCACCAGTCGCACGCCGCGCTCTCCCGCATGTTCGGCAATCGCACGCAGCATCGAGGCGCTGCGACCCCACGCGTCCTCAATCGGCTCGTTCAAAAATGCCCAGCCGCTCGAGACCATGACCTGCTCGGCTCCAAGTTCCACCGCAATATCCACAACGTTCTTAAAGTACGCGAGCGTGCGGGCACGCGCCTCATTCCCGCGCGCCGCGATATTCCACGGCTTGGGGTTGTTCTGTTCGGGACAAAGCCCCACAATCCGAACCCCATACCGCTGTGACAGCTCCCGCACCTGCTCGAGCGAATCGTATCCATGGCAATCGACATACAGATGCATCGCCCCGGTCCAAAGCTCGCAACACGTATAGCCCGAAGCCGCTGCCGAAGAAAAGAATTCCTCAAGGTCAAAATAACGATGGCTGATATTCATGACGGCAAGCTGGGGATAGCTCATAATTACTCTCCAACCCAAGCGAGGCCCCGTTCCATATAGGAGCGAGGCCCGATTACACAAACGTTATTTGCTCTTAGTAGTCGA
The DNA here is from genome assembly GCA_048194085.1 of Collinsella aerofaciens. Taxonomy (GTDB): domain Bacteria; phylum Actinomycetota; class Coriobacteriia; order Coriobacteriales; family Coriobacteriaceae; genus Collinsella; species Collinsella aerofaciens_CO. The sequence continues at coordinate 23,931 of DBFABM010000025.1, forward strand.
ACTGGTGATAGTAGCGACGGTAGTTGAGGCTGTGCTTGGTGACCGTCTCGTAGTAGCGAGCCAGGCGGTCGGTCACGAGCACCGTCAGAATCCACGGGGAGACGATGACGCGGAACTCGTCGTCAAGGCCGGGGATCGCGAACTCGGCGGTGTCGATGATGTTGATGTCGG
>DBFABM010000048.1:0-11351 GCA_048194085.1 Collinsella aerofaciens
CCGTCGGGGTTAAAGGCATCAATCATCTTAAGAAACATGTTCAGAAAGCCAAAGATCGCGTTGGTGGGGCGACCGTCCGGCGCGTTCATGGTCGGCGGCACGGCGTGAAAGGCGCGGTGCATGAGCGAGTTGCCGTCGATAACGGCAAAAGTGCGGCGCTTGTCAGACATATTAAATACCTCGCTTTGGGCTGGGCACGGTTTGCTCACTCCAGTTTACACGCTCCCCGCCCCGCGGCCACCTCACATCAAGCTCCCCCGCCACCGTGAGCCCGCGCGTGATACGATGGCTCACGGTACATCAACCAGCACGATCGATCCGAAAGGAGCCTGCGTCATGGAGCGTCCCTGCGCATGGAAAAAGTACACGCCACAGCAAGTCGAGGAGCTCGAGGAGCTTTGCCGCGGCTATAAGCAGTTTTTGAGCGAGAACAAGACCGAGCGCCTGTGCGTCAAGACCGGCATCAAGATGGCCGAGGAGGCGGGATACGTCGACCTGGAGACCGTGATCGCCGAAGGCCGCGAGCTCAAGGCAGGCGACAAGGTGTACGCCGCCAATCACGGCAAGGACCTCATGCTCGTCAACCTGGGCAACGCCCCGCTCGAGCAGGGCTTTAACATCCTGGGCGCCCACGTGGACTCGCCGCGCCTAGACCTTAAGCAGAACCCCGCCTTCGAGGCCGGCGACATGGCCTACCTCGACACGCACTACTACGGTGGCGTCAAGAGCTACCACTGGGTGGCCTCCCCGCTCGCACTCGTGGGCGTCATCTGCAAAAAGGACGGTACCACCGTCGACATCAATATCGGCGACAAGGCGGACGACCCGGTCTTTACCATCTCCGACCTGCTGATCCACCTCTCGAGCGAGCAGATGTCCAAACCTGCCAAGGACGCCGTCGATGCCGAGATTCTCGACGTGATCGTGGGCGGCCGCCCCGTCAAGTTTGACGAGGACGACAAGGACGCCCCCAAGGAGCCCGTCAAGCAGATGTTCCTGGATATCCTCAAGGAGCAGTACGACGTCGAGGAGGAGGACTTCCTCTCCGCCGAGATCGAGGTCGTGCCCGCCGGCCCCGCCCGCGACATGGGCCTCGACCGCTCCATGATTCTGGGCTATGGCCATGACGACCGCGTCTGTGCCTACCCCTCCATGCTCGCCCAGATCAACGTCACCAACGTGGAGCGCACGAGCATCACGCTCATCGTCGACAAGGAGGAGATCGGTTCCGTGGGTGCCACCGGCATGACGAGTCGCTTCTTCGAGAACACCGTCGCCGAGATCATGATGCTCGCCGGCGAGGACAGCCCGCTGGCTCTGCGCCGCGCGCTCGCCCGCAGCCGTATGCTCTCCTCCGACGTGTCCGCCGGCTTCGATCCGGGCTATGCCGGCAAGTTCGAGACCAAGAACGCCGCCTTCATGGGTCGCGGCCTGTGCTTTAACAAGTACACGGGCAGCCGCGGCAAGGGCGGCTCTAACGACGCCGACGCCGAGTATGTGGCCCTCGTCCGCGACATCATGGACGAGGCCGGCGTGGACTTCCAGACCTGCGAGCTCGGCCGCGTCAACGCTGGTGGCGGCGGCACCATCGCCTACATCATGGCCAAGTACGGCATGAACGTCATCGACTCCGGCGTTGCCGTCCTGTCCATGCACGCCCTGTGGGAGGTCGCCAACAAGGCCGACATCTACGAGGCATATCGCGGTTACAAGGCCTTCATCGAGCGAGCCTAACCAACCCTTCATCAGTTGCGGTGAAATACGGACTAAACTGGCCCATAAACGGCCAAAACAGACCGTATTCCACCGCAACTTTTTTGGCAGAGGAGAGTCCATGCTGCAGGTCATCATTTCGCCCGCCAAGCAGATGCGCGCGGCCCAAGATGCTTTTGAAGTCCTGGGCATTCCACCTTTTGCGCACGAGACGGCTCGCCTCCACCGCGCACTGCTAGATATCGAGCGGAATGAAGGCAGCGGCGGCCTGCAGGCGCTGTGGAACGTGAGCGACAAGCTGCTTACAACGTGCCTGGATACGCTTCACGAATTTATGCCCGTCCTGAGCGATGCCGACCTCGCCGATCCCGATATCGCGCGTCGAATCTCCCCCGCCGTCATGTCCTACCACGGCATCCAATACCAGAGCATGGCGCCCGAGGTGATGGATTCCGCGCAGCTCGCATGGCTGCAAGACCATCTCTGGATCCTCTCGGGACTCTACGGATGCGTGCGCCCCTTCCACGGCGTGTCGCCCTATCGGCTCGAAATGGGGGCGAAGCTCTCCGTCGACGGCGCTCGCGATCTCTATGCCTTCTGGGGGAATCGACTCGCGCAGGCAATTGCGCCGGCCGGTTCCGACACCACTATCGTCAACCTTGCCAGCGTGGAATACGCCAAAGCCGTTCTGCCCCATGCTGCACAGGATACAACGGTTATCACCTGCCTTTTTGGCGAAGGCGTCCGTAACGGCAAGCCCATCCAACGTTCGACCGCCAGCAAAAAGGCACGCGGCTCCATGGTGCGGTGGATGGCAGAAAACAAGCTCGAGGATGCAAGCGAGCTCACCGCGTTCGACGTTGGTTATCGAAACTTTCCCGAGCTCTCATGCCCAGGCACCCTCGTGTTCATCAACGAGCACTCTAGAGCCGGCACCCAACACTGACCCGCTCAGCTTTCTCCATATAACTTGCGGTGGAATAGTTCCTATTTGAGCCTTTTATCGCACAATCAGGAACTATTCCACCGCAACTTTTATGAATTGGCTGCTAGGCTCGACACCTATTCTGCTAGACCGTCGGCCTTTGCAATCCCATTTGTCGAACCGTCCTGATAGACAATCTTGACGTGCTCAACCTCGGACACCGCAACACCCGTCGGAGGCTCCAAACGCCATTCCGTCAGGGCGATATCCATGGTCGTGGGCACGTCCCCCTGATCTTTGAGCTTTACCGTGAGCGTTTTGAGCGCTGCATCAAACGTCACGCGTTCGATTTCTTCACCCGGAATGGATCCACCACTCAGCTGCAACTGCACAAACTCGTCGCGCGGATACCAATAATCGCCCGGAACGGCGAGCGTATTGGCATTACCGCCAGTACTCCTCACCGTCATAATCGGCAGGGCATCATCGGCCTCAAATTCCCAGGCAGCGCCGCCGCGACCGCCAAACGTCCAAATACAAAAGGCAATCACCAACACGGCAAGCACCGCAAAACCAATCGCGACAAGGCCATGGTGCGCACGGCTTTCCTCGGCCGATACATCCCATTGCGTCTCTCGATATAGATGCTTGTCTTCCATGTACGCCTCCCCACAGGCACGCTCGTTAGGCCAATCGTACCCATTCGAGCTATACTTGAGCCCATTACATAAACGGGGAGCTTGCAGGACAAGACGGCAGGCTGAGACTGGGCGCGCCCGCCCTGACCCGCAAACCTGATATGGGTAATGCCAACGAAGGGAGCCGTGCCAATGAGCACACAGACCGAGCCCAAGCTCGTCACGCAAATCGACTTCGCCCGTGCCGGGCAGATCACGCCGCAGATGAAGGAAGTCGCCGAGCGCGAGCATCGCGACCCCGAGTACATCCGCGAGCGCGTGGCCGACGGCCGCATCGCCATTCCCGCCAACATCGTGCACATCAAAAAAGGCATGCGCGCCTTTGGCGTCGGTGAGGGCCTGTCCACCAAGGTCAACGTCAACCTGGGCATCTCGGGCGACAAGGCCGATGCCGCCGAGGAATGGAAGAAGGTCAAGATCGCCGAGGACTTTGGCGCCGACGCCATCATGGACCTTTCCAACTCGGGTAAGACACGCCAGTTCCGCCAGCAGCTCATCGACGAGACGCCGCTCATGGTAGGCACCGTCCCCATGTACGACGCCATCGGCTACATGGAAAAGCCGCTGGTCAAGCTCACCAAGGACGACCTGTTCGAAGTCGTGCGCGCGCATGCCGAGGACGGCGTGGACTTTATGACCATTCACTGCGGCATCAACAAGTCGGTCACCAAGACCTTTAAGGAGACCGGCCGCCTGATGAACATCGTGAGCCGCGGCGGCTCACTGCTGTTTGGCTGGATGGAGGTCACCGGTAACGAGAACCCGTTCTATGAGTTCTACGACGAGTTGCTCGAGATTTGCCACGAGTACGACGTGACGATTTCGCTCGGCGACTCCTGCCGCCCGGGCTGCCTCTACGACTCCAACGACGCCACCGAGACCGCCGAGATGATCGAGCTGGGCAAGCTGTGCAAGCGCGCTTGGGCCGCCGGCGTCCAGGTCATGGTCGAGGGCCCGGGTCACATGGCGCTCGACGAGATCGCTGCCAACATGAAGCTACAGAAGCGCCTGTGCCACAACGCCCCGTTCTATGTGCTCGGGCCGCTGGTGACCGATATCGGCGTGGGTTACGACCACATCACCGCTGCCATCGGCGGCGCCATCTCCGCCAGCTCCGGTGCCGACTTCCTGTGCTACGTGACACCAGCAGAGCACCTATGCCTGCCTAACGCCCAGGATGTGCTCGACGGCCTCATGGCCACCAAGATCGCCGCACACGCCGCCGACATCGCCAAAAAGGTGCCCCACGCCCGCGACATGGACGACAAGATGGGCCAGGCACGCCGCAAGCTCGATTGGGACGCCATGTGGAAGTGCGCACTCGACCCGGTTACGGGCAAGAAGCGCTACGAGGAGTCCCCCGCCGCCACCGAGGGCACTTGCACCATGTGTGGCAAGATGTGTGCCGTCCGCACCGTCAACAAGATTTTCGAGGGCACCACGATCGACCTCGGCATGGAGGACTAGCCCTGTCGCCGCGGCCGCTTCTGGCGGCGAGCTGGTGCCTGTCAGTTGTTGACGTATGAACATTTGCTTGCATTTGCGTAAAGATTGCATCGCCCGCCCGGGTTCGACATAGAGTCGGCCCGGGCATCTTTATAATGCTGGCTTATAGACCCATTTGATTCCGACCGAACAAGGGAGCGAACATGGATCGCAGTAAGGTACCTGCCGTTCTATCCATCGCAGGATCCGATTCCAGCGGTGGCGCCGGCATTCAGGCCGACATCAAGACCATCACGGCGCACCGCCTGTATGCCGAGACGGCCATCACCGCCATCACCGCACAGAACACCCTGGGCGTCACCGCCGTACAGGATATCTCGCCAGATATCGTAGCCGCGCAAATTGACGCCGTTTTTGACGATATCCGCCCGAGCGCCGTCAAGATCGGCATGGTTTCTTCTGTCGAGATTATCGAAGTCATCGCCGACCGCTTGAGCGCCTGGAACGCAACGAACGTGGTCGTCGACCCCGTCATGGTCGCCACCTCGGGCGCGCGGCTGATTGCCGAAGATGCCGCCGAGGCGCTCACCCGCCGCCTGTTCCCGCTAGCGACGGTTATCACGCCCAATATTCCCGAGGCCATGGCCCTGCTCGACTACGAGGTTGACTCCGAGCGCACGCAGCAAAATGCTGCCATGCTCCTCACCCGCCGCTTTGGTTGCGCATCCCTCGTTAAGGGTGGGCATCTTGTCAACGAGGCCAACGATGTACTGGCCGAACCCGCGCCGCTCGATGACGAGGGCAACCATCTGGGAGATCCACTCACCACGTGGTTCCGCCACAAGCGCATCGAGACCGACAACACACACGGCACCGGCTGCACACTCTCGTCCGCCATTGCCTGCGCGCTGGCCCAGGGTATGGATCTTGCCGATGCCGTCAACGCCGGCAAGGCCTACCTGACAGGCGCTCTGGCCGCCGGCCTGAACATGGGCAAAGGCTCCGGCCCCGTCAACCACATGTGGCAGTATTAAGATTCGCAGTCCAAAACCACCGCAAAGGGGACAGGCACCCTTGCGGTGGTTCCCACAAACATCTCGATCTGTAACAGTTAGAGTCCATTTTTCGGCCCACCCGTTACAAATCGAGACATCCAAATTCCACTGAGAAGATAATCTCGATGTGTAACAGTAACTCGGCAAAATCGACCCTAGATGTTACAGATCGAGACAAACGACCGATATCGACCTAAATAATCTTAATCTGTAACATCTAGCCCGTTTTCGGCCTTAGAACTGTTACAGATCAAGACAAAGCAACGAAGCAAGCCACCACAAGGGGAACTTCTGTGGTAGCTTGGGGTCGCGCTACTCACCGAGCATCTCTTGGAGCTTGGCTGCCACGGCGTGACCCAGGCTCTCGTGGCTTTCGGGCATCATATGCAGATAATCGATATCGCCCGGCTCGGCAAAATCGGCGGCATTCAAAAAGTCGCAGCCAAACTGCTCAGCCACATGCGCGTAGTACTCACCAAAATGTTCCGAGGCTTCTACGGAATGCTCGTCAAAATCGGTCATATATACGTCGGCGATCTGCGGCTTAATCTTGATAGGCGCCATCAGCAGAATCCGTGGGCAGGGCGCGGCATCGGTCCAGGCAAACGCACGGACGGCGCGAATCAACGCCATGGCGCCGCGGGCAATATCGGAGGCCGTCACGCCAAAGACCGTCTTGCAGTCGTTGGTGCCCAGCATAATCACGATCGCATCCAGCGGCTTATGGGCCTCGAGCAGCATCGGCAGCGCGCGAATGCCGTTGAGGTTGGTGTCCAGATGGCACATATCGTCGCGCACCGTCGTGCGACCATTTAGGCCTTCCTCAATCACATGCCAACCCTCACCCAGGTCACGCTGCACCACACCGCACCAGCGCACATCCTGCGCATAGCGCACTGCGGTGCTGTCGCGCATACCTGCCGGATCGTAGCCATAGGTATTGCTGTCGCCAAAGCACAGAACGTTTTTCATCGTAAGCCCTTCCTTTAGTAAAAAGCCGACGGGAGCAGCCCCTCCCGCCGGCTCGACCTATCTGTCGGCACGTACCGATTACAGGTACTTGCGCCAATCGCCATCGTCCTCATCGTCCTCGGCGGCAGTCTGGGCCTGCTCGGCGGCGCGAGCAGCCGCAGCGCGAGCGACAACCTGGGCATAGGACTCCTCGTTGCGCGCGGGGAAGTTTGCCAGCACGTGCTCAAACTTGGCAAAATCCTCGTCCCAGCGCGTAGAGGGCACGGCAAAGAAGACCTGCTTGACCTTAAAGTCGCCCGACGCGAGCTCCTTACGGAAGAGCTCGGCTACGGCCTCGGCGTCAAAGCCGTTATTATCGCAGCCCCAAGCACCCAGCACGAGCTTCTCGCGACCCAGCTCATCGCAGATGGCAAGGACAAAGCGGATACGGTCGCGCAGGGCATCCAGCAAGGCATCGTCACCCACGCGATATTCCTGGCGAGCGCGCTTGACGTTGGGCGCAGCGGCAACGATTACGTCGGCATACGCATGCACGTGGTTGCGGTCGAAGCGCACCGCAGGCACCACCAGCGCACGGTTGCGGTAAAGCTCGCAGTTGATATTGCGGCGACGGTTCTCGCCGTACCATTTGCGCTGCTTATCGAGTACGTTGTACAGATACGAATCGGCGCAGAGCGTGGCCTCCTGACCCAGATAGCCCTGGATGTAGCCACCGCCCGGGTTGGTGAACGAGGCAAAGGCGAGCACGGCCATGTCACAGAACTGCGCGTAGCCTCGGCCGTTATCCAGAATGGCCTGCGTGGCAGAGGCGTCGAGCACGGTGACCTCGGGCAGGACCGGAGCGGGCTCCTCAGCAGCAGGCGCGGACTCGATCTCCGCGGCCTCCTCTGCGGGTGCAGGCTCGGCCGTGACCTCAGTCTCGGCGGACGCAACCTCAGCGGTCTCGACCTCGGCGGCCTCAGACTCCTCAGCAACCTGTTCCTCGGCAGCGTCGGCCGCTTGGGCCTTGGCCTTCATCGCCGCGACAAATCCGGCAGGCATACCATCGAACTCGCGCACGCCGGCAAGCGAGCGCTCAATGTCCTTGGCGCAGGCCTCGGACACAGCCGCCACATGGCGCTCGGCGGCCTTAGCACGCGCCTCGCGCTTGGGATTGGGCTGACCCGTTCGATTGGACCTGCGGTTACGGTTCCTGTTGTCGACGTCTGCCATAAGTGGTCACCTTTCTCGGTCTCTGCCGCTATCGGCTTTTCCCATCCATAATACCCCGCTGTGTACAAAAAAGACGGCCCCGAAGGACCGCCTTTCGCATCGAATTGCGTGCGCGGCAAGCACCGCTGCAATTTGGCACTAGTCGCGACGACCAAGGATGTTCAGAATGCGCAGGAACACGTTAATGATGTCCACGAACAGGTTGGATGCCATGAGCACGGCGTTGGGCAGCGTAGGCGGCACCGTCGTGGCAACATAGGTGTCGTAGCCAATAAAGCCGGCGAACACCACGATCACGATCAGGTCGGTGATGGTCTGTGAGACGCCCATGAACATCAGCACGATCTCAACCAGAATAGTAGCGAGCAGAATGCCAAAACCGATGCCATATACGCGCTGGAAAAACTTGGGGAACGTCACGCCCAAGGCGCCAAAGACAAAGGTGATGGCGGCCGTGGCGATAAAGGCAGTGTTGATGGTGGGCAGGTCGTAGTTGGCAAGGCCAAACGACGCGGTCAGGCCAAAGGTGCTCGCAAAGATTACGTAGCCCACAAGGGACAGGCCCACGGACTGCTTGCTGGCGGCGGCCGACATCATGACCATGCCGACGATGGTCAAAATAAATGAGCCAAAGACCAGCGGCAAAGCGGCGCCGCTCATCATCATGCGCGCAAACGACATGGTGCTCGTAAAGTAAGCACCGACGCCCATGGCGCAAAAGCCCAAAAAAATCAGGGCAGACATGACAAGGTTGTACGCGCGCGGCGACATCTCCTTGGCGCGGCTTGCGCCGCTCTCGACGGGGCCGTTCTGATAGCCCTGGATATCGTTCATAGGTTCGTCCTTTCAAAAAGTGCCGTGAAAGACGGCGCAGCAGGTGACAAGATTCCTGTCATTGTACCCGAATGCCGTACGTCCTTACCCACGGCGCTCGCCCTCGAGCGTACGGTCGAATGCCCACACCCACCAACGCATCAGATGGGCCTGCGAACCATCTGGTCGTTCGCGCGTCTGGTCCTCCAGATACAACTCGGTCGCGTGCCCGCCAAAACGCACCTTATAGGTTGCCGTACGGATGCCGTGAACCGTCAGGCCAAACCCAGTGGTCGAGACAATCTCGTCAATCGTAAAGCAACGACCGTCGACCCAGCAGACGGTGACCGGCACGACCTGTCCGCCCGCGAGGATGCGAGCCACGACGTCCACATACTGCTTGTGCACGCGCCGAGTTTTGCCATCTGTCTGTCGATATTCCATGCCTCCTATTATCGAACGCATGTTTGCATGTTGTAAAGCGAACAGACTGTGGTTTTGGAGTGTCGTAGTAATCGCACGTGTCCGCATGGCGTGTTAGCAAAAAGAACACCCGCGGTCAACAGGGCTAATATTCAATTTTAGTGCCAAAAAGTTCACTTCTCCCATCAGAACTCGGTAAAGAGACCCGCAGGAGGTGATACGATTTATCATGTTTTTGTAACGTGTCTGCAAACTTCGAGAAAGCCCATATATGGACGTAACGTTCTCAACCTTCCTCGGCCAAATTGTGTCGAACCCAGTCCTTGCCGTCACCGTGATCCTCGCGTTGGGCGCCATCTTCGTCAATGGATGGACCGACGCGCCCAACGCCATCGCGACCTGCGTCACTACGCGTTGCATGCCCGCCCGCGCCGCCATTCTCATGAGCGCCGCATTCAACTTCCTCGGCGTGCTCATCATGACGCACTTTAACGCGAGCGTCGCCAACACCATCTCACATATCGTCGACTTTGGCGGAAACAGCACCATGGCGCTCGCCTGCCTATGCGCGGCGCTGTTCTCCATCGTCGTCTACGGCGCCACAGCGTCGCGTTTTGGCATCCCCACCTCGCAAAGCCACAGCCTTATCGCCGGCCTGACCGGTGCCGCCATCGCCCTCGGCGGTGCGAGCAGCGTCAACGTCCACGAGTGGATGAAGGTCATCTACGGTCTGGCGCTCTCCATCGGCCTGGGCTTTGTCATGGGCTGGGTCCTGTGCAAGCTCGTCTCGATTCTTTTCGCCGCCGCCAACAGGCGACGTGCCAATGTCTTCTTTAAATACGCTCAGATCGCGAGCGCCGCGGCCATGAGCTTTATGCACGGCGCGCAGGATGGACAGAAGTTCATCGGCGTGCTCTTTTTAGGCGTGGCCTTTGCCAGCGGCCAGACGAGCGTCGGCGATGCAGGCATCCCCATCTGGATTATGCTGCTGTGCTCGGCCACTATGGGCATCGGCACCAGCGTGGGCGGCGAGCGCATCATCAAGTCCGTCGGCCAGAGCATGGTCAAGCTCGAAAAGTACCAGGGCTTCTCCGCCGACCTGGCGGGCGCCGCGAACCTGCTGCTTGCCACCCTTACCGGCATCCCCGTGTCCTCCACACACATCAAGACCTGCGCCATCATGGGCGTCGGTGCCGTCAAGCGCCTCTCGGCCATCAACTTCGGCGTCGTCAAGGACATGATGTTCACCTGGTTCTTCACCTTCCCTGCCTGCGGACTCATCAGCTTTGTCATGGCCAAGCTGTTCATGATGTTCCTCTAGTCAAACCGAACGTCCATCCGGACTGCATTACCTCGCCCACCCGTCTTCGCCTCGAAAGGACCCACCCATGGCAAAGAAACCCGATTCGTTCTACTTCGACAACTACGTCGCCTGCGCCGACCTTGCCGTCCAGGCCGCCGAGCTGCTCACCAAGATTTTCGAGAACTTCGATCCCGCAAAGATTCACGATATGCTCAACAAGATGCACGCGATCGAGCATGCGGCCGACAAGAAGCACCATGAGCTTGAGGACGCCTTGCTCACCGCCTTTATCACCCCGCTCGAGCGCGAGGATCTGGATCTGATGAGCTGCTCACTCGACACCGTGCTCGACCGCATCGAGGGCGTCGTGCAGCGCGTCTACTTCACCAACATCCAGAGCATCCATCCCGACGCCATCGTCATCGCCCACAAGGTGACTGACGCCTGCCGCGCCATGAAAGACCTGATGGTCGAGCTGCCCAACTACCGCAAGTCCAAGACCCTACGCGAACTCGTCATCCAGATCAACACCATCGAGTCCGAAGCCGACGAGCTCTATATCAACGCCATGCGCAACCTGCACGTTAACGGCAAGGACCCGCTCGAGGTCATCGCCTGGCGTGACGTATACGCCTTCCTGGAGTACTGCGCTGACTGCTGTGAGAATGTGGCCGATGTTGTGGATTCGATTGTCATGAAGAACAGTTAATTGGGGGTACATGTCCCACCGGTCGCGGGCCCGGCCACTAATAACCTTTTTCACTCCGGCTGCAAGCAGAGTCGTTCAAAAG
>DBFABM010000051.1:0-51636 GCA_048194085.1 Collinsella aerofaciens
GGCCAGGCTTTATCTGAACGACTTTGCAAAGCAACCGGAGTGAAGATAAAGCCTGGCCCGCCCGCGAAGCGCCACACAGACCGCAGGGACGGGAGCAGCTATACTACTCTCAGTAGTTAAGGGTCGCGGATCCGCCGCGTCGCCGTTCTCAACAGGAGGTCTTTGTTTATGGCAGATCAAAAGCCGGTTGTCGGGATCATCATGGGCTCCAAGTCCGATCTGGGCGTTATGGAAGGCTGCACCGCCGAGCTCGAGGCGCTCGGTGTGCCCTATGAGCTTGTCATTGCGAGCGCACACCGCACGCCGGCGAAGGTCCACGAGTGGGCTTCGACTGCTGCCGACCGTGGCATTAAGGTGATCATTGCCGCCGCCGGCAAGGCCGCTCACTTGGGTGGTGTCGTGGCTGCCTTTACGCCGCTACCGGTTATCGGTGTGCCTATGAAGACGAGTGACCTGGGCGGTATGGATTCGCTGCTGTCGATGGTGCAGATGCCTTCGGGCGTACCCGTGGCCTGCGTTGCCATCAACGGCGCCAAGAACGCCGCCATCTATGCCACGCAGATCTTGGGCGCATGCGACCCCGAGTACCGCAAGGTTATCGAGAAGATGAAGCAGGAGATGGCTGACGCCTAGGCGTTCCGCCGTTTCACCGCAGTATAAGGAGAGCCATGTCCGACTATCAGGGAAAACGATTCAAGGCTTCTCAGATTCCCGATCCGTCGAAGCCGGGTGCTGCCCATGCGGCACAGCAGGGTCGGACATCCTCTCCTCAGCAGCGCGCGCCGCGTCCTGTGACGCCGGCGACGCACCGCCGCCAGGACACGCCGGCGGCGTATCGTCCCTCGTCTTATAGCGCAGCTAAGAAGCCGTCCCGGTCTTCATCGCATGCCGCGCCGTCGGATTACACCGAGCCGCCGCGCAAAAAGCGCCGCTCCATTATTCCCATTCTGCTCATCATCATCGGCATCGGCCTGATTGTTGCCGCCGCTGCCATCTTTATCAATGCGCAGATCGGTTACAAGCAGGCGAGCGAGTCGTACCAAAAGATCGAAAAGCAATATGCGCCCGCTAAGGACGCCAGCGGCGTGCCGATTATCGATTTCAATGCTCTTGCCCAGACAAATCCCGAGGTCGTCGGTTGGATTTACGCACCGGGCACCAACATTAACTATCCCGTAGTGCAGGCTACTGATAATTCCAAGTATCTCAACACGTTGTTCGATGGCACGTCCAACGCATCGGGTGCCATCTTCTTGGATTACGAGGACACTGCGCCCGGCATGGTGGATCAGCAGACTACGATCTACGGCCACCATATGAACGACGGGTCGATGTTCAACGTGATTTCGGACACCACTGATCAGGCGACGTTCGATAGCATCGAGTTTGTGTATTACATCACACGGGATGCTACGTATAAGCTGCGACCGCTGGCGACCAAAGTTGTTGAGGACACGTATGCCAAGGCGCGCACGCGCAATTTTGAGGGCGACGACGGACTGAAAAATTACCTGTCCGAGATGCTCGACGGTGCCTCTGCCGTGGCGAGCGATGCCACCGATCGTGCTGCTTCGGCAACCAAGGTCGTAACGCTTGTGACCTGTCGTTCGTTATCGCTGAGCAACACGCGTGCTGTCATGGTGCTCACGCCGGTCGAGGAATAAGTTGTTCGAGAGTAGCTAAAAAGCCCCGTTCCAAATTGGCTACTCGACGACGGTAAGGGAGAAATGATGCTCGAGAATGGCAAAACGATGCCTTCGGTTGATGCTTGGCTGCGCGAGGCCAAGGCCGATTCGTCGGCACCTGCGTGCGGTATGTATCTGACACATAACGGTGTGGTGCGCGCGATGCCCAAGGCCGAGGCGCGCGGTGTCGAGACCGATGGCGTGGCGCCGGGCCACAAGGTGGGCGGCATGGTGTTCGGCTTCGATGCTCAGAAGGTGCAGGCTGCTATCGAGGCCACGCGCGCGATGCCGGGTATCGGCTATGTGCGCGTGTGGCTGGCAAACGGCGAGCTTGCTGTAGGTGACGACATCATGCTCGTGCTCATCGGCGGGGACATTCGCCCGCACGTGGTCGATGCGCTGCAGGCGCTCGTTGGCACCATCAAGAATGAATGCGTGAGTGAGGTCGAGCGCGAGGCGTAGAGGCTTGCGTCGATAGAAGGCTCGTTTATAAAAATGCCCGCTGGTACGTGTGATACCGGCGGGCATTTTGCGTTTTGGGCGCGGTGGACGCTACACGCGCGTCGCATCCTTGGGGCTCATGGTCATGCTCTGGAAGCGATTCTCCATAAAGTCATTATCGAAGTACTTGCCGTAGAACTGCGCAACGGGAATATCCGGTTCCGTGCCGTTGACGCGCTGATACCAATAATCGAGCGACTGCAGCGTCATAACGCCATCGACCAGCATAATGATGGTGAAGATGACGGTAGCCGAGTAGCGGCTCTTCCACGGAATCATGTTGATGAGCTTGAGCAGCCTCGGCAGTAGCAGCTTGATCCAGATGAGGCCACCCAGACCCCACAGGCAGGCGAAGCCTGTGCAGGTACGTCCGCCGGTAAGGACGGCGAGCGGATCGGGCATGCCAAAGAGCCTCATATGCGAGTAGCTCCACGAGACCACGCCAAACGAGGTTTGCATAAACCAGCCCACGAACACCTCAAAGCTTGCGCCGAGCAGCGCGCTCACCAAAAAGATAATGATGGGGTTCTTTTTGTAGAAGCGGTTGAGCACCATGGTCATGAGTACGGCGCCAAATCCGTAGATGGGGCTGAAGGGACCAAACAGCATGCCGGCGCGGTTCTGGTAGACGCCCGGGTCGTCGACCGTCATGTGCCAGATGTCCTCGGCGATCAGACCGAGTATGCAGCAGACAAAGAATACCCAGAACAGGTTGAAGTAGTTGAGTTTGATGTAGCCTTCGCCGGTCTCGTCGCGGCCGAGCATGCCCTCGGCGGCGGCGTCGCGATCAAGCATCTCCTGCAGGCGGCGCTGCAGCTCGCGCTCCTGGCGCAGCGTGGGGTCGACGGTGGCCGAAAGCGCGACGAGGATGCCGAGCTGGATGGCAGGGCGAAGCAAGAAGGGCCCGATGCCCTGGAGCATCACGTCAACCAAAAGCTCGACGACGGTAAACGCGATAAGGATATAGGACAGACGGGCGGCATTGCGGCGCTGGTTCTTGATGAGGTCCAGGCCAAAGATGATCAGGATGACGGCGCTTGCCGCAGAGAGCATGATGCCGGCGACGATAAGGCCGACCGCGACGAGCGTGTTGTCGCCGAGCTTGGCGGCGGCGTTGCCGTTGATGAGCGCGGTGATGACCTGCCACATAAAGGCGCCGACCGACGGGAGCGTGCCCACGCCGGACAGGATGCACAGGACGGCGTATACCTTAATGATGAGGGGGATCTTCTTGACCTCCGTGGCGCTGGGGACGCTGGGGTCGAGTTCGTTTCGATCCATACATAACCTTTCTCGTTTTGCTGTAGGTACAAGGATACGCCGCCGACCTGCCAAAAGACAGGACGAACGTCCCAATTGCAACAATGCAAGCCCCAACGGCGGGCGAGACGCGTCGCAACGGAAGTATGCGGGATCGTCGGTCCCGAGGTGTCTGCCCAATAAAATGTTTGGCTGCAAAACGGATTATAAGCTCGGTGGGCTTTTAAAAAGCGCTGTTCATGCGCGGGGGTGCTTGTCTTGCCGTGCGTATAATAGGGCAGGTAACGCCAAATAACGAGGCTCTGAGGGGATGCCATGTCTCAAGAAACCATCCGCGCGGCCGAGCGTGCCGCGGGACAGGTGAAGACCATGTCGACGTATGATCCGGACTCCGACCAGCTGCATGAGGAATGCGGCATTTTTGGTGTGTGGGCACCCGATCGCGATGTGGCTCGACTGACGTACTTTGGTCTGCGCGCGCTGCAGCATCGCGGCCAGGAATCGGCGGGAATCGCCGTGGGTGATGGCGGCACGGTTATGGTCCGCAAGGATCTGGGCCTGCTCGATCGCGTGTTTTCCAACGCCGACCTGTCGACGCTCTCCGGCCAGCTGGCCGTGGGCCACGTGCGCTATGGCACCGCCGGCGCCAAGAGCTGGGAAGCCTCGCAGCCGCACCTCTCTACCATCAATAGCGTCATTATCGCGCTCGCGCACAACGGTACTCTGGTCAACACCGACGAGCTGCGCCGCCAGCTGATCGAGCTGGGCGTGCCGTTCCTCTCCAATTCGGATTCCGAGGTCGCGACCAAGCTTATCGGCTACTTTACTCAGCGTACAGGCCATCTGCGCGAGGGCATTCGCAAGACCATGGAGCTCGTGCGCGGCGGCTACGCCATGACGCTCATCAACGAGCAGGCGCTCTACGCATTCCGCGATCCGCACGGCATTCGCCCGCTCGTGCTGGGCAAGCTGGTGGACGAGGGTCTGGACCAGGCCGATGCCGCATCCGTTTCGCAGCTGCCGTCGCAGGACGGCGCCGCTACGGTCGACTCCGCCGTCCACGTCACGCGCGCCGGCGGCTGGGTCGTTGCTTCCGAGACCTGCGCACTTGACATCGTGGGTGCCGAGTACGTCCGTGACGTTCGTCCCGGCGAGATTTTGCGCATCAGCGCCGAGGGTCTGGTATCCGAGCAGGGCGTGCCTGCAGCCGAAGAGCCCGCAAACTGCATCTTTGAGCAGGTCTACTTTGCCCGCCCCGACTCCATCATGAACGGCAAGAGCGTCTATGCCTGCCGTTACGACATGGGTCGCCAGCTGGCACATGAGGAGCCCGTCGAGGCCGATCTGGTCATCGGCGTGCCCGACTCCGGCCTGCCGCCCGCGGAGGGGTATTCGCACGAGAGCGGTATTCCCTTTGGCGAGGGCCTTATCAAGAACCGCTACGTGGGCCGTACGTTTATCGAGCCCACGCAGGAGCTGCGCGCCATGGGCGTGCGCATGAAGCTCAACCCGCTTCGCGACAACATCGAGGGCAAGCGCCTGGTCGTCATCGACGACTCCATCGTGCGCGGCACCACCATGGTGCAGCTCGTCAAGATGCTGCGCAACGCTGGCGCCAAGGAGATTCATATCCGCATCAACTCGCCCGAGGTCATCTGGCCGTGCTTCTACGGTATCGATACCGACGTGCAGTCGCAGCTTATCAGCGCCAACAAAACGGTCGATGAGATTTGCGAGTACATTGGCGCCGATTCGCTGGCTTTCCTTTCGGTCGAGGGCCTGCTTAAGGTCATGCCCAAGGGCGGTTACTGCGATGCGTGCTTTACCGGCCGCTACCCCGTGGCGATTCCCGAGAGCTTTGGCCGCGACAAGTTCATGGAGGGCTTTAAGCCTCGCAACCTGGACAAACCGCTGCACGTTGACGACGACGCCGTGGTCGAGAAATACGACGACCGCAGCTGGGAAGAGGAGCACGGCGAGGCCTAAAACCTGCCATGTAGGGACAGGTTTATTTTGGTAGGTTTTACCTGCTGTTTTGTTGATATGACGGCGCGTGCTGTTATGGCACGCGCCGAAATGAACGCAACCATGAGCACCGTTTGGCGCCCGCGCGGCGCCACGGTAGTGGGAGAGGAAGGCTCTGATGAGCGACAGCAAACATGTGACGTATGAGGACGCCGGCGTCGATACCGCCGAGGGCGGTCGCGCCGTCGACGCGATTAAGCAGATGGTCAAGGACACTAACCGCCCCGAGGTTATCGGCGGCATCGGTGGCTTTGGTGGTCTGTTCTCGGCTGCCGCGCTTAAGGATATGGAAGACCCGATTCTGATTAGCGGTACCGACGGCGTGGGCACCAAGCTCGTGCTCGCCCAGATCATGGACCGTCACGAGACGGTGGGCCAGGACCTGGTCGCTATGTGCGTCAACGACATTCTGGCTTCGGGCGCCGAGCCGCTGTTCTTCCTGGACTACGTTGCCATCGGCCACATCGAGGCCGAGCACATGGCAAAGATCATCAAGGGTGTGGCCGACGGCTGTAAGCTCGCGGGCTGCGCGCTCGTGGGCGGCGAGATGGCCGAGCACCCCGGCGTCATGGCTCCTGCCGACTACGACCTTGCCGGATTTACCGTGGGCGTCGTCGACCGTCCCAAGATGCTCGACCCCGCGAACGTCCGCCCCGGCGACGTGATCCTGGGCCTGCCTTCCACCGGCGTGCACTCCAACGGCTACTCGCTCGTGCGTAAGGTCATTGGCGTCGACGGTATTAAGCCGGGCACGCCCGAGGCCGCCGCTAAGGCCGAGGAGCTGAGCCGTCCGCTCGAGGAACTCGGCGGCGCATCGCTGGCAGACGCCCTGTTGGCCCCCACGCGCATCTATGTCAAGCCGATTCTGGAGCTGCTGCGCGGTGGCGCTCCGGTGCACGCCATCGCCCACATCACCGGCGGCGGCATCACCGAGAACCTCAACCGCGCGCTTGCCGACGACGTTGACGCCGTGGTCACCCGTAACGGCGCCGAGATGGGTTGGGACGTTCCGCCCGTCATCACCTACGTCTCGCGCCAGGCCGAGCTCGCGCCCAACGAGGCATGCAAGACCTTCAACATGGGCGTTGGCCTGTGCCTGATCGTCGCCCCCGAGGACGAGGCTGCCGTGACCGAGGCCCTGGTCGCGCTGGGCGAGAAGCCGTTCCGCGTGGGCGAGTGCGTCGAGGGCTCCGGTAAGGTCGTGTACTCCGATGAGCGCTAACGAGCAGATGGCTGCTGCCGCGAGCCTGGGCTTTGTGCCCTACACCCGTCCGACCGGCACCGATACGGCCGAGCCGCTCAAGATCGGTGTGCTCATCAGCGGTTCGGGTACCAACCTGCAGGCGCTGATCGATCTGATCGCCGCCGGCAAGCTCAACGCTTCGATTGAGCTTGTGGTGTCGAGCCGTCCTTCGGCTAAGGGTTTGCAGCGCGCTGAGCGCGCGGGCATCCAGACGCTCACGCTGTCCAAGGATGTCTACGCCGACCCCATCGCCGCTGACGAGATCATCGCGCACGAGCTTCTCGAGCGCGGCTGCGAGTATGTGGTCATGGCCGGCTACATGCGCATGGTGCACACGCCTCTGCTGGCGGCGTTTCCCAACCGCGTGGTCAATCTGCATCCGGCGCTGCTGCCGAGCTTTACCGGTGCGCATGCGATTGACGATGCCTTTGCGCGCGGCGTCAAGGTAACCGGTGTGACCGTGCACTTTGCCAACGAGATCTACGACAACGGCCCCATCATCGCCCAGCGCGCGCTGGCTGTCGAGGAAGGTTGGGATGTCGACACGCTCGAGGAGCACATCCACGCGATTGAGCACGTGCTGTATCCCGAGGTCGTGCAAATGCTCGCCGACGGCCGCGTCCACGTGCTGGAGAGCGGCAAGGTCGCAATTGACGCGCCTCGCGGCTAGCGGCGCACAGTACAATTTAGCCGAGTGGTCAGGGTGGTCATTGGCGCCAAGGCGCACGTGGCCACCCTTTGTTTTGGGTAGCCACCTGGGACGTTCTTTAACGACTAGTCATTCAAGAACGTCGCAGGTGACTAGGTGAGAGAGGTGAGCGCATGGCGGATAACGAAGCGCTGTTTATGCCTGAGCTGGTGTTTTTTGATTGGGAGTGTGCGACGCCGGATGAGGTGTTTGCGCGGCTCGAGGGCGAGCTTGCACCACGTGGCTACATTGCGTCCGGTTGGCTCGACGCCGTTCGCACGCGCGAGGATGCCTATCCCACGGGTCTTGCCATGCCGGCGGCAAACATTGCCATTCCGCATACCGATCCGGGATTTGTGGCCAAGCCCTATATCGCGGTGGTGAAGCCCGCCGCGCCCGTGACATTTAACGCTATGGCTGGCATGGGCGCTCCGGTGCCGGCGCAGATCGTCATCAATCTGGGCATCGCCGAGCCGGGCGGCCAGGTCGAGGCCCTGCAGGCGCTCATGAATATCTTTATGGACGCCGATGCCGCAGCCGACGTGCTCGGCCAGACCACGCCCCAGGGCATGGTCGACGCCATCCGCCGTCACTTCTAAGGTGGGGCTGAGCCGGCACTTGGGGACTGTCCCTAACTGCCGGCTGCCAGAGCTGTCCCCTTTGCACCAAAATGGTGCAGATTAACCTGTCCCCAATGCACCAAGCGTGTCGCGGGGGCCGCGTTGTGACACAATGGCGTTTGTTCGATTCGTTATGCGAAAGGCCAACTATGGCAAATAAGAAAAAGAACCCCGCACCCGAGCCGACGCCCGAGCAGCAGGCTCGTGCCGCCTCTAGCTCTCG
Organism: Collinsella aerofaciens; assembly: GCA_048194085.1. Taxonomy (GTDB): domain Bacteria; phylum Actinomycetota; class Coriobacteriia; order Coriobacteriales; family Coriobacteriaceae; genus Collinsella; species Collinsella aerofaciens_CO. The sequence continues at coordinate 8,246 of DBFABM010000051.1, forward strand.
TAAGAAGCAGCGCAAGACCCGCGTGTCCAAGACCGTTAAGGTCGTTCTGGTGGTCATCGGCGTGCTGGCGATGCTGCTTTCCGTCTCGGCGATGGCGTGCTCCGGCCTTATGTCGCAGGCCGAGGACACCTCGGGCTACAAGCTGACCGGCGGTGTCGCTGCTACTATCAACGGCACCAACCTCACCGAGGACACCGTGACCAAGCAGATCATGAGCATGCGCACGTCCTACGGCTACACCAAGGATGAGGATTGGGCGCAGTATCTGGTCGACAACGACCTCACGCCCAAGAAGTACCGCAAGCAGCTTATCGACTCCTACACGCAGCAAATTCTGCTTCAACAGGCACAGAAGGAGAACGGCGTGACGGTGTCGGACGAGGAGGTCGAGAAGGCATGGAAGGACGCGTGCAAGAGCGCGGGTGGTGCCAAGACCTTTAAGAAGACCCTCAAGACCTACGGCTATACCGAGGACACCTACAAGGATTCGCTCAAGGAGAGCCTGGCGCAGCAGAAACTCAAGGATGCCGTGGCGCCCACCAGCAAGCCCAAGGACAGCGAGATCGTCGATTACATCAACGAGAATCTGTCTAACTACAACGATGCTCGCCGCTCGTCGAACATCCTGATCAAGGTTGATTCCGACGCCTCCGACGAGGACAAGGCTGCCGCCAAGGCCAAGGCGCAGGAGTGCCTGGACAAGATCAACTCCGGTGAGCTGAGCTTTGAGAACGCCGTTGAGCAGTACTCCGAGGACACCGGTTCCAAGGAGAAGAAGGGCGATGTGGGCTGGGATAAGCTCACCACCTTCGTCGACAGCTACCAGACGGCGCTCGAGGGGCTCAACAAGGGCGACGTGAGCGGAGTCGTCGAGTCGACCTATGGCTACCACATCATCAAGTGCACCGACTACTTCCATGTCGATAATCAGGTTGATGACATCAACCAGGTGCCCAAGGACATCAAAAAGTACGTCTCCAACGTGGTGAAGACGCAAGCGGCCAGCACCGCGTACAGCGAGTGGCTGGAGCAGTACAAGAAGGATGCCGACATCACCGTCAACCCCATGCCCAAGGACGTACCCTATAACGTGAGTCTGAAGGGCGTCACCAAGAGCTCGACCGACGATTCGTCGACGACTGAGTAATCATGGGGCGGTGCTCGCGCGAGTGCCGCCCACGCTATTAGAGAGGATTTGCAGATGAACAACGAAGAGCTGCAGAAAGAAATGATCGCGGCCATGAAGGCCAAGGATAAGGTTCGCCTGTCCATCATTCGCCAGGTTAAGGCCGAGGTGAAGAATATCGAGGTCAACGAGCGCCGCGATGTGACCGAGGAAGACGTCAACAGCATGATCAAGCGTCTGATCAAGCAGACGAGCGAGACGCTGGAGATGTCCATCAAGGCCGGCACCGACCAGGAGCGTACCGACAACCTGACCGAGCAGGTCAAGATCCTGGAGAGTCTGCTGCCCGCGCAGGTTTCGGGCGAGGAGCTCGAGGCCCTGATCGAGCAGGTTATCGCCGAGCTGGGCGCCACGTCCAAGAAGCAGATGGGCCAGGTTATGGGTGCACTCGGCAAGGCCACCGGCGGCAACTTCGACAAGCCGGCCGCGGCAAAGATCGTCGGCGCAAAGCTTGCGTAGGGGCCGAGCGGTACATAGTTGATGTCGAGGGGGCGTGACCATTGCAGTCGCGCCCCTTTTTGATGAGCTGGGTACTCATTGGGGACAGGCTTAAATGAGTGCCCAATGAGCAGGTACTCATTTAAGTCTGTCCCCAATGAGTGGGTGGAAGGTTGCGGGTTCTTTACGGGAATGTAGTGTGGGCTGCGAAAACGTGGTTCTTTCCGTACAATAGTTCAACTCGTGTAAACGCAGGGAAGGGACATTCATGGCAGACATGATCGAGATCAAGCATCTCAACAAGTACTTTGGCGACCTGCATGTGCTCAAAGATATCAACCTCACCGTCAAGCGCGGCGAGAAGCTCGTAATGATCGGGCCTTCCGGTTCGGGTAAGTCGACGCTCATCCGTTGCGTCGATTATCTGGAGGAGCCCACGTCGGGCGAGGTCGTCATCGACGGTACGCCGCTCACCAAAAAGAACCACCTGGAGATGGCTCGCAAGTATAGCTCCATGGTGTTTCAGCAGTTCAACCTGTATCCCAACATGACGGTGCTGGGCAACCTGACGCTCGCGCCCATCAAGCTACAAAAGAAGAGCAAGGAGGAGGCGACCGAGATCGCTATCGCCGCGCTCAAGCGTGTCGGCATGGCGCATAAGGCCGGCGAGTATCCGCAGAATCTCTCGGGCGGTCAGCAGCAGCGCATCGCCATCGCCCGTGCCCTGTGCACCAAGCAGCCCATCATCCTGTTTGATGAGCCGACCTCGGCGCTCGACCCCGAGATGGTCCAGGAAGTCCTGGACGTTATGATTGAGCTCGCGCAGGAGGATATCACCATGATCTGCGTGACGCACGAGATGGGCTTTGCGCGCCAGGTGGCCGACCGCGTCATCTTTATGGAGGACGGCCGCATTCTGGAGGAGGGCACGCCCGAGCACTTCTTCGATAACCCCGAGAACCCGCGCTGTCGCGAGTTCCTGTCCAAGATTCTGCACTAGGCGCGGTGATGGACATGACGGATATGACGAGGGAGGCCGTGTCGCGCCGTCACTTTTTGCAGCTGGCTGGCGCCAGCATGCTTGCGCTGACGGCGACCGCGCTTACCGGTTGCGGCAACTCCACCAGCGGCGAGGGCTCCGACAAGGGGTCCAAGCTTGCGGCCATCAAATCGCGTGGCCATCTGAATGCCGGCGTTAAGAAGGACGTTCCCGGCTACGGCTATTACGACACCGCCAAGGGCCGCTTTGAGGGCATGGAAGTCGATTTGTGCTACCAGATCGCTGCTGCCGTCTTTGGCGTGAGCTACAAGGAGGCCCGCGCCCAGGAGCTTGTCGAGTTTACTGACGTAACGCCCAAGACGCGCGGCCCGCTGATCGATAACGGCCAACTTGACGTGGTCGCGGCGACCTACACCATCACCGACGAGCGCAAGAAGAGCTGGGATTTCTCGACGCCGTACCGCACCGACTACGTGGGACTCATGGTCAAGAAGCGTTCGGGCTTTACCTCGATTGAGGACCTGGACGGCAAGGTCATTGGCGTAAGCCAGGGTGCCACCACGCAGGGCCTGATCGAGCAGATGATCAAGGACAACGGCTTTAGCTGCAAGCCCGAGTTTAGGGCCTTTAGCGGCTACCCCATCATCAAGAGTTCGCTCGACGCCGGCAATATCGACGTCTTTGCCATGGACCGCTCCACGCTGGCCGGCTATATGAACGAGACCGTTGAGCTGCTGCAGCCCGAGGTCAAGTTTGGCGAGCAGGGCTACGGCGTGGCGACCAAGAAGGGCTGCGACCTTTCGGCCGTGGTCGATCGGGTGATTTGCAACCGCCTAGCCGACGGCTGGCTCGACCAAGAGGTCAAGACCTGGGGTCTTGTATAGGCGCATCGTCCAAGGAAGGAATCAAATGCTCGAAGGATTATTTGACGCCGACCGTTGGTCGACGACATTTCAAAACATGGGGCCCTTCTGGGAGGGCTTTGGCGTGACACTGCAGGTGGTCGTTGCCGGCCTGCTGTTGTCGCTGGTGCTGGGCACGCTGCTGGGCGTGTTCTCTACCACTCGCTCGCGCGTGCTGCGCGCCATAAGCCGCGTGTACGTGGAGTTTTACCAGAACACCCCGTTGCCCGTGCAGGTGCTCTTTATGTACATGGCCGGTCCGCAGTTTTTGCAGGCCATAACCGGTGCCGACCAGCCGGTGCGCATCGCGCCGTTCGTGCTGGGCTTCTTGGGTGTGGGCCTGTATCACGCGGCCTACATTTCGGAGGTCATCCGCACCGGTATCGAGGCGGTTCCGCGCGGTCAGATGGAGGCGGCCCAGAGCCAGGGCTTCACCCGTGCGCAGGCATACTGGTACATCGTGCTGCCCCAGACATTCAAGATCATTCTGCCGCCGCTGTGTAACCAGGCGCTCAACCTGGTCAAGAACACGTCGGTGCTGGCGCTCGTGGCCGGCGGCGACCTTATGTACCGTTCCGACAACTTTGTGAGTCTGTACGGTTACCTGCAGGGATACATCGTCTGCTGCCTTATGTACTTCATTATCTGCTTTCCGCTTGCCATGCTGGTGCAGTGGCTCGAGCGTCGCTCCAAGGAGCGTCCGCGCGGCGTGAGCTTGGCCGAGCTGGGGCTCGACAACGTAGAGGAGGCCTAGCGCATGGAAATCTTCAACGCGACCAACCTGCTCTACATTTGGGGCGGCTTTGTTAAGACGATCGAGATCTCGGCGCTGTCGATCTTTTTCTCGCTCATCTTTGGCACGGTGCTGGCGCTCGTTAAAAGCTATGCGCCCCGCCCGTTCCGTATTTTGGTGAGCGCCTATATCGAGCTGTTCCGTTGCACGCCAAACTTGCTGTGGATCCTGTTTATCTACTTTACGGTGCAGGGTTTGGACATTGTGATTTCGACCATCGCCTTTACGCTGTTTACCAGCGCTGTTATGGCCGAGATTGTGCGCGGCGGCCTCAACTCGATTCCGCGCGGCCAGTTTGAGGCGGCGCAGAGCCAGGGCTTTGGCTTCTTTGCCACCATGCGCTACATCATTCTGCCGCAGACGTTTAAGACGATCATTCCGGCGCTGTTTAGCCAGTGCACGACCGTCATCAAGGACAGCTCGTATCTTTCGGGCATTAACGTGGCCGAGCTCATGTACACGGCTAACGTCGTGATGGCCCACGCGATCGACCTGTCGCAGGTGCTTATGCTCTACGGCCTGGTGTTTGCGATGTACTTTGTGCTCAACTTTGGTATCTCGCTGCTGGTTCGCGCATATCAGAGGCGAATGGTGGCAGCGTAGAATGTGGCAAAGGGACAGCCCCTTTGTCACATAGAGAAAGGAATCGCGATGAGCGATCTGGAGAACAAGAAGAATCCTGTGGTCATTACCATCGCGCGCGACTTTGGCGCCGAGGGCCACGAGATTGGTCGTATCCTCGCCGATGAGCTGGGGATTCCGCTGTACGATAACGAGCTGCTGGTGCGTGCTTCGCTGCGCGCGGGCGAGTCGCTCGACAAGATGGCCGCCTACGACGAGCGCCTGGCCGTGGAGAACATGGCGTTTCTGCCCGACCGCTACGATGCGCGTTCGTACTCGGACAAGTTGTTCCAAAAGATGAGCCAGGTGATTTTGGATCTGGGTGAGACCGAGAGCTGCATTATCGAAGGCCGTCTGTCCGATTACCTGCTGCGTAACAACCCCAACCACATCGCCGTGCTGGTGACTGCGCCCTTTGAGGACCGCGTCGAGATCGTGCGCAAGAAGCGCGGCCTCAACAAAAAGAAGGGCGCCAAGCTGGTCAAGCAGCAGCAGAAGGCGCGCGAGGCGTTCTATAAGCGCTACAGTGCCGGAAAGTGGAAGATGACGAGCGGTAAAGACATCGTCGTCAACCGCGCCAAGCTGGGCCGCGAGGGTTGCAAAGACGTTATTGCCGCCGCCTACCGCTACAAGGTGGCGCAGCTCGAAGACTAACCGACCAAAACCACCGCAAGGGGGACAGGCGCCTTTGCGGTGGTAGGGCGATCGGCATAGAAAAAGTCCCCGCCGGGCGTGTGCTCGACGGGGACTTTGCCGTTTGATGGCTAGCGCTGTAGGTGATTACTCGCCCAGCAGGCTCTTGGTGATGGAGGCAGCGGCCTTCTTGCCGGCGCCCATCGCCAGAATGACCGTAGCGGCACCGGTGACGATGTCGCCGCCAGCCCAGATGCGGGGATCGGTGGTCTGGCCGGTCTCCTCGTCGGCAACGATGTAGCCCCACTTGTTGAGCTCCATCTTGCCGCCGATCTTCTTTGCGAAGGGGTTGGCGTTGGTGCCGATAGCCGAGATTGCGACGTCGCAGGGAATCTCCTCGATGGCGCCCTCGATGGGCACCGGGCGACGACGGCCGGACTCGTCAGGCTCGCCGAGCTCCATCTTCTGGACCTTGACGGCGCACACGGAGCCGTCCTCGCCAGCGACAAACTCGAGCGGGGAGACGAGCGGCAGAACCTCGACGCCCTCGGCCTTAGCATGGTGCAGCTCGGCGCGACGGCAGGGCATCTCGTCCTCGGTACGACGGTAGGCGATGATGGCGTGCTCGGCGCCCAGACGCTTGGCGGTACGGACGGCGTCCATAGCCACGTTGCCGCCACCAAAGACGACGACGTTCTTGCCGTGCTTGGTGGGGGTGTCGTACTCGGGGAACTTGTTGGCCTTCATCAGGTTCACGCGGGTGAGGTACTCGTTCGCGAAGAAGACGTTGGGCAGGTTCTCGCCGGGGACGTTGAGGAACTTGGGCAGGCCAGCGCCGGTCGCCACGTAGATGGCGTCGAAGCCCTGCTCGAACAGCTCCTCGGCCGTGGCCATGTTGCCCACGACGGAGTTGTACTCAAACTTGACGCCCATGTCCTCCAGGCCGTCGATCTCGCGCTTGACGACCGCCTTGGGCAGACGGAACTCGGGGATGCCGTAGACCAGCACGCCGCCGCCGGTGAAGAATGCCTCAAAGACGGTGACGTCAAAGCCGTTACGGGCGAGCTCGCCGGCGCAGGTGATGCCGGACGGGCCGGAGCCGACGACGGCGACCTTCTTGCCGTTCTTGGGGGCCATCTTGGGCGTGGAAGCGAGCTCGGGGCGGTCACCCAGGAAGCGCTCGAGCTGGCCGATGGCCACGGGCTCGGACTTCTTGCCACGGATGCACTTGCCCTCGCACTGGTTCTCCTGCGGGCAGACGCGGCCGCAGATGGCGGGAAGCATGGAGTCCTCGCGGATGGTATCGAGAGCGCCGCCGAAGTCCTTCTCGCGGATCTGCTCGATAAAGCGGGGGATGTTGATGTTGACGGGGCAGCCCTCAACACAGAACGGCTTCTTGCAGTTGAGGCAGCGCTCGGCCTCGGCCAGCGCCATCTCCTCGGTGAAGCCCTTGTCGACGGGGCGGAAGTCGCAGGCGCGCTCGGCAGCAGGCTCCTCGTTATCGGGGGTGCGGGGCGACTTCATATCGGCAACGAAACGACCGTTAACTAGTGGCATGCGCAGCTCTTTTCCTCATAGGCCTTGAGGGACTCGCCCTCTTCGGAACGGTAAGCGGCCTGGCGGGCACGAAGGTCATCCCAGTCGACCAGGGTGGCATCGAAGTCGGGGCCGTCGACGCAAGCGAACTTGGTCACGCCGCCCACCTCGACGCGGCAGCAGCCGCACATGCCGGTGCCGTCAACCATGATGGGGTTGAGCGACGCGGTGATGGGGGTGTCGTACTTCTGGGCGGTGAGGGTCGAGAACTTCATCATCGGAACGGGGCCGACGCAGAAGACCTGGCTCACGGCCTTGTCCTGCAGCAGGCGCTCCAGCGGAGCGGTAACAACGCCCTGCTCGCCGTAGGAGCCGTCGTCGGTGGTGATGTGGATGTGGTCCTCGTCGAGGAGCTCGCGGAACTGGTCCTCCATGAGCAGGAGGTCCTTGGTGCGGGCGCCCATGATGGCGTGGACCTCGTGACCGGTCTCGACCAAGTGCTTGGCGACCGGGAAGGCAATTGCCAGGCCGACGCCGCCGCCAATGACGGCGCAGGGGCCCTCGGCCATCTCGGTAGGAACGCCCAGCGGGCCCACGACGTCGCGCAGCGACTCGCCGGCCTCGTAGGTGGACAGCATCTCGGTGGTCTTGCCGATCACCATGAAGATGAACTCGACCCAGCCCTCGTCACCGTTCCAGCCGGCCAGGGTAAACGGGACGCGCTCGCCCGTCTCGTTGGCGCGGACCATGAGGAACTGTCCAGCGTGCGCATGCTTGGCGATTGCAGGCGCCTCGATGCGGAACTTGAACACCTTCTCCGAGAACTGCGTCTTCTCCAGGATCTTATACATAGAACCCCTCTCTTGTTAGGGCTGCCGAACCGTGCCTCCACGGAAATGGACGGTAGCCCGAATAAAACCGTACGCGCACAGGCGATGTGCAGACATACGGTGCAAATTATACCCTCATGGCAATGTCGCTTACGTGTATCTTTGGCAGGTGGGAAAAGGGTTTACCCACTTCGACCTACCTAATAGGGACAGGTTTATTTTGTTCGGTTTTATCAGGCAAAACGGCAAAGGGGGCCGGCCTCGCGCTTCGTTGAGGCCGGCCCCCTTTGGGGTGTTATGCATGTATGGTGGCAGCGTGTTTATTGCGATGTGCCGACTGCGGTGTTTTCGCAGATAAAACCTGCCAAAATAAACCTGTCCCTAAATGGTAGGTTTTAGTGCTTGCCGTTGGCGGAAGCAGCGCCGTTTACGTGATCGCGGGCGTAGATTACGCCGTGGACGATGGCCAGACCGGCGGCATCTGCGGCGCGGGCGCAGGTGTCCTGGAAGTCCTCGGCCTCGCGGGCGCGCAGCTGCTTGAGCACATAGTCTGCCACGGCCATCTTGCCGGGAGGGTTGCCGATGCCGGTGCGGATGCGACTGAAGTCGCGGCTGCCCATCTTGTCGATGATGGAGCGCAGGCCGTTGTGGCCGGCGTGGCCACCGCCCACCTTGACGCGTACGTCGCCGGCGGGAATGTCGAGCTCATCGTGAATCACGAGCAGCTCCTCGGCCTTGATCTTGTACTCGCGGCAGAGCTTGGAGATGGGACCACCCGAGGTATTCATATACGACTGCGGCTTGACCAGCACAATCTGGCGCTTGCCGTTCTCTTCCTCTGCATCGTTGATATTGATGAGCGCGACCTCGGCGCCTGCCTGGTTTTTCCAGTATGTGACGCCGGCCTGACGGGCCAGCTCGTCGATTGCCTTAAAGCCGGCGTTGTGGCGGGTCTCGGCATATTCCTCGCCAGGGTTACCAAGTCCGGCAACCATGCGAATCTTAAGCGGCTGTGCAGCTGCCATATTTGTCCCTTCGTTACACAAATAGTTCAATCAACGACAAAGGCTACCACGCCCGCCGAAGGCGAGGAAAGGTTGCAGCAAAGTCATTTCAGAAAACAGCTGCCCCGAGACAGCAGGAAGCCCCGGACGCGCCGAGAGGGGTTATCAAAGCGAACATCCCGCAGACGCAAAGCGGCGAGGACGTTCGCGTGATAACCCCGCAGGCGCGTCCGGGGCTTCCGGAGGGATGCGAGGGTCGAGCGACTACAGCGCGAAGTCGCCGCCGACGAGCGTGGAGACAGGCTCCTCGTGGTAAACGGCGGAGATGGCCTGAGCGAACTCCTCGGCGACCGAGATGGTCTTGATCTTGCCGCCGACCTCGACGGGAATGGCGTCGGTGACGAGGCACTCGACGATCGGGGCGTCGTTCAGACGCTCGATGGCCGGACCGGAGAAGATGCCGTGGGTGGCGCAGACGTAGATGTCGCCAGCGCCCATAGCCTTGAGCTCCTTGACGTTGGCGCACAGGGTGCCAGCGGTGTCGATCATGTCGTCGTTGATGATGCAGGTCTTGCCCTTGATGTCACCGATGATGCCCATGACTTCGGCGGCGTTGTGGCGCGGACGACCCTTGTGGGCGATGGCCAGGTCGCAGCCGAGCATGTCGGACAGCTTCTTGGCGGCCTTGGCGCGGCCCACATCGGGGGAGACGACGACCAGGTTGTCGGTGTCGAAGTGCATGTCGTTGTAGTACTGGCCAAACAGCGGCAATGCGGACAGGTGGTTAACCGGGATATCGAAGAAGCCCTGGATCTGGCCCTGGTGCAGGTCGAGGGTGATGATGCGGTTGACGCCGGCGCGCTCGAGCAGGTTGGCGACGAGGCGGGCGGTGATGGGCTCGCGCGGGCCGGCCTTGCGGTCCTGACGGGCATAGCCGTAGTGGGTGATAACGGCGGTGATGGAGCGGGCGGATGCGCGCTTGGCAGCGTCGGTGGCGATGAGCAGCTCCATGAGCATGTCGTTGACGTTGCCGCCGGCCACGGACTGAATCAGGAAGACGTCGGCGCCGCGGACGGTCTCGTCGTAGCGGGCGTAAATCTCACCATTGGCGAACTGCTTTAGCGTAAGGCCCGAAAGCTCGACCCCAAGGAACTCAGCGATCTTCTGAGCGAGGGGACGGTTGGAGGAACCGGAATACACGCGGATGGACTTGCGCATATTCTCCGACTTCTCGGGATCATTAATCGGCATTACCCTTCTCCTTTATATCGAATGCCATATAGATGCCTTGTTGCATTGTAACCGCGCGACGGGGTTAATCGGGTCTTGATAACGTCTTTACCGTCAACGGACACGAACCGACCACTCATCCGGTTGCGCAGGTCACGATAGAAAAAGGAGCCGCCCCCCCATGGGAACAGCTCCTTAGATGCTTGGTAAAACGTTATACCTCGTCGTCCTCGTGCAGACGGCGGCGATAATCGGCGGCCCAACCCTCAATGTTTACCTGACGGGCACGACCCAGGCCGAGTGCGTCGGCCGGGACCGGCTCGGTGATGACGGAGCCGGCGGCCACGAGCGCGCCGTCGCCGATCTGGGCGGGTGCGACCATCATGGTGTCGGAGCCGATGAAGGCATCCTTGCCGATGACGGTCTTGTGCTTGTGAACGCCGTCGTAGTTGCAGGTGATGGAGCCCGCGCCCACGTTGACGCCGGGGCCCATGGTGGTGTCGCCGATGTAGGACAGGTGCGGCACCTTGGAGCCCTCGCCGATCGTGGACTTCTTGATCTCCACGTGCGTGCCGGCCTTGGAACCGTCGAGCATGTGGGTGCCCGGGCGCAGGTAGGCGCGCGGGCCGCAGTCGACGCCGTTCTCGATGACGGCCTCGATGGCGATGGTCTCATCGATGGTGCAGCCGCTGCCGACGGTGGTGTCGGTGAGGCGGCTGTTGGGGCCGAGCTGGCACTCCTCGCCCACGGTGACGTGGCCGATCAGGTGCGTCTGCGGCCACACGACGGTGTCGCGGCCGATGGTGGCGTCGGGGCCGATCCAGGCCTGCGTGGGGTCGATGAAGGTAACGCCCGCGGCCATCCAGTGCTCGTTGATGCGGTCGCGCGCGATGGCGGTGAGCTGTGCGAGCTGGATGCGGCTGTTGACGCCCAAGCCGTCGCGGTAGTCGTCACAGTGGAAGATGGAGACCGCCTGGCCGTGACCCTTGAGGATCTCGAGCATGTCGGGCAGGTAGTACTCGGACTGCGCGTTGTCGTTGCCGATCTCGTCAATGTTGGCGGCGAGCTGCACGCCGTCGAAGGCGTAGCAGCCGGCGTTGCACTCCAGCAGCGTGGCGGCCTGCTCGGGCGTGCAGTCCTTCTGCTCGATAATGCGCTCGATCTGACCATCGGCGCCCAGCTTGATGCGGCCGTAGCCAAAAGGATCGGGCGGGGTCATGGTCATGACGGTGCAGGCGAGCTCGCCGGTGGCGACGGTCTGTGCGAACTTGGCGACGGTGTCGGCGGTGATGAGCGGCAGGTCGCCGTTGAGCACGACGACGGGGCCTTGCGTGATGCCGCAGGCCTCGAGTGCGACCTTCACGGCGTGACCGGTGCCCAGGCGCTCGGTCTGCTCGACGCACTCGACCTTGGTGGCGCTGTTGGCGTAGGCGCCGTCGATAAGGGCGCGCATCTCGTCGGCGTGGCTGCCGATGACGACCACGACGCGGCTGCAGCCGGCCTTGATGGTGGCGTCGACGATCCACTGAACCATGGGCTTACCCAGGATCTTGTGCGAAACCTTGCAGTGGTTCGACTTCATGCGGGTGCCCTCGCCGGCAGCGAGGATAATTGCGGTTGCGTCCATGTGATCTCCTGTTACGTTATAGAGACGTGTGTTTGGAAACGATACACGGCGCAATATGATACCGCAGGCATATGATGAGCGCGTAACGTTTGGGCCGCGGCGGCTGGGTTTGTGGTTCCGGCGCGGCGGTTGCGCTGCTTGTGCGGTGTTTGCGGCACTGCGGCGTTGGTATTTGGGTGAGAAGGCGGAGTGCCCGTGGACAATATGCGAGAGAAGTCGGCCATCGAGCCCGTCGCGGCATTCTCGATGTCGCACCCGGCGGTGCCTGCGCTCTACATGGCGCTAACGCTGGGGCTCACCATGTTCTCGATGCAGCCGGTGCTGATCGCGCTGTCGCTCGCGGGCGGGCTGGCATACGGCTTTGCGACCCGCGGGGCTGCTCGCACGCTGAACGCGTTTCGCTGGCAGCTGCCGGTGATTTTGATTATCGCGCTGGTGAATCCGCTGTTTAGCGCCTCGGGATCGACGGAGGTGTTCCGCATCGGCATGCGCGCAGTGTATTTGGAGAGCATGGTATACGGCCTGTGTATGGGCGGGCTGTTTGTGGCGAGCGTGCTGTGGTTTGAGGCTGCGGCGTCGATGCTCGAATACGACAAGGTGCTTGCGTTGCTGGGTAACGCCGCGCCGGTGCTCGCGCTCATGATCTCGATGTGCATGCGGCTTATCCCGCAGTTTTTGCGCCGCGGCCGCACGGTGCTGGCGGTGCAGGACGCGATCGATGTGCCGGGGCGCGCGCCGGCCGACCCCGTGCGCTCGCGCTTGCGGGCCTCGAGCGTGCTGATGGGCTGGGGCATGGAGGATTCGCTGGAGCGCGCCGACGCCATGCGCTCGCGCGGATGGGGTGCCGCGGCGCGTCGCACGACGTATGCGCGGTATCGGCTGGGGCGCGCCGACGTTGCCGCGCTGGTGGGGCTTGCGCTGTTTGGCGCTGCTGCGGTTGCGGTGGCGTGGGCCGCGACAACGCAGTATTCGTTTTACCCTCAGCTTTCGGTGCCGGCGCCGTGGCCTGGCTATATTGTGTACGCGGCTTGGATGGTGCTGCCCTGTGTGTTGCACGCGATTGACGAGAAGAGGTTTGGCTGATGACCCGGTTAGATAGCTGCTCGGTAACGGGCGGGGCGTGCGGCTCCGATGTGCCTGCGATTGAGGTGCGGGGCCTGAGCTTTACCTACCCCGGGGCTGAGGCGCCGGTGCTCGACGGGCTCGACTGGTCTGTTCCCCAAGGTGCGTTTGCACTGCTGGTGGGTGGTACTGGGTCGGGTAAGTCAACGCTGCTCTCACTGCTCAAGCCCGAGATTTCGCCGACGGGCGAATGCACTGGCGAGCTGCGCGTGCTGGGCGAGAGCGTCGCCGGTATGGACGTCCGGGCGTCTGCGGAGCGCGTGGGCTATGTGTTTCAGGATCCCGAGAACCAGATCGTGTGCGAGACCGTGTGGCACGAGATGGCGTTTGGTCTGGAAAACTCGGGGCTAGCGCGCGACGAGATACGCCGCCGCGTGGCCGAGACCAGCTATTTCTTTGGGCTGGAGGACTGGCTCCACCGCGATACCGATACGCTTTCGGGTGGACGCAAGCAGCTGCTGTCGCTTGCTGCCGTCCTGGCGCTGCGTCCGCGCGTGCTGCTACTCGACGAGCCCACGTCCCAACTCGATCCCGTTGCCGAGAAAAACTTCCTGCATGCGCTGTTTCGCGTGAACCGCGAGCTGGGCTGTACGGTTGTTGTGGCGACGCACCAGCCGCGCCCGATGCTCGAGTATGCGACGTGCGCGTACCGAATTGAAGACGGTCGCGTGTGCGAGGTCGCTGACATTGCCTCCTTGGGGCATCGTGAAGGGCTGGTTTCTGGCGAGGTGCCAGGGTGGGGTGCCTCGCGGCGTGCAAAAAACGGAGTTTTCAGCAGCGTCAGCGGCCAGCTGGGCTCTTTGGACCCGCGCGCAGGCGCTCCGGGTGCAAAAAAGGGACTGAAATCGGACAAATCGGGTGAATTTGAGGCGCAAATACTGTCGCAGGACGACTTGGGGGTGCCATCGCGTGCCGGTGGACGCAGAATACTCCTAAAAATGCACGCCGGGTCGGCTACTACCCTGTCGGAAGGCTGGTTTCGCTACGACCGTGTGTCCGGTTGGGTGCTGCGCGGGCTCGACGTGACGTTTTCTGCCGGTGCGGTGCATGCGATTGTGGGCGGTAACGGCTGCGGCAAGTCGACGATGCTTTCGGTACTGGCCAAGACCGCCAAGCTGCAGCGTGGGCGCATGGTGCGCGGGGCGGCTTCGGCGGCGCTGCTGCCGCAGAACCCCAAGGCCCTGCTGGTTGCCGAGACGGTGCGCGACGAGCTGATGGAATGGGCTTCGACCTGCGGATACGACGAGGACGCGGCCCAGGAGCGCGCGGCGCAGCTGGGATTGGACGGCCTGGATGGGCGCCACCCGTACGATCTTTCGGGCGGCCAGCGTCAGCTGCTCGCGTTGGCAAAGCTGCTGTTGATTGGCCCGGAGCTGTTGCTGCTCGACGAACCCACGAAGGGGCTGGACCTGGCGAGCCGCCGCATTATCGCTCGCGCCCTGCGTGACCATGCGAAGGCTGGCGGCACCGTCATCATGGCCACGCACGACCTGGACTTCGCCGAGCAGGTTGCCGACGACATTGCCATGATGTTCGACGGCGAAATTGCCTGCATGGAGCCGCCGGCAGATTTCTTTGCCGACAACGTGTTTTATAGGGCGTGATGGAATGGCGGATTATCGCGGCTTGCGCCTGCTTGCAAAACTGGAGATTCCGCTGCTGTTGGCGGTGCCGGCGGTAATGGCCGCGGCGTTGCTGGCAGGCGTTGAGCAGGCGGCGCTTGCCATGCTTGTCGTGGTGGCGCTCGTGCTCGCGCTGTTCTTTGCGGGCTACGAGGCGTCGCGCCCGGGCCTGCGCCAGATTATGCCCACGCTGGTGTTGGCGGCGCTGGCCGCGGCGGGCCGCATCTTGTTCGGCCCCATTCCCGACTTTAAACCCGTGAGTGCCATCGCCATTATCGCCGGGGCGACGCTCGGTCGGCGTAACGGCTTTATGGTCGGCGCGCTGGCGGCGCTGACCAGCAATTTCTTTTTTGGACAGGGCATGTGGACGCCGTGGCAGATGTATGCCTGGGGCCTGGTTGGCTATGTTGGCGGTGCGCTGGCGCATGCCGGTGCGTTCGACCGTGCGGATGGAACCGTGCGCATGCCGGCGCTGATGGCATACGGCTTTGCTTCGGGTCTGCTGTACGGCGTGGTGATCAACGCGTATGACATTATCGGTTTTGTTCAACCGCTTACGTGGGCGGGCGCCGTGGCGCGTCTTGCCACCGCCGTACCGTTCGATATCACGCACGGACTCGCGACCTGCGTGTTTTTGGCCGCCCTGTACAAGCCCTGGTGTCGCCGCATCAACCGAGTCGTCGTGAAATACGGACTATAGGGCATTTCGCGTTCCCTCACGAACTTGCGGTGGAATAGTTCTCGTTTTTGGCTATTTGCTGCCCAAACAGGAACTATTCCACCGCAACTTATAGGGGGAGAGGGGTCACATGATCTGCTTTCCTCTGTCCCCCAGGAAATTACTTGGGGCTAGAGCTCTAGCGTGAGGGTGACGGGGCAGTGGTCGCTGCCGAAGATATCGCCACGGATACCGGTGTCGCGAACGTTGGCGGCGATCGAATCGCTTACCAGAAAGTAATCGATGCGCCAGCCTGCGTTGTTCTTGCGGGCATTAAAGCGGTAGCTCCACCAGCTGTAGACGCCCTCGACGTCGGGGTTTGCCGCGCGCCAGGTATCGGTAAACCCGCCGTTGAGCAGCTCGGTAAACTTGCCGCGCTCCTCGTCCGAAAAGCCTGCGTTGCCGCGGTTGGACTTGGGGTTCTTAAGGTCGATCTCCTCGTGCGCCACGTTAAAGTCGCCGCAGGTCACGACGGGTTTGCCGGTCTCGCACTCGAGCGCGTTCAAAAAGCCGCGGTAGGCATCGTCCCAGGCCATGCGCACGTCGATGCGGGCGAGTTCGTTTTGCGCGTTGGGAGTGTAGACATCCACAAACCAGAACTTGTCGAACTCCAGCGCGCAGACGCGGCCCTCGGTCGCGGCTTGGGCGACGAGCTCGGCCGCCTCGCCCTCGCCGGCGTAGGGCAGCAGCGCATCGGCGCGCAGTACGCGCAGCGGTTCCTGGCGGCTAAAGACCGCGGTGCCCGAGTAGCCCTTGCGCTCGGCGTAGCTCCAGGTTTGGTGATAGCCGGGCAGGTCGATATCGACCTGGCCTTCTTGCAACTTGGTCTCTTGCAGCGCCAAGACATCGACATCGAGGTCCTGCGCGATCTGGATAAAGCTCGGGTCCTTTTTGAGCACGGCGCGCAGGCCGTTGACGTTCCACGAGGCGAAAGTGTAAGTCTGAGGCATGGTGTCCTTTCGACGGGGTTGGCAGGCTTAAGATTAGCGCAACAGGGGCGGTGTGGGCTCCGCGCATGCTGACTTAGAGGCCGCATGCTGGGACGTCGCTCAACGCTGCCCGACTAACAAGGACGGAGGACTCATATGACGCAGGCAATAACGGATCCCAAGCAGGCCTCCGCCGCGCTGGCGGAGCTGTTCGGTGCCCACAAGCGCGTGGTCTTCTTTGGCGGCGCGGGTGTTTCCACGGCGAGCGGCATCCCCGATTTCCGCAGCGTGGATGGCCTGTATCACCAGCGGTTTGCCTATCCGCCCGAGACTATGCTCTCGCATAGCTTTTATGAGGCGCATCCGGCCGAGTTCTTCGACTTCTACCGCACCAAGATGATTGAGCTTGGCGCCAAGCCCAACCGCTGCCACACCAAGCTGGCCGAGCTGGAGCGCGCCGGTAAGCTAAATGCCGTGGTGACGCAAAATATCGACGGCCTGCATCAGATGGCCGGCTCGCAGCGCGTATTCGAGCTGCACGGATCGGTCCATCGCAACATTTGCCAGTCGTGCGGCGAGGTCTATAGCGCCGAGTGGATTTGCTCGCGCGAGCACGAGGACGCCGCGGGCGTGCCCGTGTGTCCTGCGTGCGGTGGGCGCATCAAGCCCGATGTGGTGCTCTACGAGGAGCCGCTCGACGAGCACGTGCTGACCGGCGCCGTTGCCGCCATCGCCGCGGCCGATGCCCTCATTGTGGGTGGGACCTCGCTCGTGGTGTATCCGGCGGCGGGCCTCACTCGTTACTTTACCGGCGATACGCTGGCCATTTGCAATCTCGCTCCCACCGATCAGGATGCAAATGCCGACCTGCTGATTTCTTGCGACATCGCGGCCGCGTTTGCGTTCTAGCCCGTGTGCGCGGATACAATAGAAAGACTGATTGCAAAGCGACCCCGCCGCCTGCGCCCGAGCGCAGCGGCGCGGGCATTTTAGGAGGATGTTCATGGCGAACGATAGCAAGACATGGCGGTGCGGAAAGTACGAGCTCAGCTTTGACCGTCCGCGCATCATGGGCGTCCTCAACGTGACGCCTGATTCGTTTAGCGACGGCGGGGAGCACTTCGACCCGGATGCCGCCATCGAGTACGGCTTGGCGATGCTCGACGCCGGCGCCGACATCATCGACGTGGGCGGCGAGTCCACGCGCCCCGGTTTTACCCCGGTCAACCCCGACGAGGAGGCTCGCCGCGTGCTGCCCGTGGTGCGCGCGCTGGCCAAAGAGGGCGCCATCGTCTCGATCGACACGCGCCATGTGGCGGTTGCCAAGGCGGCCGTGCGCTGCGGTGCCTCGATCGTCAACGACGTGACGGGCTTCACCGACCCCAAGATGGTCGAGTTTGTCGCGACGAGCACCTGCGGCGTTATCGTGATGCACGCCGGCGAGGTCGCCGTGTCCGCTCGCGTGCATGCGACGGTGCAGCTCGACACCTCGGCTGCGGCGTTTGTTGCCGAGAAGGCGCGCGAGGCGGCAGCCGAGGCTGCGCGCGAGGCAGAGAAGCCTGCCCGCCGCCGTCGTGGCAAGCTGCTGGGCGAGCCCAAGACAGAGGCCAAGCTGCCGGGTGGCGTGGTGCAGCCCTCGCTGCCGTTTGGCGATCCGGAACCCGCGTCCGAGCTCACCGCCGAGCAGAAGCAGGAGGTACCGGCCGCCGAAGAGGCCGCCCCTATCGCCGAGGCCGCCGCGAACCCTGAGTTCGCGCCGGAGCCCAATGACCACCTGGCCGCCATGATGCGCCGCAGCGCCCGCCGCGAGGAGGCCTACGTGCCCACCTCGCAGCTTCGCCGCTTTACCTTGCCCGATTCGGCGCCCATCATGCGCCGCGTCATGGGCTTTCTGTCCGATCAGGCCCGCGCGCTCATCCACGCCGGCGTGTCGCGCGACCGCATCTGCATCGATCCGGGCCCGGGCTTTGGCAAGACGGCCAACGAGGATATCGTCATCCAGCGCGAGACCGCCAAGATGGCGTCGCTTGGCTATCCGCTCATGTGCGCCGTGTCGCGCAAGCGCTTTGTGGGCGCCGTCTCGGGCGTGACCGAGGCCGCCGCGCGCGATGCCGCCACGTTTGGCGTGTGCCTGGGCGCCATCCAGGCCGGTGCCAACATCGTGCGCGTGCACGACGTTACCGGTTTTGCGCAGTTCCTGAACGGTTACTGGGCTGTTGCTAAGCCGCAGCCGCGTCGCGCGTTTGTGGCCGTGGGCTCCAACCTGGGGCATCGTTGCGACAACATCCGCGCCGCGCGCGACATGATCGCCGAGATCCCGCTCACCTGTGTGTCCAACTGCTCGCGCATCTACGAGAGCGAACCGGCCTATGAGACGCGCCAGGACGCCTTTGCCAACGCCGTCATCGAGATCAAGACCGAGCTGGCGCCGCTGGTGCTGCTCGACGAGCTTATGAAGATCGAGGCCGAGCTGGGCCGCGACCGCTCCAAAAAGGCCAAGGTCAACGGCCCGCGCACCATCGACCTGGACCTGCTGTGGATGGACGGCGAGACCCACGGCGGCAAAAAGCTGCGCCTGCCGCATCCGCTGATCGGCGAACGCGACTTTGTGTTGGTGCCGCTCGAGGACCTGATGCACGACCCAGCGCGGTTCTTCCGCTACAACGGCGTCGAGGTCAAGGAGCCCGAGGACCGCGTGGGCCATATCGTGGGCGAATTGGGGCGTATGTAGATGATTGAGATGAATGTTGTAGCCGCCGGCACCGAGCTTGACGCCGCGCGCGACGCGGGCCGCGAGGGTGTGTCCGCGGGCTGGTGCGCTTGGAGCGCGGGCGAGGAGTCGTTGACGTTTTCGCTGGTCGTACGCCCGGATGTGAATATGCATGCCTTCCACGGCCTGCCGTTTGTGGCGGCGATGGGCATGATGGACGCGCTTGTGGGCATGGCGTCGGCACCGGGGCTGGGCCTTGCCGGCAAGGTGGGCATTGAGTGGCCGAGCAATATCGTGTGCGGCGCGCCCGCGTTTGAGACGTCGTTCGCGCGCGTCGCCGTCAACGGCGGTGCCGGTGCCGCGGGCATGTTCGGTGCCGTGACGGTGGATGTTGAGCGTTCGGCGTTGAGCGAGCTCGGCGTGCACGTGGCCGACGAAGCGCTGATCGAGGCGCTGGCCGCCGCCGTGCTGACCCGTGTGGACACCTGGGCGGCTGTTGCCAACACGCCGCAGGGCGCTGCCGGTCCGCTGGCCCCCGTGCTGGGCGAGTACTTCGATATGGTGCCGCTGCTGGGACGCCAAGTTGCGGCGGTGTCGCCCAACGGTTTGCCGCTTGCGGTCGGTGTGTTTGCGGGTCTGGACATCTGGGGTCGCGCAACCATCAAGACCGATGCCGGCGAGCAGGAGTTTCCGCCCGAGGCCGTACGGATTCGCGGGCTGTAACGCGAGGCGCCCGCGTTCAAAGATAACGATGACAACAGAAGCTCTCCTCGGTTTGCACCGGGGAGGGCTTTTGCGTGACTGCAGGGCGGCATCTCGGTCCTATTCCTCAAAACTGAACAATTTTCAATTTTGAGGAATGGGACCGATGCGTTGCCTAGTTCGCCGCTCGCGCTCGACTTTAGCCCCTGTCTTACCCCAGCTCCTGCATGCGGCGGTAGATTTCGCAGATACCCTTGATGGTGAGCTGTCCGTCGACCACGTCGAAGGCATCGGTCGAATCGGAGACGATGCCGGCGAGACCGCCCGTGGCGATAACGGTGGCATCCTCGCGGCCCAGCTCGCGCTTCATGCGCGCGACCAGGCCCTCGGCCATGGCGGCAGCGCCCATCACGGCGCCGACCTTAATGCACTCCTCGGTGTCGCGGCCGATGGCGTGCTCGGGCGCCTCGAGCGGAACGCTGGCGAGCTTGGCGGCACGGGCGGCAAGCGCGTCCATGGAGATGCGGATGCCCGGCGCGATCGCTCCGCCAATGTAATAACCGTCCTCATCGATGACGTCGATATTGGTCGCGGTGCCAAAGTCCACCACGATCGCCGGCGCGCCGTAGAAGGTCTCGGCCGCAACGGCGTTGGCGATGCGGTCGGCACCCACGGCCTGGGGGCGTGCCGCGCGCAGCTTGGTCACCGCGGCCGTCTGCGGCCCGATGACGATGGCGTCCGCCGCAATGCGGTCGGCCACGGCGTGCCACTCGCGCGAGAGCTGCGGCACCACGCCGGCAAAGGCGATCGCGTCGACCGCGTCGAGCGAAAGGCCGTACATCTTAAAGAAACCCATCAGGCGCACGTGGATCTCGTCGGCGGTATAGGAGCGGTCGGTGGGCATACGCCACGACTGCACCAACTCGTCTCCGTCAAACAGACCCATGGCCGTCTGCGTGTTTCCCATATCGATAGCGAGCAGCATGTCTACTCCCAGTGTTGGCATAAAAGGACGCGCACCATTGTATACGTGCCGTCGGCGCTGCTGCGCCGCGATTCGTTCACGGCGATAGGGGGTGATGGGTTTTAAATATGAAGGAATTATGCTCTATGAGATTTTCCTTGCCGTTTACCGAACTCCCACGTAATATTCTTTCTTGCGCACATGAGGCGCCCAGACATTGCGGGGTGGAGCAGTCTGGTAGCTCGCCGGGCTCATAACCCGGAGGTCGTAGGTTCAAATCCTGCCCCCGCGACCAAGAACTTGCAGCTCGTCGGCCTAGCCGGCGAGCTTTTTTGTTATCCCGGGATCGTGTTTTCGGCCCAATTCTCGGCCTATCAAACAAAATCTCAATCCGTAACATATAGACCCGATTTGGGCGGCTAGGTGTTACAGATCGAGATATACCGGTGGGTTGGGTCGCGTTTGTCTAAATCTGTAACACGAGGGACGGATTTTGCCGAGTTGTTGTTACAGATCGAGATTTTCTGGCAGGCTAGATTGGTTTGTCTCGATCTGTAACAGGTAGGGGTCAAAAGTGGGCCTAGCTGTTACAGATCTAGATTGTTGAGGATGGGTAGAGAGGAATATCTTGATCTGTAACAGTAAGACCCGGTTTTGCTGAGCAACTGTTACAGATTAAGACAAATCGACGCCCCGCCCCACCCCATCCACCTGCCGCCACCTGATATTCGCCGATTTTCGTTGTGCCGCCGTGCCCCCATGCCATATCCTCTAGACAACTACGCGGCATCATCGCCGCCGCGCCTACAAGAGAGGAATATCCATGACCGCACCTGCATCCAAGCTGCTCCAGCCCATTACGGTTGGCCCCCTTGAGCTCAAGAACCGTATTATGTTCCCGCCGCTGACCACCGGCTACGAGGAGCGCGACGGCTCCATTGGCGAGCGCAGCCTGGCTTTTTACGAGCGCTTGGCCCGTGGCGGCGTGAGCTACATCGTCATCGGCGACGTTGCTCCCGTCATGACCGCAAGCCCCACGCCCAAGCTGGCGACCGACGCCCAAATCCCCACGTTTAAGGCCCTGGCCGATGCCGTCCACAAGCACGGCGCCAAGGTCGCGCTGCAGCTGTTCCACCCCGAGTACGACGTGCCCGGTGTCGGCCGCATGGTCATGGGTTCCATGGCCGCCGCCAAGGCCGCGCAGGAGGCCAAGGCCGCCGGCGACGAGGAGGCCTTTGCCGCCAAGATGGCCGAGTCCAACGAGATCCGCAATCAGGCGTACGCCAAGCTGCACCACGACATGCAGCACTTTGTGAACGAGGCGAGCGTAGAGCAGCTCACCCAGATCAAGGAGGCCATCGCCGCCTCGGCCGCCCGCGCGCAGCAGGCCGGCATCGACGCCATCGAGGTCCACGGCGACCGCCTGGTGGGTTCGCTGTGCTCGGCCATCCTCAACCAGCGCACCGACGAGTACGGTGGTTTGTTCGAGAACCGCGTTCGCTACGCGCTGGAGGTCGTCGCTGCCATTAAGGAAGCCGCGCCGCAGCTGATGGTGGAGTACAAGCTCCCCGTGATCATGGAGAACCCCGATGGCACGCCGCGCGGCAAGGGTGGCTTGCAGCCCGACGAGGCATGCGAGTTCGCCAAGCTGCTCGAGGGTGCGGGCATCGACATGATCCAGGTCGCACAGGCAAACCACACCGGCAACATGGGCGACACCATTCCGCCCATGGGCGCCATGCCCTACAACTGGACGCTGCCCGTGGCCGAGCGCGTCAAGGCCCTGGTCTCCGTGCCGGTGGCAACCGTCGGCCGCGTGGTCTCGGTCGAGGCCGGCGAGAAGATTCTGGAAGACGGCGCTGCCGACATCATCGCCTACGGCCGCTCGCTCATGTGCGACCCCGACATTGCGCTGAAGGCCGCCACGGGCGAGCCCATCCGCGAGTGCCTCAACTGCAACAAGGGTTGCGTCGACGCGATCCAAAACCGCAAGTACATCTCGTGCGTGCTCAACGCCGAGAACGGTGACGAGGCGACCATCGCCATCAAGCCGGGCGAGGGCGACAAGAAGATCGCCGTGGTGGGCGGCGGTATTGCCGGCCTGGAGGCCGCACGCGTGGCGGCCAAGCGCGGCTACGACGTGACCATCTACGAGGCGAGCGATCACTTGGGCGGCCAGATTGTGCTGGCGGCTGCGCCTCCGCGCAAGGACGAGATCATGCGCTCGGTCGAGTATTACGAGAAGATTCTGCCTGGTCTGGGCGTGAAGGTTGAGCTCAGCCATGCCGCTACCGCTGAGGACCTCAACGCCGCCGACGCCGCGATTGTGGCCGTGGGCGCGCACGACGTGGTCATCCCCGTTCCGGGTGCCGATTCGGACAAGGTCGTCTCGAGCTGGGACGTGCTGGCCGGCAAGGTGGAGCTTACGGGCCGCGTCGCTGTCATTGGCGGTGGCCTGGTGGGCACCGAGACTGCCGAATACCTGCTGCAGCACGGCTGCGAGGTGGCGATCGTGGAGATGCTCGACAAGATTGCCGCGGGCGAGTCCGAGACCATTCTGCCGCTGATTATGAGCGACTTTGCCGAGCACAACGTGGAGCAGCACGTGAAGACCCGCCTGACCGCCATTACCGACGAGGGCGTGGAGGCCGTGCGCACCACCGAGGACGGCGCCGAGGAGCCGGTAAATATCGCCTGCGATTACGTGGTGATGGCCGTGGGCTCCAAGGCCAACGCGTTTGACCTGGACGGCGTGACGGTGCCCGTGACCTGCGTGGGCGACTGCTCGGGCGAGCGCACCGCCGACATTGCGAGCGCCATCCGCACGGCGTATCACGCGGCCAACGAGCTGTAGTTGAGCATCGCGGCCAGGCGGGGCGGTAGCACGGATTCGTCTCGCCCGGCTGTGTCCCGTCGGGTGTCAACCGGTGCGGGGCCTGCAAGCGCAGCAGGTCCCGCCCTTTTTGTTTTGCTCCGGTGGATGGCAATGCGCGGTAATCATGAGGAGTGAGGGCGTCTACTACCTTGCAGATCACTCAAAATTATTGGGGGAGGGGTTAATAACTATATCCTCTATACCAAAGGACATAAAGAGATGCCAATTTTGTTGACAAGCGAATGACGATTAGCTGTGAGTCAGCTACCAGCGTAAATAATCGATAAAGATATGTCGTAATTTGGTGCCAAATGCCCAGATAATGCCGCGTCTATTTTAATTAACTGCTTTGAGCAAACAGTAAAATGCTACTATCTAACTTGCACGTAAGAAGGCAGATTAACGGTTAAGGCTAAGAAGTGGCAGGTATGTCGGAAGCAACTAGGACTCGCACGCATGCGCCCGAGGTTAGGCAGCGCGCCGTCGAGATCCTCCAAGAGGGGGTCGGTCATCGCGCCCTCGCCGCGGAGCTTGGCATTCCCCAGGCCACGGCTCGTCAGTGGGCCCGCGCGTATGCCGTGGGCGGTGCCGACGCCGTTCTCAATGCCGGTTCGCATCATCACACCTATTCGTACGACGTAAAGCTCGCTGTGGTTAAGGACCGTCTGGAAAACGGCTTGACGGTTCGCGAGGCCATGATCAAGCACAAGATTCCCAGCGAGTCTTCGGTCAAGGCTTGGTGCCGCCAGTACCGCGAGAGCGGTGAGTCCGCACTGGTCGATAAGCCGCGCGGTCGCAAGCCGCGCGTTAAAAAGGCGGAATAGCGAACGGGATGGTGCGCCCACAGGGGCGCATTTTTCTTGCCGCCCCTCTACTCCAATGCGGACAGGCTCCTTGCCCCGTACGCCTAAAACTCCCCAGTTGACCGAAAACCTGCCACCGCAACCCCGTAATTGAGCTATAACGTTAAACAATTGCAGCGTTTTTGCATGGGGGAGTGATGGTATGACGCTACTGTATTTCCTTACCCTGTTTCCGCTGGTACCGGCGCTGGGCATGCTGCTCGCGCGCGGTGACCGCGCTCGCGATGCGGTGGGGCTCATAGGCTCCGGCATTATTATGGCGGTGACAGTTGTAGTCGCCGTCATGTTTTTTGGCACGGGTCCGCAGGGCTTTGAGGTTGCCCCCGGCACCTCGCATGTGCTCTCGATCATCAGCTCCGTCATCGACGTAATTCTGTGCGCCGTCATCCTGTACAACGCGTACAAATACAGGAACGCGCTCACCATGGTGCTCGGCATAGTCCAGCTGGTGGGCTCGCTCGCCTTTGCAGCCATGACGCTGCCCGCGGCCGAAGCCGTCACGGCGACGCCGCTCTACCTGGACTACATGAGCGTGATCATGGTCCTCGCCGTCGGCATTGTTGGCAGCCTCATCTGCGTGTATGCCTTGGGTTATATGAAGGACTTCCAGGCCCACGACGAGCACGAGGCCGCACTGCGCGGGCAGACCGCGCCCGACCGTCGCCCGCAGTTCCTGGCGCTTATGTTCCTGTTCCTCTCGGCCATGTTCGTCATCGTGACGAGCGACAACCTTGAGTGGCTGTTCTGCGGCTGGGAAATCACCACCGTGTGCTCGTTCCTTATGATTGGCTACACGCGCACGCCCGAGGCCATCAAGAACGCTTTCACCCAGATCATCCTTAACATGCTGGGCGGTATCGCGTTTTTGGCGGGCCTTATGTTCTTGCACGTTAACGGCATGCCGCTGACCATCTCGGGCATGATCGAGCTTTCCGGCGCCGGTACCGCGCAATCCGCACTGCTGGTGATGCCGGTCATCCTGTTGTCGCTCGCCGCACTCACCAAGGCCGCACAGATGCCGTTCCACACGTGGCTGTTGGGTGCTATGGTTGCCCCCACTCCCACGAGCGCCCTGCTGCACTCGTCAACCATGGTTAAAGCCGGCGTGTTCCTAATGGTCAAGCTGAGCCCGCTCTATGCTATCTATCCCGTAACCGGCTTTATGGTCACGAGTGTGGGCGCCATCACGTTTTTGCTTGCTGCCCTCATGGCCATCTCGCAGAGCAACGCCAAACGCGTGCTCGCGTACTCCACCATTTCCAACTTGGGCCTCATCAGTGCCTGCCTGGGTGTCGGCGCGCCCGAGGCCGTATGGGCGGCCATCTTTCTGATCCTGTTCCACACGGTGGCAAAGTCGCTGCTGTTCCTGTGCGTGGGCACGGCCGAGCATCATATCGGCAGCCGCGATATCGAGGACATGGACGGTATGTTCAGCCGCATGCCGCACCTGACGCGTCTGATGATGCTGGGCATCATGGGCATGTTTGTGGCGCCGTTTGGCATGCTCGTGTCCAAGTGGGGCGCCCTGGTGGCGTTCGCGCAGACTGGCAACGTGCTCATGATCATGGTGCTGGCCTTTGGCTCGGCCGCGACGTTCTTCTTCTGGGGCAAGTGGCTTGCCAAGCTTTCGGGTGTCGACCCCACGGCTCAAAACGTTGAGGTCAATGTCCATAAGACCGAATGGATGGCCCTCAACACCATCGCCGCGCTGCTGATTCTGTGCTGCGTGGCGTTCCCGGTTATCTCGAGCGGTCTGGTGTCGCCTTACTTGGCCATGGTGTTTGGCCGCGTGCCGTACGTTATTGGCAAGGACGCCATGTACCTGATGGTGGTTATCGTGGCGTTTATCGCCGTGGTGCTGCTGACTTCATTCCGCGTGAGCAACAAACCGCACGTCAACGTGTACCTTTCGGGCGTGGGGACCGACAAATATCGCCATTTCCGCGGCTCGATGGGACACGAGGTGAAGGCCGAAAAGCGCAATTGGTACTCGGAGGACGCCCTTGGCGAGAAGCGTATTGGCCCCGCGGGTAGCGTCGTGTGCTGCAGCATTATCTTGTTTGCGCTGCTGTGTTGCGCGTGGATTGGGCCCGAGCGACTTGCCATGAGTGCGCCCTCGGTGCTGCGCGGCAAGTATTTTGAAGGTTCGGGCGTCGTGGGCATTTTTATTGGCACCGTGGCATTTGCCTTACTGGCGCCGCTTGTGGGCGGCCTGATCGACGGCGTTGACCGCAAACTTTCGGCCCGCATGCAGGGCCGCGTGGGCCCGCGCCTGCTCCAGCCTTTCTACGATGTGGCCAAGCTGCTGCGCAAGGCCCCCGCCAGCGTAAACACCATGGACGATACCTACATGGCGTGCGCGCTCATCTTTACCGTGGTGGGCGGCGGCATCTTTGTGTCGGGTTCCAACACGCTGTTGTGCGCTTTTATGGTGACCCTCGCTGCGATCTTTGTGGTGTTGGCGTCCGCCTCGACGCAAAGCCCGTTTGCCCAGGTCGGCGCCGACCGTGAGCTGCTGCAGGTCATGAGTTACGAGCCCGCCGTTTTGCTGATGAGCGTGGGCCTGTACCTTGCCACCGACAGCTTCGATTCCATCGCCGTGACGGGGCAGTCGGCCCCCATCATCGTGTACAGCGCGCCCATTTTCCTCGCGCTGCTCGCGGTGCTCACCATCAAGCTGCGCAAGTCGCCGTTTGACCTTTCGTACTCGCATCACGCGCATCAGGAGATCGTCCAGGGCGTCGCCACCGAGATGAGCGGCGGCACGCTGGCCAAGATGACCCTTATGCACTGGTGCGAGACCGTGCTGTTTTTGATGTGGGTGGGCATGTTCTTTGTTTGGGACAACCCCGTGAGCTGGGTTGTAGCCCTGGTCGTGATGGCCGCGACGTATTTTGTCGAGGTCCTGATCGACAACACCTTCGCACGCAGCACCTGGCGCAGCTGCTTTAGGCTCGGATGGGGCGTGGCGCTGGTGTTTGGCCTGCTCAACCTTATGCCCATCCTCGTCGACGTGTTTATTTAGGAGGCGGCATCCATGGATCATAAAATGTCGCGCTCGCCGTGGGTTATTCATTACGACGGCTCGAGCTGCAACGGATGCGATATCGAGGTGCTGGCCTCGCTCACGCCGCTGTTCGATGCGGAGCGCTTTGGCGTGGTCAACACCGGCAACCCCAAGCATGCGGATATCTTTTTGGTGACGGGGTCGGTCAATGCCCAGAACCTGCCCGTCGTGCGCCAGATCTACAGCCAGATGCTCGAGCCCAAGTGCGTGGTGGCGTGCGGCATTTGCGCGTGTTCGGGCGGCGTATTCCGCGATGCCTATAACGTGATCGGCGGCGTGGACCGCGCGATTCCCGTGGACGTGTATGCGCCCGGGTGCGCCATTCGTCCCGAGACCGTGATCGATGCCATCGTGGAGGCGTGCGGCATCCTTGATCAGAAGGAGGCCGTGATGCGCGCCGGCGGTGACCCGCTTACCGTGGGCGGCGCTGCTACCTGGGATGGCGGCGTCGAGTTGGGCGAGGACGGGTTCGTGGCTGCAGCTGGGGCCGGGGCTGACGGTGCCGGTGACGCGCCTGCCGAGAAACCCGCAGCGCCCGTCGCTGCAAAGGAGGCCGAGTAATGCAAAAGGCTATCTATGCCACCGTTGGGATCGACGAGCTTCTGTCGCATGTCCAGGCGCTCAAGGGCGTCGGCGCGCGCTTTGTGCAGATGCATGCCGAGCGCTGTGTGGACGACGGATCGTATCGCCTGGTCTATACGTTTATCAACGTCCGCGCTGCTCAGGAGAATATTGCGCAGGACGGCAGCTATGCGATCGAGAACCTGGTGGTTGAGGGAATTGATCAGTATCAGGAGATTCCGTCCATCAGCTCGTACTATCCGGCGGTATTTCCGTTTGAGAACGAAGCGCACGACCTGTTTGGGCTTGCCATCACCGACATGCAGATCGACTTTAAGGGCTTTTTCTACCAGGTCTCGACTGCCGAACCCATGAGCGTTATCACGCCCGAGGTGAAGGCCGCACGCGAGAAGGTCATGAAGGTCCGTGCCGCCGCCGAGGCCAAGGCGCGCAAAGCCGCGGCCGAAAAGGCCGCCGCGGCTGCGGCTGCTGCAGGGGAGGGTGCTGCGAGTGCCGGCGACGCCGCGGGCGCCGCTGCTCAGCCCGCTGCGGCTGCCGGCTCCGATGCTCAGCACGATGAGGCCGCTGCGAAGGCCGCGCTCAAGGCTGCCGAGATGGAGGCAAAGCTCGCCGCCATGGATCCCGAGAAAGCGGCCAAGGTCCGCGCGGCGCTTGCCGCTAAGGCCGCCCGCGACAAGCAGAAAAAGGAGGCGTAAGGTCCATGGCACATCGCTCCGTTATTCCGTTTGGCCCGCAGCACCCGGTGCTGCCCGAGCCGCTTCATCTGGACCTGGTGATCGAGGACGACCGCGTCATCGAGGCAATTCCGCAGATCGGCTTTGTTCACCGCGGACTCGAGAAGCTCACCGAAAAGCGCGATATGCACCAGTTTGGCTACATTGCTGAGCGCATCTGTGGCATTTGCGCCGTGGGTCACAGCTATGGCTATGCCAGCGCCTGCGAGCGCATGCTCGACATCGAGGTGCCCGGCCGCGTGCAGTATATCCGCACCATTCTGCACGAGCTTTCGCGCATCCACTCGCATCTGCTGTGGCTGGGCCTGCTCGCCGATGCCTTTGGCTTCGAGGCACTGTTCTATCGTTCGTGGACTCTGCGCGAGCAGATTCTCAAGATCTTTGAGAGCACTTGCGGCGGCCGCGTGATTCTGTCGATTAATGAGATCGGCGGCCTTAAGCACGATATCGAGGACTCCGAGCTGGCGGGCATTGTCGAGACGCTTGACGCCATGCGCCCCGACTACGAGGCTCTGGTGCATACGTTTTTGGACGATGCCAGCTGCGGCGAGCGCCTGCATGGCGTGGGCGTGATTAGCGAGAAGGATGCGCTGAATCTGTCGATGGTCGGCCCGTTCGGTCGCGCCTCGGGCGTGGATTACGACGTGCGCATGTTCGGCGACGGCGCCTATGCGGATCTGGCTGCGTTTGAGCCCATCGTTGCTACCGATGGCGATTGCTATGCCCGCTGCCAGGTGCGCTGTGCCGAGGTCACGCAGGCCATGGACATCATCGAGGAGCTTGTGGGCAAGATCCCGCACGACGGCATCGGCGGGCGCACCAAGCTCACGCCGGCCGACGGCGCGCGTGGCGAGGTTGTGATTGAGCAGCCGCGTGGCGAGGCGTATTACTATGTGCGCGGCAACGGCACCAAGAACCTGGATCGCTTCCGCGTGCGCACGCCGACGTCGCAGAACCTGGCGGGTCTGACACATGCGCTGCAGGGCGTGCTCCTTGCCAACGTGCCCATGATTATCCTGACCATCGACCCCTGCATTAGCTGCACGGAAAGGTAGGCGCGGCATGAGTTTGCTGACATTTGCCAAGACAGCCTTGGGCTCTATGGTCAAGCAGCCGGTCACGGTGTGCTATCCGCAGGAGAAGCTGACGGCTCCCGAGCGCCTGCGCGGGCATATCGTCAACGACATGGACGTGTGCATTTGCTGCGGTATGTGCGCGCGTCGCTGTCCGGCGGGCGCGCTCGCGGTCGATCGCAAGGGTGGAACGTGGTCGATCGACCCGTATGCCTGCGTGGTGTGCGGTGAGTGCATCGAGAGCTGCCCCAAGCACTGCCTGACTATGGACACCGCCCGCACCCCAGTCGCAGCGGACAAGACTCCCACAGTAGAAACCAAGCCGGAATAGCGCTGGAATAGAGCTGGGATAGGGGCCGGTGGGGCAAAAATGCCCCACCGGCCCCGCGCTTAAACGCGCGGTTGTGCCGTCGCGAACAAAACTATGTCGGTTTACGGGGCTGGATAGCGAACCTCCGACCATACCGAAAATCGCAAAAACAAAACCGCAGGTAGATTGCTTGCTGTTTTTTAAAAATAGGGGGTATGGATGAGGACTCCGACTTTAGCCCCGTAATCCGGCATAGTTTTGAAATAGCACCATATCCGTAGAAGCCCTTGATCTCCCGTGGACAGAGGGAAACGGATCATTTTTGCCTTGCGAGGGCTGCCGCGTGACCCGTCTGCCACGAAATGGGCCTATCTACTACGTTTAGGCGGCAGCCCTCGACCACGTCAAGTAATGCGAAATGAAAACCGCAGGTAGAACGCTTGCAGTTTTTCATGAAAAGCGGCTATGGTCGGGGGTATCGAGTCAAACGTAGTAGATGGCCCGATTTCGTGGCGAGCGTTACCAACTGATTCCCCGGGGACGGAGGAAAACGGGTCATTTTTGCCTGATGGCTCCGAGTCGCACCCGTTTTCCTGCGAAAACGCCGTGTCTCAACTTTGGTGAGACATTTGTCTCACGCCCAAAACCGAATCTGGAACATGTGTCACCTGCCCTAATTGTGTCTCATTCCGTAACTTTAGGCTGATGCAAGGTCTGAGCCTGCGAGAAGGGAGACACGATGGGTAAGTACACGAGGGGTCTCTTGGCGGTGATACTGGCCGTAGTGCTGGTGTTGCCAGCCGCAGCATTCGCCATGCTGCCCGAGGCCAACGCCAGGTCCAGCACAGGAATGGACGGACCGATAATGACCGGAAAGGTCGCCGACCCCGACACCAG
Source organism: Collinsella aerofaciens (assembly GCA_048194085.1). GTDB lineage: Bacteria > Actinomycetota > Coriobacteriia > Coriobacteriales > Coriobacteriaceae > Collinsella > Collinsella aerofaciens_CO. The sequence goes on from DBFABM010000051.1 coordinate 39,214, forward strand.
CGGTCGCTGGGAAATCTGGGCGCCAGGCCACGGTGGCAATAAGGTAACGACCCAAAACGTCGGTCGAATCTGGACCGACAAGACGGTCAAGGCAACCGAGGAAAACGAAGAGTCGGACTTTTTGACCACGCTTTCGGCGATGTCCTCGACGTCTAATTCAACCGTGACGGTCACCACGCCGCTTGACATCGTGATGGTGCTGGATGCCTCTGGCTCGATGGATGATCCTATGGGTGGCGGAGATTCCACCAAGCGTATCGATGCACTGAAGAGCGCTGCGAACAGCTTTATCAATACCATTGCCAAGCAAAACGAGGGTATCGAGGGTGTCGATAGGCAGCACAGGGTTGCCATTGTTAAGTTTGCGGGTGATAAGACCAATAAGGTCGGCAATGACCAGTACAAGAAAGGGCAATTTTGGTACAACAACTCGCAGGTGATGAAGGGTTTGACCGATTGCTCTGGCGGCAACGTGAAAGTTCTTGAGGATACAGTTGCTGGAATCAAACCAAGCGGTGCCACGCGTGCCGACTATGGTCTGGAACTGGCCGGGGATATCACTTTTGGCCGCGCAGATGCCAAGAAGATCGTTGTGTTCTTTACCGACGGCAAGCCAACGAGCTTCAGCGAGTTTGATTCTGACGTCGCCAAGGGTGCCGTGACGGCTGCCAAGAAGATGAAGGATGGCAAAGCCACCGTTTATACCATCGGCATCTCTAGTGGAGCGGACCCCGCTGACGATCCCTCGAAAGAGGGGACAAGCGACGTCAACAAGTTTATGCACGCCGTGTCGAGTAATTATCCCGATGCCACGTCGTATGCGAGCGACAAGCTTGGCACACGCGCGGAAAACTCCGACTACTACAAGTCGGCGACCAACGCCGAAGAGCTCAAGAAGGTCTTCGACGACATCTCACAGGCCATCACATCGGAGGCGCCTTATCCGACCGAAATCCATAAGGGCTACGACGAGACCAAGTCCGGCTACATTACGTTTACCGACGAGCTGGGCGACTTTATGCAGGTCGACGGATTTACCGAAGTCGTCATCAACGGCACGCCGTTTACCGAGGCGAGCAAGACGTTCAACAAAGAAACCAATACCGACACATACGAGTTCACCGGCAAGGCAAAAGACCTGCTCATCACCGTGCAGCGTGCTGGCGCTGACAATCCCCAGAAGGGCGATATCGTAACGGTTAACATTCCTGCGTCGTTGATTCCGCTGAGCCACTTTAAGACCGTAGACGGCAAGCTTTCGGTCGACAACGTTAAGCCCATTCAGGTGAAGTATGCCTCGAGCGTGAAGAGCGCCGCACTTGACAACCTGTTTACGCCCGAGAAGGTCACGGGGCTCAAGGACTACATCGAGCATAATACGACTGTCGTTGACGGCACCAAGACCGTGAGCTTCTACGCGAACAAGTGGAGCGGTGGTGCGTTGGGTGATACGGTTGCGACCTTTGAGCCGGCCGACACCAACCGCTACTACTACTTCCAGAAGCAGACTCCCATTTACACGGACAAGGACTGCACACAGCCTGCAAAGAATTCGCTGACAGATACTGGCACCTATTACTACAAGGATGAGTTTGAGGAGCAGGGCGAGAACGGCGAGGCCAAGCCCGCCACTGCCGTCATCGAGTTTATCGGCGGCGACGCTGCCAAGTTTGACGGCGCTATTGTTGCCGACAAGGACGGCAACCTTTCGTTTAGCGTGGGAACCGCGCGTCTGGCCTTTATCGACGAGCTCCACACCACCAAGGGCAGCGTGGGCGGCAACAGCACTGGTACCGCGACCGACGTTCTCAACCCCAAATGGAACAACGTGTCCGCCAAGGCGGCTGCGACGCATGTCAATTCCTATCTGGGCAACAACGGCAAGATCAGCTTTGCGTATGACATGACGCCGGCAATGGTGAACACCAAGGCCAGCTTTGGTCTAACCAAGGTGCTCGAGGGTCGCGACTGGACGAATGCTGACGCGTTTGAGTTTGGCCTGACATCCGAGAGCGGCGCCCCGATGCCTGCGGCTAGGACTGCGACCGTGCGCAAGGCTGACCTGGACCAGGGCAAGGCTGCCATCGACTTCGGCACGATCGAATACACCGAACCTGGCACGTACGTCTACAAGGTCAGTGAAAAGCATGCCGGGACCACGATTGACGGCATCGCCTACAGCAAGAACGTCGCGGAGATCACCGTGACGGTAACGCCCGACAAGGAGGGCGAGCTCAGCGCCGCTGTGAAGGTGGCCTGGAGTGAAGCCGAAGTGACCGAGTTCAAGAACGTCTACGCTGCGGATCCTGTTGAGTCCAGCGTTACCGACCAGATTACCGTGGCCAAGTCCCTGACCGGGCGCGACTTGACGGAAGGCGAGTTCAGTTTTGAGCTGCGCGAGGTTAAGGGCGAGGACTCTGAGCTTATCGAGACCGTTGCGAACGCCGCCGACGGCAAGGTGACGTTCAGCACCATCAAGTACACCGAGATCGGCCAGCACACCTACATGCTGCGTGAGGTCAAGGGCGACGCCGGTGGCATCACCTATGACGATACGATCTACACTGTCGTGACGACCATTGCCGATAACGGCAAGGGCCAGCTGGCCGCTACGCACGAGCTGAAGGGCGCCAAGGACGTCAAGAGCATCGAGTTCAAGAACGCCTACACCACAAATGCTGCCGAGGCATCGCTTACGGGCATCAAGAACCTGCAGGTCGCCGACGGCTTGACCCCGGCTGACATTGCCGGCAAGTTCACCTTTACCGTGACCGGTGAAGAGGGCGCACCCATGCCCGCGAACGCGAGTGTGACCAATGATGCCAAGGGCAAGGTCGACTTTGGCAAGATTACCTTTACGCTCGACGACCTTAACAAGGCCCTGGGCGAGAAGCCTGAGAAGCGCGAGCACACCTTTACCTACACCGTGACCGAGTCCGGCGAGGTCGCTGGCGTGACCAACGACGCCAAGCCTCCGCGTACGGTTTCCTTCACCGTGACCGATGACAGCAAGGGCAATCTGAGGGTGTCCCGCAAGCCGGACGGCGATGTGGCATTTACGTTCACCAATACCTACAGCGTGACGCCTGTCAAGACGAGCGTTACCGACCAGATCACCGCGAATAAGGTCCTGACCGGACGCGAGCTTGCTGCCGGCGAGTTCTCCTTCGAGCTCGTCGAGGGCGAGGGCGAGGGCGCCAAGGTCGTTGCCACCGGCAAGAATGCCGCCGATGGCAAGATTACGATGAGCCCCGTGAAGTACGACAGGGCCGGCAAGCACAAATACACGCTGCGCGAGGTCAAGGGCAACGCCGGCGGCATCACCTACAGCGATGCCGAGTTCACCATCGAGACCACCATCACCGACAAGGGCGACGGCACCCTCAAGGCCGAGCATGTCCTGAAGGACGACGTCAAGGCTGCAACTTTCGAGAACTCCTACAGTGTGACCCCGATCGACGCAGAGCTCGACTTTGACCTGAGCAAGGCCATTGACGGCCGCGACTGGACGGATGCGGACAAGTTCAGCTTTACCGTCACCGCCCCCGAGGGCACCCCGCTGCCCGATCCCGCAACCGTAACCGTGAGCAAGAAGGACGCGGAGGATGGCATCGCCGCCATCAAGTTCGGCAAGATCCACTACACGGCTGCCGGAACCTACAAGTACGAGATCCGCGAGAACGCGGGCAGCGCGGCCGGTATGACGTATGACGCGCATGTCGCAACCGCCGAAGTAACCGTGACTGATAACGGCAAGGGCGTCCTGATCGCCAACGTCACCAAGAAGGATAGCGGCCGCTTTACCAACACGTACCGCACTGAGCTCGATTACGTCGCGGCCGGCGGCCTTAAGCTCAGCAAGACCCTCTCCGGACGTCCCATGACCGAGGGCCAGTTTACCTTTACCGTGACGCCCGCCGACGAGGCCTCGGCTAACGCGCTTGGCCTGCTGCACGGGGCCAACACTTTCAAGTCCCCTGCGACGGCAGAGGCAACGGTCGGTCTGATTGACATTCTGGCAGGTCATGAAGTCAAGTTTAAGCAGGCTGATGCCGGCAAGACCTTTACGTACACCGTGGCCGAGAAGAATGACGGCCAGCCCGGTTACACCTACGACGAGGCCGTGCGCACCGTGACGATCGCTATCGCCGACGATGGCGCTGGTACGCTCACCGCTACGACGACCGTTTCTGGCGGACCCGAGGGCACGCCTGTGACGGTCTACAAGAGCGGCGAGAATAAGGTCGAGAGCGTCGTGGTTCCGTTCCGCAACAGCTATAGCGCCACGACCGATGCACATGGTGGTGCCGTTGCTCAGGTCGTTGCCACCAAGACCCTGACCGGTCGTCCGCTGGCCGATGGCGAGTTCTACTTTGGCATCGCCTATGCGGGCGAGAAGGAAGCCATCGAGGGTACGTGCGTTACCAACGTTAACGGCCAGGTGAGCTTTGGCGCTCTGCATTACACGACCGAGATGCTCGCCGATCTGGTAAACGCCAAGCGCGCCATCCGCACCGACACGGATGCCAAGCTTGCGTGGACCATCAACTACACGGCGTTTGAGTACACGTCCCCGCTCGCAGCAAAGGGTATTACTGCCGCGAAGTCGAGCTTTAGCTTTAAGGTCATCGTCGTCGACAACGGCGACGGTACCCTGACGGCAAAGCCTGACTACGGTGGCGTCGAGCCCGTGTTCGAGAACGTCTACGGCACCGATGCCGCTGATGCCGCGCTCGCTGGCACCAAGAAGCTCCAGGCTGACGAGGGCCTGACCCCGGGCGATATCACGGGCAAGTTCACCTTCACCGTGACTGCCGACGAGGCTGGTGCCCCGATGCCCGAGCACACAACCGTGACCAACGACGCGGCCGGCAACGTGGACTTTGGCAAGATCCACTTTACGCTCGACGACCTCAACCGCGCCCTGGGCGTGACGACTGATGCTTCTGGCGATGCATCGAGCGACGCTGAAGCCAACGCCGACGAGGCCGAGGTTGACGCCGACGCCAGCGGTGACGAGGCCAAGGACGAGTCCAAGCCCGCAGCTCCCACCGCCCCGCGCTCGCACACCTTTACCTACACGGTGACCGAGTCCGGTAGCGCCCCTGGCGTGACCAACGACACCAACGCCACGCGCAAGGTTTCCTACACCGTGACCGATGACGGTGCTGGACATCTGATCGTCAAGCGCGACGGCGGCGATGGTGCGGCCTTTACGTTCACCAACACGTACGGCGTGGCACCTACCGATTCTGTCGTGACCGATCAGGTCAAGACCGTCAAGCGTCTGACCGGCCGCGACCTTGCGGCTGGCGAGTTCACGTTTGATCTGCTCGAGGACGGCGTGGTTGTCGCTAGCGGCACCAACGACGCCAACGGCACCGTTACGCTGAGCCCGATCCGCTACGAGGCACCCGGCACGCACACGTACACGCTGCGCGAGGCTTGCCCCAACGCGCTCGGCCTGTACAAGGGCGTCACCTATGACAGCGCGACCTACACCGTCGTGACCACCGTCTCCGACAATGGTGACGGCACGCTGACCGCGACGCACAAGCTCGAGGGAACCACCGAGTCGGCTGGCTTTACCAACAAGTATCACGCCATGCCCACGCAGGTTTCCATCGGTGCCGTCAAGGTGCTCGAGGGACGCGAGCTCAAGAAGGACGAGTTTAGCTTTAAGCTCGTTGGCGAGGGCATCGAGTCCACCGTCACCAACGATGCCGACGGTAAGATCAGCTTCGACAAGTTTGAGTACGACGAGCCCGGTACGCACGTCTACACCATCAGCGAAGTCAAGGGCGACGAGGCCGGTATGACCTACGACAAGTCCGTCTTTACCGCGACCGTCAACGTGGTCGATGACGGCGAGGGCAACCTCAAGGCGAACGTCGCCTTTACCAAGGGCGACAGGAGCGTCGAGGGTATCGTGTTCAACAACACGTACAAGAAGCCCGAGACTCCTACGCCGACACCCGATCCCGGCACGCCCAAGACCGTGACGAACATCGTCAAGACGGTCAAGGGTTTCCTGCCCACCACGGGCGACCAGCAGGCTGCCGCTCTGCTTATGGCATTTGTCATCGCCATGGCCGGCGTCGGAGCCCTGGTCTGGGGTATCCGTAAGCGCTAGGCACGCTGGCAGCGCCCGGGGCCAGAAGGCCCCGGGCGGCCGGCGGGGAGCCAGAACATAGCCCCACCCCCAGCCCCAGCCGCCACGGAGGTATCTCCCTCCTCCGTGGTGGCACTTTTGTGCGTTGGGGAGGAGGGCGCGCCACGAAACCGGCCCATCTACTACGTTTAGCCCCTTACCCCCAACCATGCCGAAAAGCGCAAAAACAAAACCGCAGGTAGAACGCCTGCGGTTTTGTTCAAAACGAAGGTATGGTCAGGGGTATCGAGTCAAACGTAGTAGATGGGCCGATTTCGTGGCGGGCGGTTTCGGCTGATCCATTGGGGACGGAGGAAAACGGCTCATTTTGGTCCCGCGAGGCTGGCGGAGACACTCGTGCAGGGCCGCCCGAACAAAACTATGCCGGTTTACGGGGCTAAGTCACGCGCTCCCAACCATGCCGATATCCGTGAAAATAAAACCGCAGGTAGACAAGCCGTCATTTTACGGAAAACGCGGGTATGGATGGGGGCCCTGAGCTTAGCCCCGTAAACCGGCATAGTTTTGAAATGGCATTAAATCGATAACAGCTATTTTGCTCTGTCGGAGCGGTTGGCCGTTGGGTAATTACCCTCGCAGGTAGGCGATGGCGATCTGCGTGCGGTTGCGTAGGCCCATTTTGGCAAGGATCGAGCTGATGTGGTTGCGTACGGTGCCTTCGCCCATATAGGCGGTGGCGGCAATCTCCTTGTTATCGAGGCCGCGGGCGATGAGCTCGGCGACTTCGAACTCGCGGTCGGTCAGACCGGCAAAGGCGGCGGGCCGGCGGGTCGCGCCGGCCTCGACGTCCGCCCCATCAAAGTTGATATCTTCGATCGCCTTGCCCTCGAGCACGCGTTTGCCGTCCATGACCTGCGCCAACGCCGGCGGAATGGCAGCGACATCGGTCTTGATCAGGTAGCCGCGGGCGCCCAGCTTGAGCGCCGACACAATGTACTCGTCATCCGAGAACGTCGTCAGAAACACCACGCGCGCCGCAGGGTCGTGCTCAAGGATCTCGCGCGCGGCCGAAAGGCCGTCGCGTCCCGGCATCTGGATGTCGAGCAGCGCAATATCGGGTGCGTGCTCGGCGTAGAGCGCCACCGCATCGTTGCCGTTGGCACCGGTGCCCACCACTTCGATCTGCGGCTGGGCGCCCAAGATAATCTTGAGCGAATCGACCACCAAGCGGTCGTCGTCGACAACGATGAGCCTCATCGGCCCTCATCTCCTTGCTGTTTGGGAACGGTGGCAAACACACGCCAGCCGCCGGCGCCGGCACGCGGGCCGGCGGTGAAGGTGCCGCCAAGCGCCTCGATGCGCTCGCGCATGGAGGCGAGCCCCATGCCCTCCGCGGTGCCGCGGCCGCTTGCTTGGACCTCACCCACGCCATCGTCGGTAACAATGAGCTGGTAAAACGACGGATGCTCCATGCACCGTACGGTGACGGTCTGGGCGCAAGCGTGGCGTATGGTATTGGAGAGCGCTTCGCGCAGGACCGCTGCAAAGCAGTTGGCGACGTTTGCGGGCGCATGTTCGGCCATAACTTCAAGCTCAATCTGCGGGCCGCCGTCCGAGCGTGTGCCTTCGACAATGCGTTCGAGCTGCACGGAAAGGTCGACGGCGTTGTCGTTGAGCGCGTGGACGCTGGCGCGCACAAGCTGGAGCGCCTCGTCAACCGTGCGTTTAACGTCGGCGAAATCGGCGGCGACGCCAGGCTCGTCGGCGTGGACCACGCGTAGGGCTTCGGCCTGCAGTGAGGCGCGCGTGAGCTGGTGCCCGACGTTATCGTGGATCTCGCGCGCGATGCGGGCGCGTTCGGCGAGCGTCGCGAGCTCGACTTCGTAGTCCTGGCGATCGGCAAGATCGCGGTTGCGCGCCTCGAGCGCGAGGGCTCGTTCCTGCAGCTCGTCGCGGGTGCGGCGCATGCGCCGCTGCTCGCGCTCCAACTGGGCGGTGCGTAGCGATAGCAAGGTGGCGGCAACCGAAAGGATGGCGGTCAGCAGGAGCGTTCGTGCGGTAAGCGCATCGGCGCGAAGGTCCGCGACGAGCGCAAAGGCAAAGACGGAGCCAATGCCCAACGCGACCCAGGCGTGCTCGCGGCGCACGCGTCGCGCGATGTCATAGAGGGCGAGAGGCGCAAACGGCACAAACGGCGGCACGAAGACAGCCGCGATGATGCAGGCGTAGCTCGCTGCCTCGCTTGCGCGTCGGGTGCGTTTCCCCTGTGCGACCTCGGCCAGCGAGGTGGCAATAATGCCAAGGCAAAACGCCACAACCAGACGAGCGTCCACGGCAAGACCCATGGCGGCCGCAATACAGCACGCCAGCACGATCGATTTGTCGAAAAGCCTGTTCATACGGGTATTGTACGCGAAGCTACGCGTGGTGGAGGGGCCGCCTAGCGCAACCGTGACATTCCTCCCGCACGGTGGGGCGGTCGCGTCAGCGGGCCACGCGACCGAGCCCCCGCACTCGTGACAAAGCTCACTGGTGCGCGCCGTCCGCTCCTGCGATGATGCAATCGTACCGGGCCGCAATCAACAGAAGGGCCGCCTCATGACAGACATCGTCCACGTCGAAAACCTCGTCAAGCGCTACGACGACCTTATCGCGCTCGACCACTTTAACCTCAGCATCGCCCCCGGCGAGATCTTTGGCCTGCTGGGCCCCAACGGCTCGGGCAAGACCACGTCCATCAACTGCATCCTGCAGCTGCTCGCCTACGACAAGGGCACCATCGAGCTGTTCGGCGAGCCCATGACGCCCGCCCGCTACGACCTCAAGCGCCGCATCGGCGTGGTCCCGCAGCAGGTGGCGGTATTCGACGAGCTCACCGTGCGCGAGAATATCGACTATTTCTGCAGCCTTTACGTTAGCGACCGTAAGCGCCGCCGTGCGCTGGTGGACGAGGCGATCGACTTTGTCGGGCTGGGCGACTTTGCCAAGTTCCGCCCCGGCAAGCTCTCGGGCGGCCTGGCGCGTCGCCTCAACATTGCCTGCGGCATCGCGCACAAGCCCGAGCTCATCTTCTTTGACGAGCCCACGGTGGCAGTCGACCCGCAGAGTCGCAACGCCATCTTGGAGGGCATCTGCCGCTTGCGCGACGAGGGCGCCACGGTGGTGTATACCAGCCATTACATGGAGGAAGTCGAGCAGATTTGCAGCCGCATCATGATCATGGACGGCGGGCGCGTGCTGGCGCAGGGCACCAACGACGAGCTCAAGCGCATGATTCAGATGGGCGAGCGCGTGACCGTCGAGGTCGGCGCCGTCGAGACCGCCACGGTCGAGCGCCTGCGCGCCCTCGAACACGTGCTTTCGGTTGAACTGTCCGGCGGCGAGCTCGTCTGCACCTGCGAAGCGAGCCCGCACAATCTGGTCGACATTCTCGATACGCTGCGTGCTGCCGACGTTGCGCTCGGCCGCGTGTGGAGCGAGCCGCCGACCCTCAACGACGTGTTCCTCGAGATCACCGGCCGCGAGCTGCGCGACTAGGGGGCAGTCATGTTCAACACCATCATCACTACGGTCAAGACGCTGCTGCGCCGGCCGAGCACGTGGGTCTGGGGCGCTCTCTTTCCCATCGCGCTTTCCACGATGTTCATGTTTATGTTTGCGAATCTGAGCTCCGACGGCACGGTCGACCCGGTACCGGTTGCCGTCATAGCGGACGAGGCCTGGGACGCCTCGACCTTTAAGGACGTGGCGACGTCGCTTGCCAAGGAGAGCGACAATCAGCTGCTCGAGATCCACGAGTGCGACGACGCAGCCGATGCGAACCGCGCGCTTAAGGCCGGCGAGGTCGCGGGCATCTATACGGTCGACGACGCAGGCGCACCCAAGCTCACACTGCTATCGAGCTACGACAGCTCGCGCGCATCATCGGTGCTCACCGATCGCAGCATCCTGGAGACGGTGGCAAGCTCGTATACACAAAATGCCGAGCTCATGGCCCAGATTGCTCAAGATGACCCGGCGGCGCTCGCCGACCCGGAGGCGGTTGCGCGCGCCCTGTCGCTCGAGGGCGGCACCCGCCGCGTAAGCCTGACGCGCACCACGCCCGATGGCACGGTCATCTACTACTACGCGCTCTTTGGCCTGGTCGCGATGATGTCTGCCGAGTTTGCCGCCTTGAGCGTCGTCGACCTGCAGCCCAATCTGTCGGGCCTTGGCGCACGTCGCTGCGTGGGCGGCCTTTCCAAGACGGCGTCGCTGGCCGGTATCTTTGTGGGCTCGTGGCTGGTTTCCTTTGCCTCGATGGCGGTCGCGATTGGTTACGTGCGCCTAGTCGTTGGCGTCGACTTTGGCGGGCGCGAGGGGCTGTGTCTGCTGGGCGGTGCTGCATCCGCGCTTGCCGCCACGGGCCTGGGGCTCTTTGTGGGCACGCTTCCCGTTAAGGGTGGCAAGGCGTCCAAGTCGGGCATCCTCACGGGCTTTGCCACCACGTGCGCCCTGTTCGCCGGCCTCTACGGCGAGCCGGCGATGGCGCTTGCCGACGATGTCGCCCGCGCCTGCCCGGCCGAGTGCTGGCTCAACCCCGTCAAGCTCATCTGCGACATGTTCAACCGCCTGTATTTCTTTGAGGACCTGGGCCCCTTTGCCGTTCGCGCCGGCGCGCTGGTCCTTATGGCGCTGGTGTTTGTCGCCGCCGCTACGCTGATCTTTGGAAGGAGCCGCTATGAGCACCTTTAAGACCGCGCTTCGCATGGCGCTCGCACACCCGTTCTACCTGCTTATCTACACGGTGTTCATCTCGCTCATGGGCGTATTCATCGCGGCCTCGGTGAGCTGGAACTCGTCGCAGCTCACCGAGTACAAGCCCTACGACGCCAACGTGATCGTGGTCGACCGCGATGGCAGTGATCTTTCACTTGCGCTCACCAAGCACCTAGGTTCGCGGTTTGACCTGGTCACGGGCGTCGGCGATGACACGTACGACCTTGCGGACGCGCTCTCCAAGAGCAACAGCGCCAAGGGCAGCGCCGACTGCGTGTTCTTTATCCCGGAGGGGTTCGAGGACGACCTGGTCGCGGCTGCCCGCGCGGGGGAGTCCCTGCCCAAGCTCGATGTGACCTACGGTGCCGGCACCATGGCGGCGGCGCTTTCGTCTGCCGAGGCTTCGCGCTGGATCTCGCTCGCGGGCGCTGCAGCCGCACTTGAGCCCACTGCCTCCAACGGCGACGTTGCCAAGGCCGCCGAACATGCCGCTGCAAAGCGCGCGGAGGTCCAGATCGAGCGGGTCAAGGTCGACTCGGCTGCTGCCGCCACGCTCGAGTCGTACTTCAACTTTGGCGCGTACGCGATTATCTCGTCGGTCATCGTATCGGTGGGGTTGGTGTTCTCGGGCATGAACGAGCCCGAGCGCGTGCGTCGTATGGATGCCGGCCCAATCTCCGAGCGCCAACGTTCGCTTGCCGTGTTTGCCGCCGCCGCCGTGCTCACCGTCTGCATCTGGTTTGTGTCGAGCATGATGGGCGTCGTGGGCTTTGCCGGCGCGGTCGCCGAGGTCGGCGTGGGCCGTGTGTGCCTGGCACTGGCGGCGACGTTTGCCCTGGCGTGCACGCCGCTGGCCGTTGGCTTTGCCCTTTCGGGCCTGGGTGCGCGCGAGGAGCTGCTCAATGGCGTGGGCAACCTGCTCGGCATGCTCATGACGTTTTTGGGTGGCGCTTGGATGCCGCTGTCGCTGATGGGCCCGGCCGTGCAGACCGTGGCGCACTTTGTGCCGACATATTGGGTGAACGACGCGATCGGCAAGGCGCTCGCGTCGGACCTGACGTCTGCCATGTTGGGCGACATCGCCTGCGACCTGGGCGTCACCGTGCTCTTTGCCGTGGCCATCGCCGCCGCAGGCCTGGCCCTCTCACGCACCAAATCCCGCGCCTAGTCACCTAGTCATCGGGTACTCATTGGGGACAGACTTAAACGACCAAGAGTGGTCATTGGGGACAGACTTAAACGACTAGTCATTGGGGACAGTCTTTGCCGAACCGCCGGCTTGCCGGCCGGGTTGCCAAGGACTGTCCTCAGCTGCCGGCAGAAAGGGAACGTCCCTAACTGCCGGGTGGCGAAAGAGTGTCCCCAACAGCTAGTCATTTAAGAACCACCCAATGACTAGTCTGAAATAAAATCGGTTGATTTCCGATCTCAGCCGAACACATTAAGCGAATAGGCCGTTCCCGCAGCTAGCCGAACGCCCCCGCGGCCCCATCCGGGACCCGGGGGCGGCATTTTCCCAGTTGAAGGAACGGTGGAGATGTGTTTCGATGGGT
>DBFABM010000053.1:0-14663 GCA_048194085.1 Collinsella aerofaciens
GCATGGGAGCCCCTTCCATGAATGCGGCGTGGCCGCCACGGTTGGATTAGACACTCACCATTGTCGGCCTAATCCGCGGTCTTTCATGCAGCAGGGGCTCTCAATGTTTTTATGTCCTGCTCATATCGTCTGTGCCGGCACTTTGGGACACTCCTTGTCATTGGTGCAAAGCAACCTCTCCTCATTGCACCAAGTGGCGTGTGCCGTTAAGCGGAGAGGCGTATTGTTGACCCATCGTTTGGGCATACAATGGCTATTGGTCTGCTGCGGTGAAGGTCTGTCCGCTCCGCAGCTGTTTTCTACGGTTAAAGGAGTATGTATGTCCGTTGAGGTCATGAGGTCTGTGATCGAGGCCGCCGAGGGGCGCGTGCCCGTCGACACGCTGTTTACCAATGCGCAGATCGTCGACGTGTATGGCCAGCGTGTGGCGCCCGGCAGCGTTGCCGTCAAGGACGGTGTGATCGTCGGCGTGCTCTACGATGGTCGCGACGATGCCGCTGGTACCTACGAGGCAACTGAGGTCATCGACTGCCAGGGTCGCTATCTCGCTCCCGGTTTTATTGACGGGCATTTGCATATCGAGTCTTCGAACATCCGTCCCGCCGAGTATGCTCGCATGGCCGCGACGCGCGGTACTACCACCGCCATTGCCGACAGCCACGAGATTGCCAATGTTGCCGGTCTCGACGGCTTACGCTTTATGATTGAGGACGGCCGCCGCGCACCCATCTCCATCAAGTACATGATGCCTTCGTGCGTGCCCGCGCTGCCCGACGAGCAGGCCGGTGCCGTTATTTCTGCTGCCGATATGCAGGCGTTTTTTGCCGAGCATCCAGGCGATGTCTTTGGTCTGGGCGAAATGATGAACCTGCCGGGCGTCTTTATGGCCGACCCCGAGACCTGTGCTCGTATCGACGCTGCCAACCAGACGCCGTCCAAGCAGGTTGACGGCCACGCGCCGCTTGTTGCCGGTAAGGACCTCAACGCCTATGCCGCAGCGGGCATAATCGCCGACCACGAGTCGACGATTCCCGAGGAGGCGCTCGACAAGCTGTCCCGCGGCATGTATGTGATGCTGCGTGAGGGCACGTGCAGCCACGACCTGGCCAATTTGTCCCCGATGCTGCTGGAGAACCCTGCCCGCGCCCGCCGCTGCTGCTTTGCGACCGACGACCGTGTTCCCTCCGATGCTCTTTCGACCGGCATGATCGACAATGCCTGCCGCGTGGCCATCGAGGCCGGCGTCGATCCGGTGGTCGCCATCTCCATGGCGTCCCTTTCCACGGCTGAGGCATTTGGCCTGGACCACGGCTGCCGCGACCCGCACGAGCTCCGCGGCGCAATCGCCCCGGGCAAGCGCGCCGACCTGCTGGTGCTCAACGACCTGACGTTTGCCAAGGCTCCGCATCGTGTTTATGCCGCCGGCGCGCTTGTGGCACAGGACGGCGCCTTTGTGGGCGAGGTCGCGCCCGAGACTGCCGAGGTTGCCTCTCTTGCCGACGAGCTGCGCGCCTCCGTTAAGCTGCCGAAGCTTTCGCTCGACGTGTTTGACTACGCCTTTAAGCCGGGCGAGGCCGTTATCGATGTCATCCCGGGTATGGCTATCACGGGCATGGCCCGCCCCGAGAGCGCCGAGGACTTGCGTCGCATTATGCTGATTGAGCGTCATGGCCGCGGCGTGTCGCTGCAGGCCGAGGGCGCCGACGGCGACGGTCCTGCTGGCCTGGGCTTGGTCGGCAAGCATATCGGTCGTGGCTGGGTGCGCGGCTTTACCATCACGGGTGGTGCCATCGCCTCGACGATTGGCCACGACTCGCACAACGTGTGCGTGGTGGGCGACAATGCGGCGGATATGATGGCTGCCGTTGAGGCCGTGGGCCAGGGCGGCCACGTGCTGGTGCGCAACGGCGAGGTCGTGGCGCGCATTCCGCTGGCGCTCGGTGGCCTTATGAGCGAGGGCACGGCCGAGGACGTTGCCGCGCAGCACGACGACTTTATGGTCAAGGCGCGCGCCATGGGTATTGAGCCGCCGCTCGACCCCATCATGGGCATTATCTTCCTGCCCCTGCCGGTCATCCCGACGCTCCGCATTCGCCCCGAGGGCATGTTCGACGTCACAACCTTCACCTACGCCGACTAGTCATCGGGTTAGTCATCGGGGACGTTCTTAAACGACTAGTCATCGGGGACACTCTTTGGCGGGCTGCCTGACGCCGCGACCGTAGGACCTCTGGCATGTGTGAGCTATTTGCCAGGTCCTTGTAACGTTTACGCCCGCGGAGTCTTATTTGAGCTCCCTTTGGGTACGTTGGAATCGGATACGCGTTTGATTCCAACAAGCCCGAAGGGAGCTTTTCTATGTTTAAACTGATTGCATCAGATATGGACGGCACACTGCTTGACGAAAACGGCCAGGTGCCTCCCGAGACCTACGAACTGATTCTGGCGCTACACGAGCATGGCGTGCATTTCGCCGCATCGTCAGGTCGTCGCTACGATCGCCTGTGCGAGTTCTTTGCGCCCGTTCGCGACAAGATGGACTTTGTCGCCGCTAACGGCGCCCAGGTCTACGCCGACGGTAAGATGGTAGACCGTGAGGTGTATTCCCACCTGGCGATTCGAAGGCTCGCCCAGGCCGTCAGGACGTTTCCCAATCTGCATCTTGCGCTCTTTGACCGAACCAAGTCCTTCCTGCTCGATGACGAGTGCAAGTTCGTGCGTGAGGTCGATAAGGACCTTCCCAATGCCGAGCGCATTTGGGAGCTGCCCGATCCCAGCGTAAATATCATCAAGGCGAGTATCTTTTGCGATGACTGTGCCGTTATGGACAGTGCCTACGTACTGCAGCGCGAGCTTGGCCAGCTCTTTACCTTTGCGCCTTCTGGAAACGCATGGATCGATGCCATGCAGCCCGGTGTGTCGAAAGCCTCGGGAATCGAGCAGCTCATGGAGCACTATGGCGTCGAACGCGACGAGGTCATGGCGTTTGGCGACTCGATGAACGACTACGAGATCATTCGCTTTGTCGGCACGGGCTGCGCGATGGAAAATGCGCGCCCCGCGCTCAAGGCGGTGGCCGATCGCGTGGTGGGTTGTAACCGTGACCACGCCGTTCAACGTGAGCTCCGTCGCGTGCTGGAGAGTTTCTCCTAATCCGGCAGATGGGGACGTTCTTTTTCTGCCGGCAGTGGGGGACAGTCCTTGCAGCTTTTTGCGAAGAGTGTCCCCAACGACTAGTCGTTTAAGAACGTCCCCAATGACTAAGCGAGAGCGGCCATGATGGTGCGGGCGACGCCGTCGTGGTCGTTGTCGAACTCGGTGATGGCGTCGGCGGCGTCGCGGTCTTCGGACTCGGCGTTGATCATTGCCATGCCGTGGCCCGCTGCCTGCAGCATGGGGATGTCGTTGATGTTGTCGCCGAACGCCCAGGCGTCGGCGAGACGCTCGCCCAGGTGGTCGCATAGCCACGTGAGAGCCGTCCCCTTGGTGGCGCCCTCACCCATGACTTCGATATTCATGGCGTAAGAACGCGTGACCTCAATGCCTCCGAGCGTGTCGAGCGCCGCCGCGATGGCGTCGCGATCGGCCGGGTCGTGCCAGTACATGGCGATGCGTTCAAGTGTCTCGACCTCGTCGATCTTGCTGTCGATATCCATGTCGATCGGTGTTCGTGTGCGCTTGAGCGAAGCCGCGATGTGGGGGTCGCCACCGCAGAATTCGTCCAGGCGCGTGTAGAGCGAGCGGGGGAGGAAGCACTGCCCGTCCGCGAAGATATCGAAGGTCACATCGTGGCCGGCTGCAATGCTATGGACGCGGTGGGCGATGGCGCGGTCGAGCGGACGGCTCAAGATGCACGTGGCGCGCGAGGCGTCGGTGGGCGTATCCTCGTCGAGCTGCCAGACGCTGGCGCCGTTGGCACAGACCGCGTAGTGCACGGCGGGATGGGCGAGAATGGGCTCAAAGATGCCCGACAGCGGACGCCCCGTGCAGGGAACAAACTCGATGCCACGACGTGCGAGCTCGTCGAGCATTGCCCAAGTGGCATCGCTCATCTGCTTATCACTCGTCAGCAGTGTTCCATCCATATCGGAAAACACAATCATTTGATGCAGCCCTTTCTACTGGCATAAAAAGCGTGGCCGAGGGCGGTGATGCCCTGGCCACGCTCGAGTTCTATAACGGTCCGCGTCCTAGCGGTCGGCGAGCGGCTTGTACTCCAGTGGCTCGATCACCGGACGGTATGCCGGACGGATGATGCGGTGCGCGCAGAAGAGCTCTTCCATGCGGTGCGCCGACCAGCCGGCCATGCGGGCGACGGCGAATAGCGGCGTAAAGAGCGTTTCGGGCACGCCGAGCATCTTGTAGATAAAGCCCGTGTACAGGTCGATGTTGGCGCAGATAGGCTTGGTCATGCCGTGGTCGCGCATCACCTGCGGGGCCAGGCGCTCGATGCGCTCGATGAGCGCGAACTCCTCGCCCAAGTCCTTCTTGGCGGCAAGCGTGCGCGCGTAACGGCGGCACACCTCGGCACGAGGGTCGCTCAGCGTATAGACGGCGTGGCCCATGCCGTAGATGAGACCCGTGCCGTCGAAGGCCTGCTTGTCGAGGATCTTGCCCAGGTAGGCCGCGACCTCGTCCTCGTCCTCCCAATTGGAGACATGCGCACGGATGTCCTCGTGCATGGACACGACCTTGGCGTTGGCGCCGCCGTGGCGCGGGCCCTTGAGCGAGCCGATGGCCGCGGCGTAGGCGGAATACGGGTCGGTGGCCGAGGAGGACAGCACGCGGCAGGCAAACGTGGAGTTGTTGCCGCCGCCGTGCTCGGCATGCAGCATGAGCATCACGTCGAGCAGCATGGCCTCATCGCGGGTGAATGCCATGCCGCCGCGCAGCACCTGCAGGATGGTCTCGGCGGTGGAGAGGCCGGGTGTGGGGTGCGGTACATGAACCTCGGAGCCGCGGCGCTTGGCGACCGAGGCCATATGCGCGAAGGCGGCGATGCGGGGGAGACGGGCGAGCATGGAGATGGCGACGTCGATTTCGTGCTCGGGTGTAATGGCGTCGGGCTCGGCGTCGAAGGCGTAGAGCAGCAGCACGGCGCGCTGAAGCACATTCATGATGCTCGACGACACCGTGGTCATGGGGAACTCACGGACGTATTCGTCGCTCAGGTGCCTAAAAGCACCCAGGCGTCCGCAAAAACCGTCGAGTTCCTCTTTGGTGGGCAGCGAGCCCGTGATGAGCAGATAGGCGACCTCTTCGTAGCCGTAGCGGTTCTCGGCCTGGGCGTTGTTGACCAGATCCTCGATGCTGTAGCCACGAAGCGTGAGCTTGCCCTGATCGGGCACGACTTTGCCGTCGACCTTGTTGTAGCCGTGCACGTCCGAGATGCGGGTAAGGCCCGCGACCACGCCCGAGCCGTCGGCATTGCGCAGGCCGCGCTTGACGTTGTGCTCTACGAACAGGTCCTCGTCGTACGGGGCGGTCGGCAGGCCGTGGTAGAGGTTTTCGCTTTCGGGCGAAATCTGACGGCTCGCCTCGTAATCCAGAACCAGGCGGCTCAGGTGATCGTCGAAGCGGTAGTAGATTTTCTTGGCGTCGTAGGCCATGCGCGCTCCTCTCCGGTCCGCTTTGGGGCCGCGCGCTTGGACGATATGACGTCAAGCTGCCCCGAGCGGCTTGTTCGCTACAGGCGGTACATAAAGTTAAAGACGTCCTCGCGCTGGATGGACACGTTGACGCCCGAAAGCTCGCCGGCCTCGGCCAGCGCCTTCTGCAGCTCGGCGAAGTCGAGCTTGGACTCGGCGGTGTCGGCCAGCATGGTCATGGTGAAGATGTCCTCGATAATGGACTGCGTGATGTCGCGGATGTCGACGTTGGCCTCGCCCAAAACGCGGGTGACGCCGGCGACGATGCCGGGGCGGTTCTTGCCAAGGACGGTGATGACGATGCGGGAGGACGAGATCTCGGCCATGGGAAACCCTTTCGCGTGGTTGCGGTGCGCGCGGGGCGCTCCGCTACGGTACAGTGTTCATCATTGTACCTGTCTGGCGCAAAAAAGGCGCGCTCGCTGCGGCGTTACATGCCTGCAACATGAGCGTAAGGGGGAAGGCCGTACGGGGAAGAGCCGTCTGGCGCGTGTCCGGCTCGTGTTGGGTTGATTTCCGATCTCAGCCGAACACATTGAGCGGACAGGCCGTTCCCGCAGTCAGCCGAACGCCTCCGACGGCTGATTCCGAACTGGAAGCGGAGGGCATCCCCGCCCTTCGGTAGGGGATACCGCTTCGCGGCGCATGCCGCGGGCGGCGCCCCTATCGGACCACCGTGACCTCAGTTGGGATGGGCCCAGCACTGCCGCGTACTCGGTGAGCTAGAGCCAACTGTTCGTCTTCACGTCGCGTATGGCGATATTTCGGTCGTCCGGCTCGGTGATGCCGTAGCCGAACGCCTGGAGCGTCTCGATGGACTCCTGGATCCTCTGTTGGAACATGGGACCCGGATCGACCCTCGGCCCGAGGTACCCGCGCCAAAGGCACGGCGTGGCGCGCAGCATGTTATGGATTTTGGAGATGGGCTCGATGTCGGCGTAGACGTTGAGCGTCGCCATGGCGTCCTTGTGGCCGAGGATCGATTGGAGCGCCTTGATATCGCCGCCTTGGCGGATCCACTGCGTTGCGAACGTGTGGCGAAGGCCGTGGAACGTGATCAGCTCGTCGTTGGTGCCCATGAGGCCGTTGGTCTCCGAGAACGTCTTGAACGCCCTGCGGATATAGCTTGTCGTCGCGAAGGTCGCGCCCGGCTCCGACAGGATGTAGCAGTCCCCGATCTCGACCGCCCCGGTAAGGCCGCGCAAGCGCAGCTTTCCGCAGTCGATCTCGTGGGTCTCCTTCAGGAAGGGGAGTAGGCCGACCGGGTCGATGGGGATACCCCTGGCGTCATGGGTCTTGGTGTCCTTGATAAACGAACCCATTCCCTTCGCGTACGCCACCGAGTGTCTGATCGAGATCAGGCCCGTCTCGAAATCCACATCGCACCACCGAAGGCCGCAGACCTCGCCGATTCGCATCCCCGTGTGCAGGGCGAGTACGACCGCCCTCTAATCCTCGGCGGACCAATCGAGTCCGAACTCCTTTCGGGCATCCTCTTCGCTCATGACTTCGAGAAGGTCTCCGGGTTGGCAACGAAGGGCGAGGCATAGCTGCTCGAGTGTGTTGAAGCGAATGCCGCGAATATGCCCTTTTTTAATACGGGACAGGTTCACGGGCGTGGTTCCAATCCTTTCGGCAAGTTCGTTCGAGGAAATCTTTCGCTCGGCCATGATCTTGTCGAGGCGAACAATTACGGGCATGGCGTTTCCTTACGCAATCTCGTCGGAGTCGAGGTACAGCTCTCGGGCGTACAAGAAGAGCTGGGAAAGCATGAACAGGACGATGCCGAGAACCAGAGAGGTCCAATCGAATGATGAAGCGATCTCTTGGGCGCCGACGGCCCCCTCGCCGCCAAACATCGAAACGGAGGTTTTGAGTGAGCCGGCGTAGAGGCTGGTGGCAGCTTGAACAACGAAGAGAATGCCGAGCACCTTCAAGCATGTCGCAGACCCTTTCTTGAAGGGGTCTCCGCTCTTGATCGTCCACACGAGAACGGCGCTGAGGATGGTCGTAGCGATACCGATGACGGCAGGGACCAATGTCGAGATCGCAAGGGCTGGATACGCGGGGGAGTCTGCAATTACAGGGTTGTCGAGCATTTCGATTGCTGGCTTTAAGGAGAACGCCACTTGTGCGATGGCGGTGGCGCAAAGGGTCGCAGAGGCTATCGCACATGCGATGCGGAAGGAATGAAGCCGGGGAGTGCGATTGTCGGAACTCATAATAACCTCCGAAGAATTTAAAAAACTCAGGTTACTTTTTAACAGTTTATGTTAAATTGACTTTGCCGGCAAGTAATAAGGGCCGAGCATTTTGTTCGGCCCCTCTGTTCCGACTGGATGAGGTTAAGGTTGGCGATGAATATGCTCAAAATCTCGAAGGCGATCTTTAGGTCGCTTCTCTCCTCCAGGTCGCTCTGTGTTGTCGTTGTTGCGTTGATGGTTCTTTGTGCTCTGCCCGTCTTCAGGAGCGCGGCTGGCATCGACGGACGGGTCGAATACCTCGAGTCGGGAATAACCCGTGTTGAGCAGGAATTGTCAGCATCCTATGCGGATGCGCTTGTGAATGCGGGGGAGGACGGTGTCTATACCTCTTCATCAAGCATGCCCGCGCTTCTGTACCCTCTTGCCGCGGGACGTCTTATCTTGGCACCGCTCTCTCCCCTACTTCCGTTTCTGCAGATATCGGATGGAGAGTACACCTATTATGACGGATCGAAGGAGTACTTGCTATGGGTCGCAACGGCCGTTGCCGTCTCGTTCCTTGCCGCGCGTCTTAACAAACGTGAAAAGCTCATCATCCAGGCACCGATGGGCGAGCTGGGTAGACTTGTTGCATCGAGCGTATGGGCGAGTGTTTTTGCAATGCTTGCCGTCCTCGCCATCAATCTTCCAGGGATAATCGCCGCGCTTGTGAAGAATGGCCCGGGCTCGCCGTTCTATCCGATAGGCTACATTCAATATGCGACTCCGGTTATCAAACCGGCTTGGCTGGTGTTCGCGCAGACGGCCATCTTGCAATTCTTGGTGGCAGCGTTCATCTCGCTTGTCGTTCACCTTGCCGTGAAGATTGCCAATAACCCTACGCTTGGAATCGTGTTCGTATGTGCCCTGATGGGGGTGACGATGGTTCCCGGGTATTACGGAAGATCCATCGCTTTACGTGAGTTCGCCCTGTTGAATCCCCTTACGTATGCGAACACTGAGTTGACCGTCGGCGCCTATAGCCCGTACCCGACAACGCAGATAGTGAATCTGCCTGGACTTTGCTTCGAGCGTGGCGCGATTGCCCTCGTATGCGCAATCGGGATCGAGGTGCTGGCAATTAGCCTGCTTTGCGTTGCTGGAAAGAGCGGCTGCGCGTGCCCGATATCCCCGATTTGTCTTGAGAGAGGTTCCTTCACTGCATCGAGAACGGCAACTCGTTCGAGCGCTTGTGCCTCCGCCGTTGCATACGTAAGAACGATGGGGAAACTGCTCCTGCGTTCTCCTACCCTCGCCGTATGCGCGATTGCAATGTCGACGACGATGCTGGCCCCGGCTCTGGTCGAGATGTTTCCTGACGCTGATAACGTTTCCGCTGTTCGGTATAGGGATGGGGAGCTCCGTTCAATAGATCGGTATCTAGAGCAGAACGCTGCGAATATGGACGTCGAGGGCAAAGCGGCCCTGGAAGACATGCGGGATGCTCTTTCGGGTTTCGTGTACGCGCCTATGCCTGCGGAGGGGTTTCGAAGCCTTGCGACGTACGAGCGCGCTCGAGGTGAGCTGGGCGCGGCAGATGCGACTCTCCTGCGATCGATCGGAATCGAGCCGGAGACTCCTTCTCGTGCGGAGGCGCGCGCCCTTCTGCTTGAGTCGATCGCGAGCTTGCCGGACCCCAAGGTTTACGAGTTAAGTACGAAGATGCCCCCATTAATCCTCCTTTCGTATCTCCAGGCAGCGCTTCCCTCCTTATTTTTGCTGTTGCCCGTGGTTGTCACATCGCTCGCGTGCACCCACCTGCAGTGTCGTTCCCTTCTGGTTCTCCAGATCCCCGCAACAGCGCATGTGCGTTTTCTGACGGCTGTTGCGCTGGCTCTCCTGCTTGGCTTGGTGCTGCTTTTGGTGTCGATGGTTCCCGCTGTCGTTGTGTCCGTGATTAAGAACGGTGCGGGTGGATCGGAGTATCCCGTCGCTCTCATTCGGGCGGGAGCTTCGACAACGTCCACGGTGGGGGAGGCGGTGTTGTGCAGTATTCCGTTGCTGGTCATGGCATACGGCGTGATTTCCGTCGTCGCTGCGTTGACAGCAGCGATTAGCCGCAACCCCGTTGTCACCGGAATGGTTTGCGCGGTTCTCTTGGTGTTGGGTTCGTTGAGCGCTCATGTTGAAAGCGTGGGCATGGGCGTCGCGCTGCTGGCTCCATTCGCCTCGTTTGATCCCGCTTCCCAGGTGGGGACGATTGGGTTCCTTGGGCGAGGGACGAACGCGATGCCTTTTGGAGAGGTCGTCGGCGCATCGGGCGCTCTGCTGGTGGTCTTGGGCGCCGTATCTCCGTTGATGGTGCGCCTGAGTGTTCCAAAGATCGAAAGGGGATGATCTCGATGATTGACCTTCAAACGCTGACGATCTCTTATGGAAAGAAGGTGCTCGTAGATTCGGTGAACGCTGAGTTTGCCCCGGGTACGGTCTACGGTCTCGTCGCTCCGAACGGGCATGGAAAGACGACGTTGCTGCGTGCGATGGCAGGTTTGCCGGGTCCTCGCGTGGACGGGAGCATCGTTCTGGATGAGGTGCAGGGTACGGGTGCGAGAGAGGTCCGTTCTATGATCTTCTATGCACCTGGTGAGGGGACGCTGCTGTATCCCGGATTGCGTGCGGAAGATCACCTCAAGATGGTTTGCGATATGTGGCCGCATGCTCGCGATATCGAAGAGATAGTGGAACAAACGCAGATAGGCGGGTTCGCGAAGATGAGGATCCGCACTCTGAGCCAGGGCATGAAGCAGCAGCTTACCCTGGCGATTGCGTATGCGACGGGCGCGCGGTACCTTCTATTAGATGAGCCCATGAACGCGCTCGACCCCAGCAGGGTGGACTTGCATTCCGAGATTCTCAGGAAGCTGGCCGATTCTGGTACGTGCATCATCATGTCATCCCACATCTTGGATTCGGTCGATAGGCTGTGCGATGAGATTCTGTTTTTGAAGGATGGGAGGCTCATTAGAAGCATTCCGCAAGATGATGCTGCGCCGAAGTCTCCTGGATCCCATTTCGCAAAGCCTGCCGGACGCGCCGAGGGTGCGCTAAGCACGTATCGGCGACTCTACGAAAAGGGCGGGTAGAAATGCAAGTTAAAAATCTATGTGGCCAATGTGATACCGTTGAACCCGCATATCGATACCGCTCAGCCATTCGCCTCGCCCCCGTCGCACGCATCTTCATTCGGTCTGTCATTATCAATCTAACGATGCTTTGAGGAACGTAGGTGCTTCTAAATGTACTGTCGACTTCTTCTCAAACTAATCCTAAGAGACAGGGCCGTATGGATTTGTACGCTCGTTCTCGCTGTAGCCTTCTCCGTCCCCATTGCGTTCAATTCACCCATCTACGGGCCCTTCTTTATGAAGCAGGGCATGCAGGGCTTTGTCGACGCATTCAATACGCGCGCGCCCCAAGCCGGCGGCACAGACCTATCGCCAGAGCAGCAAGATGACGCTGAGCTTGCAAGATACGCGAACGCCGCCCTCGCCGCTCAAACCGACGCCGCCTTTCTCGACTCTGCCGAGAGCTACTACGCGCTCATGGGCGAAGGCTTCCAATCCGGGTCCATCGTGGGAGACCGAGAGACCAATGACGCGGCGCTCGCATATTGCCGCGCCCTGAGCAGCTCCGGCATCACGGATATCCCGGCCTCCGCAAACGACCTGCCATTCCTCTCCTTCCTGCCCTACGCCATTGCCCAGGCGCCGTCCTTCCTTCCCTTCATCCCCTTCCTTCTCTCGTCGATACTCGTGCTCGGCGCCACAAGGCCCGCGACCCTGGCGGCGAAGGCGCCCGTGCCCAAATTCCGGCGCCTTATCCAGACCGTGTTTTCGATAATCGGCGCGGGGACCGCGATGCTCCTCGCCGGCCTCGCACCCGGGGGCATTTACGCCTTGGCCCTAAACGGATTCGGGCAGATCGGGTACCCGATCGCCTTCTTCCATGACGGCGCGCTCACTACCACGACCGCGGGAGACGTCTTCACGACCCTGCTTCTCGCGCTGCTCGCGGGCGGAACCTTGATATCCGTTTGCTCCGTCGTCCTATCGACCGCAACGAGGCGCGTCCTCGCGGGCCCCCTTGCCTCAGCGCTGCTTGTCGCGGCCCCGGCATTCCCGTTACTGTCCGATTCGGCACTAGGGCATAATGCCGTGCTCGGGCTCCTGCCACTGCCCGTATTCTCGCCTATCGAGGCAACGGGCTACGTGGGATGCTTCCCGACAGAATTCATCGGCTCCGGTTCGGGCGGTGCATCGATGCTTGCCGTGGCCCTGGCATACGTCGCGGTCCTTTTTGCGGTCGGCGCCGTTGCGGCAAGGTCGCCCAAGCAGGCCGGACCCGCGAAAAAGCACCATGGGCTCGAGCTTCTAGACGCGAGCGTGGGATACGGGAGTACGACGATACTTTCAATCGGGTCGCTTTTCCTGAGCCCGGGAACGGCGGCGGGCCTCGTTGCCCCCAACGGCTCGGGGAAAACCACCCTTCTTGAAGCGCTGTCGGGCCAATTTCCCACCCGCATCCGCTCGGGAAGCCTGGCGGCAGACGGAATCTGCCAACGTCGATCAGCCGAATTTGCAGAACTCGTCTACCTGAGCTCTTCGGGCAGCGCGGATCTCCACCCCACGCTATCGGCCATCGAGCACCTTGCTTTCGTTAGGGAGGCGTGGAAATCGGCCGCCGACATCGACTCGCTCTGCGACTCCCTCGGAATCTCCCCATATCTCGACAAGCCGACCCGTAAACTCTCGACAGGAATGAAGCAGCAGGTAAAGCTTGCCATGGCGATATCGACCGGTTGCCCGTACCTCATCCTCGATGAACCGCTGAACGGCCTCGATCCGGGAAAGCGGAAAACCTCCTGCGACGCGATGCGCAGCGAGGTGGCGCGGGGACGCAGCGTGCTCATCTCAAGCCACCTGCTCGACGACCTGGCAGACCTCACCAACTCGTTCTACTTCATCGAGGCCGGCACGCTCGTGGAGAAGATCGAGTCGTCCTCGCAGACGCTCAAGCAGGAATACCTCGATACATACGAGGGAGGTTAATGACATGAAACTATTTGAACAGCTGAAGTCCAATGCGTCGCGCATGGCTGTCTACGCCATCCTCGTGGCAACGGCTTTATGCGGAATCGCGGCACCCGTCTATGCGCTCAACGGGGAGAAAGGCGATGTCGAACCCGCGTACATGGCTTCGACGGTTAAGGACCGGTACAAAGCCTTCTCTGGAGACGCGTTTTACGTAGCAGAGTACGACACGACCTACCGTGAGCTTCGCTACAACAAGAGATACGAATATCTAGGCGCAGAGGCAATCAGCTATACATCGGGTTGGTACGGCTCCCACTATGGACACATAACCCAGTTCAAGTGTAACTACCGCGTGTACAACTAAAGCAACCCGGCCGGGACGAGGGGCGACGCAAAAGCGTCGCCCCCGTTTTTAACCATGCCAGCTGAACCTGGTTCAGGCTTCAATGCAAGAAGAAGCAGGCCGAGGTCCAGATTTCGGACAAGAAGAGGGCGCTCGCGCGCGAGGCGCGCAAGGCACGCAACCACGCGCTCATGGTCGCCGGCGGGCTCATCGTGAACCACGCGCCGGGCGGCAACTGGAAACGCATCGACTGGGACAGGCTTGCGGCGTGAATCGACCGCCACGGATACAAAATCACCGGCTCCACGCAGCACGGAATCTGGACCCGTAACCTTTCGTAGCCCAGATCAAAATACCGGTTGTTTCCAGAAATCCTCTAGGAGGCGTCTAGATAGAGGATTTCTGGAAATGCAAATAACAATAATTTAGATTCCGAGCGTATCGACCGGAGCAACAACGATGCCTTCGCTAGTTACGTGAGCCGGCATAC
The DNA here is from genome assembly GCA_048194085.1 of Collinsella aerofaciens. Classification (GTDB taxonomy): domain Bacteria; phylum Actinomycetota; class Coriobacteriia; order Coriobacteriales; family Coriobacteriaceae; genus Collinsella; species Collinsella aerofaciens_CO. Next base: position 13,758 of record DBFABM010000053.1, read on the forward strand.
CAAACCCGATGACGATGAGTTTCGCCGCAGGCGGCCTCTCCCCGCGATCGACCAGCTTTCGCTCAAGTCGAAGCAGATTTTCCACTGCCTCTGGGACTTGGGGGCTCCCGAGCTTAACCTCAACGGCAACCCACGAGCCGTCACGACGATGGACAATCGCGTCGACCTCTAGGTCGTCAGCGTCGTGGTAGTGAGATACGGTCGCATCGCTGGCCGCCGCGTAAACCTTGAGATCGTGCAGCACAAGGGATTCGAAGAGCAAGCCAAGGGTCTTCGGATCGGATGACAACGACTCCGGATCCGCACCGATGAGGGCGACGGCGAGCGATGAGTCCGCAAGGTGCCGCTTCGCGCCCTGCCGCAACTTCACCGGCGACCTGAGAGCCGGATGCCACGCGGGGACATCGTCGACGATATTGATACGGCGCAGCGCGTCCATGTAGCCGGTAATCGTATTCTTTGAGACGTCAACACCCAAATCCCTTTCGATGGACCTCATGCCGGCAAGAGTCGATTCATTGCGTGCAAGCGACGAGAGCAAAGCCCTTACCTTAACCGGGTCGCGTTTCACTCCATCCGCCCTCGAAACGTCAGACTCGCAAACACCGTCAATATAGGCGGCGGCTATCCGCATTGCGTCGGCAGTTGTCTTACCGACCGCTTGGGGCCAACCGCCGCGGCAGAGCAAATCCGCGATACCGGCGATACCGGCGATGGATCCGAGTGACGCCGCAACGGAATCTCCATCGAGCAGCGCACCAAGCGAGACCGCTCCCGACGAAATACCGAGCTCGAAAAGCGTCATGGTATCCATCCGCAAACGGGCGATTCGACCCACACCGCTGTGCATCGGCTGGTTCTCGGCTCGCGGCGTCGCAGATCCGGTGAGAATGAACTGTCCTGGCT
>DBFABM010000063.1:0-2887 GCA_048194085.1 Collinsella aerofaciens
TGGTAGTGCAGAACACATTCACATAGCCTAGATATGGAATACAGAAAACGGGAGTTCCCAGAACTTGGGAAAACGAGACGGGCTCGACGTCGTGCATGATGGATCCATCGGAGTCGACGTTCGCAACGCCCTGGGTCATGACGGTTTTGGAATCGGCGTTTACCTCGTACACCTGATGGGTAACCACGGCATCGTTTCGATCGAAGGTGATGGCGTCACCCGGCTCGAGCGAGTTGGCATCGACGGGCGCCACATAGATCAAAGAGCCCACCGGGTACACCGGTTCCATAGAGCCCGAAAGCACCACGTAGGGCATGTAGCCAAAAAGCGACGGGATGGTGAAAAGAGCCGTTAGAATTAACGAGATTCCTATAAACAACCAGGTAATTATGTTTATCAACCGTGCCATAGAACCGAACTTTCACTCGCAAACAGCCGGTAAATAATGGCGGGGAGCTTCGACGTCTCACGACATAAAAGAAGCCCGAAACTAGATGCAGGTTGCTTTAGTTGTGCAAATACAGCTGTGAGTATACCCCATTACAGTCTGAGATAAGCCATCGATGAACTTCGGTGGCGAGCATTCGGCGCATGGCCTACAGTTTGGCCAAGCCCCGAGGGGCCGCCGATCGGGCGTCCCCGGATGGCCGCGTGCCCCTGCCCCTCGAGGGCCCGGGGGGTGTTGCCACCGAGGACGCTCGCCGCTCCGAACGACTGATAGGAAACTGCCGGGCCCGGGGGCCACGGCCAGGTAATGTGGGTGTCGAGGGGAGGGCTTCCGATCGGCCTACCGATTGGAGGATACCACCATGGCACCACCCGCCAGGCCGGAAATCGTCATAGGGCTCGACGTCGGGAAGTCGTCGCACTGGGCGTGCGTGGTCACGCGCGAGGGCGAGCTTCTGGCAAGCAAGCCTGTCTTGAACAGGGAAAACGCCATCGACGGGCTCTATGCGCAGTACCCGGGCGCGCTGGTCGTCGTCGACCAGGTCCGCAACATCGGGTCGCTGGCGCTTTCGCGCGCCAGGCTCGCTGGGATGCCGCGCGCGTACCTGCCCGGGCTCGCCGCTCACGGCGCGTCGAGGCTGTTCGCCGGCGACGCCAAGACCGACGAGCGCGACGCGATGGTCATCGCGAAGACGGCGCTGGGCATACCCGACGCGCTGCTGCCGGTGGCCGACAGGCCGCCGGAAATAGAGGCGGCCAGGTCGCTCGCCGCGCAAAGGGACTTCCTGACCTGCGAGAACACGCGCAGCAAGAACAGGCTCCGCAGCATATTGCTCGAGTCGTGCCCGGAATTCGAGGCGCACGCCGACCTCTCGGACCCGGCGACCCTCAAGCTCATGGCCGCCGTCGGCGGCCCGTGGTCGATATCCGAGGCGTCGCCGCAGGCCGTCGGGGCGCTCACGCGCGGCTGCGGGCGCGCCAAGGTGGCTGCGCTGGTCGAATCCGTCGGATCGTCGAGCAGGCCGCACCCGGCGGCCGTCGCCTGCGAGGACCGCGCCGTCCGGCTGCTCGCGCGAAGGATATCGGAGAACGCCGCCGAGATCGAGTCGCTGACCTCCGAGATATCGGCGCTGCTTTCCGCCGACGAGACGTACAGGTGCCTGCTCACGGTGCCCGGCATAGGGCCGCGAACGGCCTCCGAGCTGGTCATATCCATAGACATAGCCGACTTCCCGAGCCACGACAGGCTGGCCTCGTACTGCGGGCTGGCGCCGCGCAACCGGCGGTCAGGCACGTCGATATCGTCGGTGTCGGCGTCGCGGCAGGGCAACAAGAGGCTGAAGAACCTGCTCGTATTCTCGTGCAACTGCCTAGCGCGCAGCCGCAACCGATGGGGCGGCTACTACGCGCGCTGCCGCGACAGAGGAATGCCGCACGGCAAGGCCCTGAAGGCCGTTGCGAGGAAGCGGCTCAAGGTGATCTACGCGATTATGCGGGACAAGGTCCCGTACTCGGCCTAGCGAGCCGATTGGAAAAGAAAAAGCGCAGGCCCCTTACGGGGCCCGCGGCAGCATTGTCCCCATCGAGCGAAATTCGCCAACAAATCAATTGACAAAACTATAGGAACACCCCTCGACCAAGCGGTCGTAGCGCTCGATGACGATGGCGGGCTCCACGCCGCTCTCGCCCTCGAATTCCAGATACTCGACGCTTGCCGCAGGCACGTCTAGGCTTGCCACAAGCCGCATGCAGACGTACTCGTTGAGCGCCTGATGGGCCAGTCCGCGCACGCCGCTCTTCAGGATGTGGGTGGTTGCCGCAGAGCCCTCGCAGGAGTACCACTTGCCATCCATGCGCCGTAAGGCGAACTTGCTCTGCTGGCCGCCGAGGCTCCAATGCTCGTTGCTGGCGATCCAGCCGGCGCCATCCTGGCGACCCGTGGCCAGCCTCCGGGCGATTTCGGCGTCGCTCACGGCGACAAGGCGCTCATCGCGGTAGGCGTCGGAACCCTGGGGGACGAACTGCACCGCGCCGGGGCAGTCCAGGCCAATGACGCCGAGGAGCGCGAAGGGGTTGTTGGGAGAGATGCCGGCGTCGGCGGCGACATGCCTTCTCACGGCCGGGTCCTCCGGCAAAAGCCCCCAGAGGTAGGGCAGTACGACCTTGTCACGGTAGGACCTGGTGGAAAGCGGCATGGACGACGACAGCGGAACGCCGCGGTAGCCCCTCTCGTAGGCGAAGGAAAGCGAGCCGGCCCCGTCCTGGGAAAGGGTTCCTGCGAGCTTGCCGGCGATGAGCACATCGAGGACGCCGGCAGTCATCGCGCACCTCCCGTCAGGATGGAGAGAGCGCCTGCGGAGGCATCATCGCGAGCCGCAGGCCCTCCGATACCCAACTGCTCAGCCTGCGGCTCATCTGAGGGGTTCCCGACGGTCAGCTC
>DBFABM010000067.1:0-59837 GCA_048194085.1 Collinsella aerofaciens
CTTAATGTGCTCTCCGTGCGAGTCAGGACTGTTCGAGCAGGCGACCTTATATATTTGCCCTCCCCGGGGCTCCTCGCCAGTCCCCCTCAGCTAGTTCTTCAGCGAGTTCAGCGGCGCCGGGAAGCGTCCACCACGGTGGGCAAGCACGGTGCCGGCGTTGGGGTTCACCGGCATGATGGGCGCACGGCCGAACAGGCCGCCGTACTCGACGCAGTCGCCCACGCCCTTGCCGATGGCGGGAATCACGCGGACGGCCGTGGTCTTGTTGTTGATGACGCCGATGGCCATCTCGTCGGCGATGATGCCGGCGATGGTCTCGACCGGAGTGTCGCCGGGGATGGCGATCATGTCCAGGCCAACGGAGCACACGCAGGTCATGGCCTCGAGCTTCTCGAGCGAAAGCGCACCGGCCTCGACGGCGGCGATCATGCCGGCGTCCTCGGACACGGGAATGAAAGCGCCCGAGAGACCGCCCACGCTGGAGCTGGCCATGACGCCGCCCTTCTTGACGGCATCGTTGAGCATGGCGAGCGCGCAGGTCGTGCCGGGGCCACCGCAGGTGCCTACGCCGATGATCTCGAGGATGCGCGCGACGGAGTCGCCGATGGCAGGCGTGGGAGCCAGCGACAGGTCGACAATGCCCTTCTCGACACCCAGACGATGGGCGGCCTCGCGGCTCATGAGCTCGCCGGCACGGGTGATCTTAAAGGCGGTCTGCTTAATCTTCTCGGCGACCTCCATCATCGATGCGGAATCGGGCAGCGTCTCCAGGGCTGCGGCCATAACGCCGGGGCCCGAAACGCCTACGTTGATGACGGCGTCGGCCTCGCCACCGCCGTGGACGGCGCCCGCCATAAACGGGGAGTCCTCGACCATGTTGGCAAAGCAGACAAATTTGGAAGCGCCGACGGAGTCCTGGTCGGCCGTGAGCTTGGCGGCATCGATGATGGTCTGGGCGGCCATGAGCACGGCGTCCATGTTGATACCGGCGCGCAGGCTGGCGACGTTGACGCTGGAGCAGACACGGCTCGTGGTGGCGAGCGCCTGGGGGATGGACTGGATGACGCGGCGGTCGGCGTCGCCGATGCCCTTCTGGACGAGTGCGGAGAAGCCGCCCAGGTAATCGATGCCGAGCGTCTCTGCCGCGCGGTCGAGGGCGTGCGCGATGGGGGTGAGGTCCTCATCCTTGCAGCACGCGGCGATCTGCGCCACCGGGGTGACGGAAACGCGCTTGTTGACGATGGGGATACCGTACTCGCGCTCGAGGTTCTCGGCGGTTTCGACCAGATGCTCAGCCGTGTGCGTCACGTGGTCGTAGATCTTCGTGCACATGCGGTCGAGGTTCTCGTCGCCGCAACCCATGAGCGAAACACCCATGGTGATGGTCCTGATGTCGAGGTTCTGTTCCTCAACCATGCCGCGGGTTTCCGCGATTTCTGCGGGCGTGATCGCCATCCTTGCGCTCCTATCTGCCAAAACGAGCATAGTCTTATCTATTCTAACGTGCCGCACGTGCCAAGTGGCGCATGCGGCACGTTTTGGTGCTCGGTTGTTTCCGTTGTGTTACTGCCCAAAGACCTCTTCGGCGATGCGAGCGCTTTCGGCGGCGTCCTTGGCGTAGTAGTCCGCGCCGATCTGCTTGGCGTATTCGGGGGTGAGTACGGCGCCGCCTACGATGATCTTGACGCCCGGCACCTCGGCATGAAGCAACTTGATGGTCTCTTCCATGGCGACGACCGTGGTAGTCATAAGCGCTGAGAGGCCGACGAGTTTGATGTCGCGCTCCTTGACGGTCTTGAGTACCTCCTGCGGATCGACGTCGCGGCCCAGGTCAAAGACGGTGTAGCCGTAGTTGTCGAGCAGCATCTTGACGATGTTCTTGCCAATGTCGTGGATGTCGCCCTTGACGGTGGCCACGCAGATCTTGCCCTTGTCGGCGATCTCGCCGGCGGGCATCAGGCGCTTGATGGTGTCGAAGCCCACACGCGCTGCCTCGGCCGAGGCCATAAGCTGCGGCAAGAAGAACTTGCCCTGGTCAAAGAGAATGACAACCTCGTCGAGGGCGGGGATAAAGTGATTGTTGATGAGGTCCATGGCGTCGTGGTCTGCCAGCAGACGCTCGGTCTCGGCAGCGATCTCGCCTTTGCGGCCCGAGACGACCATGCGACGAATCGGGTCGTCGTTGCCGTCGGTGCCGGCGGTGCCCGCGGCAGGCGCGGCATCACTCGATGCGGCCTGAGCTGCTGCCGGGTTTGCGGCGATCTTATACGGATCGGTCCAACCGGCGTAGCGCTCGATGTATCCGGTCGAGCCCTCGTCCTCAACGCTCAGGACGCGATAACTGTAGACGGTATCCATAAAGCGCTTGGAGCCCGGGTTCATGATGGGGGCGTCCAGACCCGCGCCAAAAGCGGCAGCCAAAAAGACCGAGCCCAGCAGCGGGCGGGCAGGCAGGCCAAAGCTGATGTTCGACACGCCGAGCGCGCATTTGACGCCCAGACGCTCCTTGCACAGGGACATGGCGCGCAGGATCTGCTCGGCCTGGCGTTGATTGGTCGAGGCGGTCATGACCAGGCAGTCGATGAGGATGCGGTCCGGTCCGATGCCGTAACGGGCGGCCTCGGCCACGATGTGCTCGGCGATGGCGAAGCGAGCCTCGGCGGAATCGGGGATGCCGCCTTCGTCGAGCGTAAGGCCGACAACGTTGGTGCCGTAGTGGGCGACCAGCGGGAAGATCTCATCCATGATCTGCTGCTTGCCATTGACCGAGTTGATGATGGGCTTGCCGGCGTAGCGGCGCACGGCGGCCTCGACGGCTGCGGGGTCGGTGGAGTCGATCTGCAACGGCAGCAGCGTGGAGCCCTGGAGCTGTTCGGTCGCCTGTTGGATGATCTTGACTTCGTCGATCTCGGGCAGGCCCACGTTAACGTCCAGGATGTCGGCGCCCTGTTCCTGCTGGCTGATGCCCTGGCTCACGACGTAGTCCAGGTCGCCGTCGCGCAGGGCCTGCTGCAGGCGCTTTTTGCCGGTGGGGTTGATGCGCTCGCCGATGACGGCGATCTTGTGGCCGTCGCAGGGAAGGTCCACGACCGTTTGGGCGCTCGTGACCGACATACTGGGCTTGCGGTGGCGCGGACTGGGCGTGTGGTTATCGATAAGCGTGCGCAAGGCCGCCATGTGCGCCGGCGTGGTGCCGCAGCAACCGCCCACGACGCTCACACCGTCGGCGATCATGCCGGCGACGGCCTCGGCGTATTCGGGGGCTTGGATATCAAAGACGGTGTTGCCGTCGTCGTCCACGTGGGGCAGTCCTGCGTTGGCCTGCACCATAATGGGCTTGTCGGTAACGGTGAGCATACGTGCGGCGAGTCCTCGTAGCTCGGCCGGTCCCTGGCTGCAGTTGATGCCCAAAACGTCGGCACCGATGGCGTCGAGCGTGATGGCGGCGACCTCGGGACTCGTTCCCAGGAAGGTGCGACCGTCTTCCTCGAAGGTCATGGTGGCAAAGACGGGCAGGTCGGAGTTCTCGCGGCAGGCGAGGACGGCCGCCTTGATCTCGGCCAGGTCGGTCATAGTCTCGATAATAAAGAGGTCCACACCCGCGGCGACGCCGGCGCGCACTTCCTCGGCAAAGAGGTCGTAGGCCTCGTCGAAGCTCAAGGTACCCAGGGGGCGAAGCAGCGCGCCGATGGGGCCGATGTCACCGGCGACGTAGCGGGCGCCGGCCTCGCGGGCACAGGCGACGGCCGCGGCAAAGACGTCTGCCACGGTGGCGGCACCGTCGAGCTTGTGGGCGTTGGCGCCAAAGGTGTTGGCGGTGATCACGTCGCAGCCGGCCTCGACGTACTGACGCTGAATGTCGGTAATGACCTGGGGTTCCTCAAAGTTGAGCAGCTCGGGCAGGGCGCCCGCCTTCATGCCAGCGGCCTGCAACATGGTGCCCATGCCGCCGTCGAACAGCAGGTGTCCCGTGCCCTCGATGGCCGCACGCAGGCGATCGTCCTTAATGCGCAGATCGTCGATCGTGCGCGTCTTGTACGTGGCACCGTTGCGACGTGCGGCATCAACGGGTGCCGCCAATGCAGTGCCGTCAGAATCATGAGTGATAAGCGGAGTAAACATCGGGGGCTCCTAATGGCTGGAATAGCAGGTGGTGTGGGCGGCGCGGAAGCGGCAGTGTTCGCGCATGCGGCAGATATTGCAGGTGGGGCGGCTCTGGGCGTCGTGGACTTCGCCGTCGAATAGGCCGATCACCGCGGTCACGCTTTTGGTGGGCATGAGCAGGCTGGTGGGCGTGACGGTCAGGCCGATGAGCCGCGTGGCGTTGAGCGCATTGACGATCGAGCGCTGGGCCGAGAGCGGGCAGTCGCCGTAGCCGGGACTAAAGCGCCAGTTGCCGGCGAGCCCGTGTGTGGCGGCGTCCGTCTTGACCTGCTGGTCCATTTGCTCAACGGCGGCTTCCACGTAAGCGGAGCACGCGGCGTCGAGCACGGCGCCCTCCAGGGGATGTTGGGCTCCCGTGGTGCGCAGGCGACGCTCGGCGTCCATGCCGAGGGTGCACGCCATGAGTGCGGCAAAGCGGGCGTCCTTAAGATGACGATAGATATCGCGACCTCGCAGCTCAACGTTGGTGCCGACCAAGCGGATGCAAGGCTTGTCCTGCTCGTCCACGCCCGTGGCATCGATGGCAAATACGCGGCGCACGCCACGGGGCTCAATGTCCAGTTCCAGACGTTCAACGACAAGCTCAATACGTCGTGACAGTTCGGGCTCAATCTGCTGGCCGCCGTAACCCAGATACCGCAGCATCTCGGCACGGTCGACACGGGGATGGTGCGCAGCATCGACACGGTAAAGCGCCGGCGACGCAAGGTCGGCCGGCACTTCGACAGCGATTGTATCGATGTGCGGTTTTTCCATTACCCCAGGCGCTCCATAATGGTCGCGGCGATCGCAGGACGGTTCATAGTGTACAGGTGCAGGCCGTCGGCGCCGTGCTCCTTGAGGTCGCAAAGCTGGCGGGCGGCATAATCTACACCGGCTGCCTGCAGGCTCTCGGGGTCGTTCTCGTACTTGGCGAGAATCTTGATGACGGGGGAGGGCAGCGACGCGCCGCACATAAAGACCATGCGGCTGATCTGCGACTTGCCCATAAACGGCATGATGCCCGCGGTAATGGGCACGGTGATGCCGGCCTTGTCGGCAAGCTCGCGAAAACGGTAGAAGCACTCGTTATCAAAGAAGAGCTGTGTCACAAAGAAGCTCGCGCCGGCGTCCTGTTTTTGCTTGAGGTGTTCGACCGAGAGGTTGAGATCCTCACAGGCAATGTGGCCCTCGGGGTAGGCTGCGGCGCCCACGCAAAAGCCGGCGTCGACGAGCTCGGGGATGAGGTCGCGGGCGTAGGCGTAGTCGGAGGCGGGCTTGTCGTCCTCGGTCGCGCCGGCAGGGAGATCGCCACGCAGGGCCAGAATGTTTCAACGCCGGCGGTGCGATACTCGTCGATCTTGGCGGCGATATCGGCGTGCGAGCGGCCCACGCAGGTAAGGTGTGCCACCGAGGGTGTATCGAATTCGCTCGTAATCATATGCGCGATGGGGGCGGTGGTGGCGCCGTTGCCCGAGCCGCCGGCCGAGCAGGTGACCGAGACAAAGCTCGGCGAAAGCTTGCACAGATTGCCTGCCACTTCGCGAGCCGTGTCGAGGGTGAGCTCGCCCTTGGGCGGGAACATCTCAAACGAAACGGGCGCGGTGCCCTGGGATGCTGCCTGCTTAAAATCCTCGTCGACGCGCATATCGTGCTCCTCTAGATACGTAATAGTGTGATGTGTTGTAAGGATTCTACAGCACCACTGTGTCACGGTGGAGTTTCACTCGTTATTCGGGGATACCAATCAAAGATGCTTTGCTATCGGCATTTCTTATAACAGAGCGGTCAATCTAGGATGGGGCTATAAAGACTGGTATCTGATACGAAATACCAGTTAATAGAGCCCCATCCCAAATTGACTACCCTTAAACTATGGGGAGAGGTCTGCAATTTATACAGTTGATTGGCTGTTGAGGGTGGCAACGCCGCCTCGATAGGGTAACCTCATTGATTGGTTTCGTGACAGCAACATAACGGTAATGTCGCGGAAACACGACGAGCCTAATCTATGACTCGTTCGTTAGTAATCAACACCGCTTCTCACGCGGTGCCGATACGAAGGGAGTTCCGTATGGCCGAACTTACTGACCGCTTCGGGACCATGGTGTTCTCTGAGGAAGTCATGAAGGACTACCTCCCCAAGGACATTTGGAAGCGCCTTGCTGCAACCCTCGAGGGCGGTGAGCCGCTCGACCTGGATGTGGCCAACGCCGTTGCCCACGCCATGAAGGTCTGGGCTATCTCCAAGGGCGCGACGCACTACGCGCACTGGTTCCAGCCGCTTTCGGGCATTACTTCCGAGAAGCACGACAGCTTCCTGGAGCCCAACCACGACGGCACCGCCATTACCAAGTTTACGGGCAAGAACCTCATCCAGGGCGAGCCGGATGCCTCCAGCTTCCCCAACGGCGGCCTGCGCGCTACCTTCGAGGCCCGTGGCTACACCGCTTGGGATCCCACCAGCCCCGCCTTTATCAAGGACGATGTCCTGTGCATTCCTACGGCTTTCTGCTCCTACACGGGCGAGGCTCTGGACAAGAAGACCCCGCTGCTGCGCTCCATGACCGCGCTCTCGCGTGAGTCCAAGCGCGTTTTGGCGCTGTTTGGCAAGACCCCCAAGAAGGTCGTTCCTTCCGTGGGCGACGAGCAGGAGTACTTCCTGATCAAGAAGGACGCCTATCGCAAGCGCAAGGACCTGGTCATCACCGGCCGCACCCTCTTTGGTGCTGCTCCCTGCAAGGGCCAGGAGCTCGAGGAGCACTACTTTGGCGCTATCCGCCCCACCGTCTCGGCCTATATGAAGGACCTGGACGATGAACTGTGGGCGCTTGGCATTCCTGCCAAGACCAAGCACAACGAGGTTGCTCCCTGCCAGCATGAGCTCGCCCCCGTCTATGGCGAAGTCAACGAGGCCATCGACCAGAATCTGGTCATGATGGAGAAGATGAAGCTCATCGCCTCCCGCCACGACTTGGTCTGCCTGCTGCACGAGAAGCCCTTCGAGGGCATTAACGGTTCGGGCAAGCACAACAACTGGTCGCTTGGCACCGAGTCCGAGAATCTGCTCGATCCGGGCGACACCCCGCTCGACAACCTGCAGTTCATCGTCTTCCTCACCGCGGTGATCGAGGCCGTTGATAACTATCAGGAGCTCCTGCGTGCCTCCGTTGCCTCGGCCGGCAACGACCATCGTCTGGGCGCCAACGAGGCTCCTCCGGCGATTATGTCCATCTTCCTGGGTGACCAGCTTACCGAGGTCGTCGAGAAGATCATCGATGGCAAGGCTTCCGTCCATGCCACGCGCGGCGTGCTCGACCTGGGCGCCGATACCCTGCCCAAGCTGATGCAGGACAACACCGACCGCAACCGCACCTCCCCGTTTGCCTTCACCGGCAATAAGTTCGAGTTCCGTGCCTGCGGCTCCGAGCAGAACGTCTCCGACTCCAACCTGGTGCTCGATGCCGCCGTGGCCAAGTCGCTCAAGTCCTTCGCCGACGCACTCGAGGGTACGCCCGAGGATGAGTTCCAGGACGCTGCGCTCGAGTACTGCAAGAAGGTCCTGACCGACCACCAGCGCATCCTGTTCTCCGGTGACGGCTACTCCGATGAGTGGCCCGTCGAGGCCGAGAAGCGCGGCCTTGCCAACAACAAGACCACGGCCGACGCCCTGCCCGCCTTTGTTTCCGATAAGGCCATCGCACTCTTTGAGGAGACGGGTGTCCTGACCAAGGCCGAGGCCCAGTGCCGCTACGACTGCAAGCTCGAGAAGTACAACAAGCTCATGAACATCGAGGCCACCACGATGGTTCGCGAGGCGCGTCGTACCTATCGCCCGGTCATTACCGCCTATGCCACCAAGGTCGCTAAGGGCCTTGAGACTATTCGTGCTGCCGGTGCTGAGGCCGCCATGCAGTGCGAGCAGAACACGCTCAACAAGCTCTGCAACGGCATCACCACCATCAACGACTCCATCAAGGCGCTTGACGCCGTGCATCAGAAGGCTGAGGCCCTCGATGGCCAGGAGCAGGCCAACGTGTACGCGCACGAGGTCGTTCCCGCTATGGATGCGCTGCGTGCCGCCGTGGACGCCATGGAGGAGATCGTGGCAGCCGACTACTGGCCGGTCCCGACCTACGACGACATCCTGTTCTACGTGTAGGGCGTAACTGACATATCGTCACGGTATTGAGCCGGGGTCCGCATCATGCGGGCCCCGGTTTTTGTTTGCGAAGGACGCTTTGAAGTCCGTTTTGCCGCCGATGTGCCTAGGTATAAAGGGCTATGGGCAAAAAACGTCAAATATGAGTACTGTCACAAGTCCTGTAACATTATTTATTTGCAAAATATGTAGTGTTACGCAATATATGTCCAAGTACTTAGCCGATAAACGTCTGCAATTATTCCGCCGTAGGACGCCCGACGGCTAAATCGCCTTCTGAAGGCATGAAATCGCTGTAACTAAAATGGTAACAGTACTCATATTTGCTATTTTTTGCCCGCTGGCTTTGCGATGATGCCGGGGTCCGCACCCTGCCGGGTTCGAATCCCGGCACATGGATAGCAAAAAGCCCGCTACCGCGAGGGTAACGGGCTCTTCAATTCAAATGGTGCCCCCAGCGGGATGTCCGCGTGCGGCTGGCGCCGCCCGCTTCCGCTGCGTCGCTTCGCTCCTTGCGTGCTGCGCTGGAAAACGCTTGCGCGTTTCCTCAGCTCCGCACCCTGTCGGGTTCGAATCCCGGCATATCGGTAGCAAAAAGCCCGTCACCGCGGGGGTAACGGGCTTCTTAATTTAAATGGTGCACCGTTTGCGCATCTCCTCGAACCGAGGTGTGCGCAGTCGGCACGATCATCTTCGTTAGGATACCACGAGCGGCCTAGGAAACAACCAGGCGCATGCCGGGATAGATCAGGTTCGGGTTCGAGATGCCGTTCTTGGCGGCGAGATCCTGGTACGTGGTGCCGTGCTTTGAGGCGATTCCGGAAAGGGTGTCGCCGCTCTGCACCACGTATACCTGCTCGGTTTCGGCCTGGCCGTTGATGACCGCCATAACCTCGTCGTAGCGCGGCCCCAAAACAGCCTTGCGGCGGCTGCCGTTGCCGTAATCGCCCGCCCAGGTCTCAGCGGCCAGATCCTCGGCGGATGCCGTGAGGATGTGGTTCACGAGCGCCTGCACCTCGGAGTAGCGGTTGTCCAGCGCGTGCTTGCGGTCGTCGCCGTCGCCGAACTCGCCCGCGAGCACCTTTGCCGCGAGGTCTGCCGCAGGCGTCTCGTCGATGCCGTGGATAAGCGAGTCGGGATCGCCGTTGGAGCCGCCTGCCATTGCCTCCCACTCGGCGCGGGAGATGTAGCACTTGTTGATGTCGAGGTTGCCCGCCCAGCCGTCCAGACGCCCGCACGAGGAGTACTGGCGGATTGCGCAGTCGTAAGCGCCCTCGTTCCACGGCGCGTCCTGGTAGCCAGTGGGGTTCATGTCGGCGTACTGCGCCACCCACGTCTTGGCCGTGGTGAGGTTCCACGGGAACACGCTCTTGCTGGCGTAGATGCCGATGCGATCCATGCTCACGCCAAGAAGCTCGGCCAAACGCTCTGCCATGGCCTTGAGGTAGGACGTGTCGCCCCATGCCTTGTTGCCCTGCTCCTCCCAGTCGATGAAGAACGCGGCCTTGCCGACGTAGCCCTTGCAGTGCTCGTAGAAGTACTCGGCCTCCGCCTCGGCATCACCTCCGTTGACGTAGTGGTACACGCCCACGAGCTTGCCAAGGCCGACCGCTTGCTGGATCTGGCGGTCGCAGTCGGGCGACACGTAGCGTGTGCCCTCGGTAGCCTTGCAGATAACGAAGTCGAACGGGACAGCCGCGAGGTTGATACCGTTCTGCCAATTGCTGATGTCGATTCCGTTCATTCTATTCAGCGCTCCCTATCGCTATGAAATAAGCCCAATCAACTTGTTCGTACTGCTCGCGGCTCAGCCGCACCACGCCCTCGTAGGGGTCGTGGAAGGTCGCCGCCTCGCCGTCCCATCCGCAAAGCAGGACGATGTGCCCGCCGTAGTTCTTGCCGCCTTCGCGGAGCTGGCCAGTTAGGCTGCAAAACACCATCCAGCCGCCAGCCGCCTCGTCCAAGGCGTCATCGGCGTTGTCGTGGATAGGCGTGTAGCCCAAAGCCTGGTCGTTCGCGTTCATCCAACGGCAGAACTTTTCCATGTCGTTCACGCCGTCCGTGAGGCACGATTCGCCAACGAAGCCCAGCATCTGCGCCGGCGTGCATGCCTGTCCGTAGAGCCATTCCCACGCCATGGCCGCGCACGTGAGGCCGCAGCCGGCAGCAGCCAGGTCTTCGCCCGCATACGAAAGCCCGCCCCAGCGCTCGTCTGCTTGGAGGTAGACGGGCACCTCGGCGGGCTTGTCGAGCGGCTTGTCGTAGATGACGGGCAAAGGCTCTTCCTTCGGCACCTTCGGCACGTTAGAGGCTATAAGCGCCACGTCGGCGAAGGAGGCGAGCAAAGCAAGCAGCGAGATGGCGGCGGCGATGCGCACGAGGCGCTTGCCGCCCATTCCTAGTCGTCCTTCTTCGGAGTGCCCATGGCAAGCAGCGCGTCGAGCCACTTGTCTGTCACGCCGACCGCCTTGAAGGCTGCATATGCCACCTGCACGCCGCCTACCGCGGCGAAGATGGACGTAACCCACGCCGTGGGGTCAGTCGGCATACCCCCGGCCATGGCCGTCAATGCGCCGCACAGCGCCGATACTGCGATGGCCGTCCAGCGGGCGACATTGCCGGTCATCGCCTTCGTCTTGATAGCCTGCACGATATAGGGCACCACGAGGACGGTCAGCACCGTGAGTCCTGCCTGTATATCAGTCATCTTTACCTCCCTGTCTCCTTGTTGTACATGAGGTCGACTCGGTCGTAGATATGGTCGACCTTCTCGGCCATGCCCTGGCTACGCGCCTGGCTGTGGACCAAGTCCGCGTGGAGGACGTCATTTGACGCGACAACCGACTCCATGAGCGTTTTCATTCCTTCAATCAGGGTGTTGCTGCGCTCCATCTGGGCGGCGATGCGCCCCTCCATTTGGGACCGCTCGCGGTCGCGCTGCGCCCTCTCGTCGACTTCGGCCTGCTTGCGCTCCTCGCGCTTCAGGTCGAGCTCGCCCTTCCGCTGGTTTTGGCGTTTGTACTCCTCAAGAAATTGTCTCCCGAAGTAGAACGCAACGAGCGTCAGGAGCACGCCGCCAAGCCAAGCCGGTCCGTAAGGCGCAAAAAGCTTGAGCACTTCCATCCTGGGCGCCCTCCTTCCGCCTATTCGGCCGTGTACTCCTCGCCGGTGATTTCCTTGTACTCGTCGGCGGTGATCCATTTGCACTCGACAGCCTTGTAGACGCGCGCCTTGCTCCAAAGGTCTTTGTCGTAGTACTTCTTGACCTTCGCGAAGTGCTTGGAATGCTCAACGGTTTTCTTCGTAGCCATTACCGGTCACCTCCCACGGTCATGAGCAGGTAGTCGATGTTCGCCGTGTTGGTCTCGGTCTGCGTCGGCTGGGACGCCTGCTCGCGCATCTGTTCGAGCAGCGCCGGGAGGTCGGGCACCTCGCCGTTGGCGTAGGCGGCGAGCGCGGAGGTGTAGGCGAGCTTTCGCGCCTTCCGCTCCACGTACTCGTCATCGTCGATAACGCCCGCGTCGTGCGCCGCGTCGGGGTCGCCGATCTGCGACAGCAAGTCGCGCAGGGCGTTGACCTCGGCCAGGGTGCCGTCTCGAAGCTCGTCGGGGCGCGGCATGTCTTCCTCAGTGTCCATGCGGACTCCTTCCTTATCGGGGAATGTGCCGCCATCGTATTAGCGCCGTGAGATTGCCTGGCCGTTTGGGCGGGCGCGAAGAAAGAAGGCGCGCCGCAGCACGCCTTCGCTGTCTTGGTTATTTCGTTTTCGACCCGTCTAGGCCGCCGTTTTGAGTTGCCGCCCTTCCGCTATGGCGAGGGCGTTCCGCCCGAATCGTCTCTCGGGCTTGATTGCATTGAGCAACCCCCCCCGCGAGGTTTTCGAACAGGCTGCGGTACAGCGCGTCCATGGCCAGCACGCTGCGGTGCGCGTCCAAGTGAGCCATGCCGCCGCGCCAGCTCTGGTAGCTCTGCTGCACCTGCCCGGGCGTCATGACCCCCTCGGCCACCATGCGGGCCATCTTCTTCAGCTTGCGTCGCTCGCGCGTGATGGAGTCGCGGCACGGCTTCATGACGATGCGGCCCGTTTCGGTGTAGAAGATGCGCTTCTTCAGCCACGTGAAGCCGCGCGTCAGCTTCACCACGCGGGTCTTGCGCGGGTTCAGCGCGATGCCGAGCTTCGCGCACTCGTGCTCTATCAGCAGAAGGCACACTTGCAGGTACTCCTTGGACTCGTGGATCAGGTAGAAGTCGTCCATGTAGCGCCCGTAGGCCTCGGGGCGCAGCATCTCGGCCACGTAGTGGTCGATGCGGTTGGGGTGCGCCACCGCGCATATCTGGTTTGGCTCGCTGCCCAGGCCCAGGCCGACCTCGCCCTGCGCGTCTATCAGGCGGTGCTCAAGGGCGACCACGCGCGGGTCGAGCAGCGCGTCGGCCACCTGCCGCTTGACCGGCTCGTGGGCAATGCGCGCGAAGTAGTCGGAGAAGTCGCCCAGCAGTATGTAGCCCTCGCGCCCATGCCGCCGCCAGTGGTCGGCCAGGTGGCGCTTGAGCAGCTTAAGGGCGTAGTCGGTGCCGCGCCCCTTGATGTTGGCGGAGTTCGCGGATACGAGCGTGGGGACTATCGCGGGCACGAGGGCGTTCTGGGACAGCGACTTCTGCACCACGCGCTCGGGGAAGTGCACTGCACTGATGTGGCGCAGCTTGCCGCGCTCCCACAGGTCGAAGCGGATGAAACCCCGGCATATGTCGCGGCCCTCCAAAAGGTCTTGGCGCGATTTCACGGCGTTTCGCAGGTAGTCCTTCATGTACCGCTGCGTCGAGGCCTTCCACATGACGCCACGCGCGGCCTGCTTGGAAGCCTTGCACAGGCTGTTGAGGTCGGCCACCGTCTCAAGGGTGCACGCCTTGACGCGCTCGGCCTTGGCCCTGGCGCGCTTCTCCTCGCGGCGCTTCCGGCGTGCGGCCCGCCTTTGCTCCGAGTTCATAGAAGGCACCCCGCACGGCTTGCAATGTGGCTCTGACAGCCGCTTGAGGTATGGCCATGAAACGCGGCGAAGCCACGGAGCGCCGCGCCATGCAAGCAGCGTCCGGCCACCCTCGCGGGGTGCGTATTTACGGGCTCGCGCCCGATGGTCGCGCCTTCCTTCCTCTCCGCGCTCTGCTTTCGGCCCGCTGGCCTACTCGGTCTGGCAGTAAGGGAATCCGGGGCGGGGGCGAACCCAGGTGTTCGTCGCCGAATTGTAGTTGGCATTGCCGTTGTTGTTGACGTAGCACACGTTGGACGAGGAGCCACCCATGACGGAACGCAGCCACCAATTGTACCGATATACAAGGCGGGACCGCCGCCCATTATAACGAACGCAGGCGCTCTAGCTCGGCCTCGGCCTCGGCTATGCGCTCGTCGGTCGTCTTCTTGCCGGTGACGCGTACGTTCTTGCGCGCGCCCTTGAGCAGTTTGATCTCCTCCTCGACCATGCCCGCCAGCGCCTCGAAGCGGTTGGCGTTCACGGGCAGGCCGATGTCCATGAGGCACTGCATGTCGAGCATCAGCTGCTCGCAGTCGGCTATCGCCAGCGTCAGGTAACGCTTGCGCTCAAGTGCGTTGAACGAACTGTTGGGGTAGAAGCAGTCGGCGCGGTTGACGTTGTATACGATGCTGCGCGCGGTCTCCACCGTGGGGACTGCGTTCAGCAGCCTGTAGGCTTTCGGCACGACCGACGAGGAGGCCATGAGCTTGTTGACCTCCACGCGGATGGCGATGGCCTGCGTGAAGAACTTGTACTCGGACACCTCGCGGTTTCGCTGGTAGACGCCGCTCATGGCACCTCCCGGAAATAGTGGCGAAAAAAACGGCCCGCTGCGCGGGCAGGGATGCGACCGCGCAAGGCGGTCGCATCGAAAGAGAAGTATAGAGCACTCGGCTGGCTAGCCGACGAGGAAGCCGGGGCGGGGGCGAACCCAGGTGTGCGTCGCCGAAAGGTAGTAGGCAAGGCCGTAGCTGTTGACGTAGCACACGCCGGACGAGGAGCCACCCATGACGGAACGCAGCCACCAATGGTACCGAGCTCCGTTCAAGCGGTGCGCGGTATCGCGGAACAGGTCGAACTGGCAGTCGAAGCCCACGCTGTAGCCCTTGGTGCCCCACACTGGGCAGCCGTACACCTCCATCTCGGAGGGCGACCACACCTTGCCGATGTCCTGCCAGCTCCAGCTGTTGGAGTCGCTGAGCGCGCCGCTCGCGCTGTAACGCTCCTCAAGCAGCACGCGCTGGGTGAGCAGGTACTTGGTCAGCCCCTCGGGCAGGCACGCCTCGAACAGCTTCTCCCACGCCTTGAGGTTGCTGTTCAGGTACGGGTTCTTCACGTCTGCGGTGCCCTGGTTGGTGTTCGCAGTGTTCCACATCAGGTAGCTGTCGTTGGCCACGCCGGTGACGGTCTTGGCCACGGCGACGGGCGCGGACGCGATGAACGCGATGTGGTGGCCCTTGGCGCTGTCGCCGCACTGGTAGTACGGGTCGAAGTGCGCAAGCAGGAAGCGCACGGACTGCTGGGCCGCCACGTTTGACGCGCTCACGAGCGGCACGTCGATGTAGTCGCCCACGCGCATGCCGCTGAAGTTCGCGGCCTGCACGCGCTTGTGCAGCGCGTCGTAGATGGTGGCGGAGCCGGAGACCTCGCCCGCGAGAAGCGTTGCGAGCGACTGGCCCGGGTACTTTCCGATCAGGCCCTGTCGGTTGTACTCGGCGTTGTTGAGAGCCGTGGTGGCGTTGGTGCGGGCGGTGTCGTCTATCATCTCGTAGTTGGTGCCGCCCACTGTGAGGATCTTAGCTTGAGCCATTTCGTTTCCTTCTTAAATCAATGTGATGGTGTTGCCGCTTGCGGAGCATGTTGAGCCGAACGTTACGGTCGCCCCGCTCGCCGATGCCTTTGAAGCCGGGCAGTAGACTGTTCCGCCCATGTATATGAACTGACCTGTCGAGTTCGCCAAAAGCGTTGCGAGCTTCGCGTTCTGGGCACGCAGCTCCGCGACGTCTGAGCTTCCTGCGCTGCCTTGCGCCACGGAGTTGGCGATCTGCAACGCCTGGTTCGCCGCTGCGTCCGCACGCGAAGCCGCGCCGTTCGCCGCAGAGGTCGCGTTGCTCGATGCCTGTTGGTCGGCGATATGCTCGTCATGGCGCTGGCTTTCGGCCTTTTTGCGTTCGATCTCGGCGTTCGATCGGCTCGTCTCGTTGTTCTGGCGCGTGGTTTCGGCATTCTTTCGCGCAGTTTCGTTGTCTCGACGTGTTGTCTCGGCGTTCTTGCGCGACGTCTCGTTGTTCTTGCGGGTTGTCTCGTTGTTGCCGCGCTCGGTCTCAGCCGTTTTCCGAGCGTTCTCGTTGGACACGCGCGTCTTCTCTGCCGCTTTGGCGCTTTCAGTCGCGGTGTTGCAGTTCGCCGCTGCCGTCTTGGCCTCTTCGGCGGCCTCCATCGATAGCGTCGACTCGATGCGGAAGATCGAGCCGTCGGTGGTTCTGGCGCGGTCGATGTTGCCCGCATCGTTGAGCAGCAGCGCCGCGCCTTTGTTGGTATCTGCCATCGCACCTCCTTTACTTAGCTAGCACGCCGATCACGATGGCGTGCGGGCCGATTGCCTGGATGATGCATCGGTCGCCTGCCTTGGCTCCCGAGCATGAGGTGGTGTACGGGAGCTTCAGGGATGCCCCCTTCACCGATACGGCCATGGTGGCTCCGGATACGGAATTCACCGTTCCGTAGCACGCCTGCTGGCCGGGAGGGTCGTTGGCGGTCGCATCGGCCATCGCGGCGCCGTATCGGCGCATGGCCGACATGAGTTCATCGCTCATACCTCTTCACCTCCATCTCGATTGGGCATCCTCCCACGAGCGTGAGAGTCGCAGTCCTCACCGCGAACTTGCCGCTGATGCCGGCGCTTGCCCAATCGACCATCACGGCATCGCCGCACGCGATAGGCGCGTACGTCCGCTTGACCGTGACTCTACGGATAGCGCTCTGCTGTGTTCGCAGCATCTCGTTAGCCTTGGCATCGGCGTTCCTCTGTCTCTCGGCATCGGTAGACCCATCGGGCAGGTCGCTGTAGCTGTACGTGGCCGTCTTGCGCCAACCGCGCGAAACCGTGGAGTAAGGGCTGCTCGGGTCTGAGTCGATGGCCGTGCCACGGTAGAAGGCGTCCTGCGTTTCGTAGTCGCAGTGCACCACGTTGGCGACGCCAGAACGGTCGAGTTCGTCCACGACCTCGTTGATGAAGCGCGCGCCAGCGCCATCGCGGAGGGTCATGGAGACGGGCCTGTCCTGCGGCTCCCTGTATCTGCGCAGCACTGGCCTGCCGTAGGCATCCTCGTCCACGGCGCGGAACCCCGCGACGTCGAGAAGCGCGTTGCACGCGGCAAGGCGCTTGGACAGCTTCATGTCGCCTGAGTCGAGGCCGAGCATCCAATCCTGGGCGAGCTTGTAGTCGGAGTCGTCGGAGATCACATCCGAGAAGCCTGCCGCCTTGAGCAGCTTCACGACATAGGGAACCACCACGGTTCCCGCCGGCACCGTGAACGGGGCATCGAACTCGTCCTCAGCCACCTCCGAAAGCCTGCCCGACAGGTCTGCCGTGCCGGTCGAGTTGACGCCGCGCCTAGTCCTCTTCGGCGCTGACACGACGAAGGTGCCAAGCGCCTCGCCAACGGACAGCCCGCCGAAGTCGGCATCGAGGTACACGCGCAGCAGGTCTGCCCCGAGTTCGAGAACGCCCGAGTAATCGACCTGCCCGGTCGTGTAGCCCTTGTCCTGGTTCCGCTCGATGCAGCCGCCGTTCTTTATGTTCGTGATCCTCTCGACCTCGTTGCCGCTTGTGCGGTCTACGCGCATGAAGCGGAACGAGGTGAGGAACGGTTTGCCCCAATCAGCCATTTATCGGCTCCTCGAAGACGTTGTGGGTTACGTTTGCCGAACCCTTCCAGATGCCTGCGGCCTTCACCGACATGTCGAAGTCCATGGGGCCGTAGGCGCGTTCGCCCGCATGCCCGCGCCACCATCCCTTCCACTGCTCGTCCATGATCCGCATGTACTTGTCGTGGCCGTCGCGCTTCATCTCCCACGAGAGCGATGTCTTCTTGTCCAGCTCGTCGAGCATGTACGACATGGGCAGGTCGCCGTTCTCGCCGCCGTCTGCGAAGTGGTACGTTTCAACGGATCGCTGGGAGTTTGTCGAGTAGTCGCCGTTGTAGTCGAGCACGAGCACGGTCGATGCGTCCTGACCGAAGTTGAGTGCCATCCCGTGAGCGAACACGTTGGCGTCGGCAGTGATCTGCGACGAGGTGCCGTTGTCGGCGTACCCGGTGACCTTGTACTCGTAGTCGGTGTTTAGAGGCGGCACGCGGTCGATCGTCTCCTGTGAGTCGAGCACGCCGGATGCTATGACAGCATCGCCGCCGTACGCCACGCGCTCTACCGTGAAGGCAGAGCATCGCGAGGCACTGCCGAGAACGAGGGCGTTTCCGTCTACCGTGATGGTACCGAGCATGGAAAGCTCGTTGCTCACCTCGTCGACCGTCATGGGGCCTACAAGCGTCGTCTGCTCGATCTCGTAGGACGAGAGGCCGTTGCGCACCTTCACGTGGCACGCCAGCGTATCGTCGTACGACAGCGATACTTCTGGGATGGCAGGCTCGGCCCAGTGGGTCTTGAAGCGGCGAGTGACGGTTTTGGACAGCCCCGAACCGCCCTTGACCGTGAGCGTGAGCAGGTAGTCGATGCCGTTGCGGATGGTTGCATAGCTGCCGAAGCTCACAGGCTTCAGGTTCGTCACGTCTGCGGTTGCGATGGCCGCGCCGCCGACCTCTGCAAGTGCGAGCGTCGCCTGGGCGATGCCCGTTTCGTCGGTGGCGGCCACCTGCACGGTGAGCGGCACCGCATCGACGAGCATGCCGTCGGTAGCGGGGGAGGCAACCCAGCACTGCGGATAGTCGGCCACGGTGATCGCCACGTAGCCAGACCACGCGCCCCAGTCGGCATGCAGGCCCTTGGTGCGCACGCGCACCTTCCAGCTGCCCTTCGCCAGCGTCACCGATGCGCTCTTGGCGGTGGTGAACGATTTGGTGGTTGCCTCGCCGCCGACAAGCTCAAGCTGCGCGGCGCTCTGCGCCGAGCCGTCCTGATGGTTCGGAACCCATGAGACGGTGACAGCAGCCCCGGTGGGCACGACGGGATCAGCGGTCACCTTCGGTGCGAGAGGCGGCGTGATCGTCGTGACGGAGTTCGACTTGACCCATGCGGATGCGAGGTTGCCACGCTTCACCCTGACCCTGTATACGACCGTTCCCGCAGGAGCGGCCTTGTCGTGCAGGTCGAGCCAAGCGGGGTCTTCACCCTCGGTGCTAGCCGTTATGGACAACCATGTGTTGCCGTCGTCCGTCGAGCGCTGAATGTCCCATGCGGCTGCATATATCCAAGCCCCGTGGACGCGAAGCGTTACCTCGGCGGCGCCTGCCTTGACGGCCTCCACGCGCGACGGGGCGGAAGGCGTGGTGTAGCTCGTGCCGCACGAGACGTGCGTGGAGTTTCCGCCTGGGCCGTGGGCGCAAAGGCGGTACTCGTACTTGTGGCCTGCGGTCGTCGAGTTGTCGGTGTAGTTGGTCACGTCCCACGAGACGTCGGCGATATTGACCCACGAGCCGTCATCGGTACACCGGTCGACGTACACGCCAGCCCAGGGGTACGCGCCGTCCATGCCCGTGTAGTCGACGTCCCACGTGATCTTGTGCGAGGTGTCGGAAACGCGGGCAAGCTTCGGGTTCCTGGGCGGATGCGGCTGCGAGTACCCGCGCTGGGGAATCCAAGCGTACTCCGTCGCCCAAGCGTCGCCGCCCGCGCTGCCGTAGTAGTTGTTGTACGTCTTGCCGTAGACGTGGATCTGCACGGCGCAGTTCCAACCGCTAGCCCCGCGCCCGACGTCCACGGTGAAGGTCACGGAGTCGCGCGTGGCCCAGTTGCCGTAGTTGTTGAGCAGCACGTCGCGCGACCTGTAGGTGGTGCCGTTGACGATCACGTCGTAGTGCGTGCCGTACTGCGCGGCGTACTTGTCTTCGAGCGCGGCGGTGACTGTGATGCGCGAGGTGGTGTCGTTGACCGTGCTCACGCCGTCAACGGAGATATAGCCGCAATACCAGCGGTTGTACCCCGCGATCTGTATCTCCCTTGTATAGGTTCCCATTGGCTACCTTCCCGACCCTGCGGACCGCTTGGCTGCGGAGACCAGAACGTCAACCGCCTGCATAATCCGCTGATCTGCGTTTACACTTCCTCCATTGACCGTGACGTTGTAGGTCGTGCCGGCGGCACCTGCCCCGGCAACGGCAACCGACGGAGCGACCGTGATGCCCGAGCCGATAAGCGAGCTCGCGGAGGCTAGCGCCGACGTGATGGCGGAGTTGACCGCCCCCGTGCCGCTGCCGATGCCCTCGGCCCATCCCTCCATGAGCGCCTTGCCCGAGTAGGTTGTATAACCGTGGCCGCTGAATGGGCCGCGCTTTGCGGGCGAGAACGGGAAGAACGAGCGGATCTGCGAGACGGCGCCGGACACGGCGGAAAGGGCGCCGCCGATTGCGTTCTGGATGCCCTGCGTGAAGCCGTTGATCAACGCGCGACCGGAACCGACGAGCCACGACCCAGCGCCTGCGAAGAAGCCCATTACCTGGCCGGGGATGCTGGAAATGGTGTTCATGAGGCTCCCGATATGGCCAGACACAGCGCCGACGAGCGCCGAGAAGGCACCCGTCACTGCCGCGTACACCTGCTGCGCCGCGTTCGCCATCGTAGACACCATGGTCGAGAAGTACCCGGCGATCGAGGAGACGAGGCCGGACACGAGCGAGAGCGCTGAGGACACCAGCGAGCCGACGAACGCCACTACCGCGTTCACACCGCCTGAAACGGCGGCGACCACGGTAGCTATCCCGCCGCCGACAACGGATACGATCGAGCCGATGAACGTGGTAATCGCAGTCACGAGGCCGCTCACGACCGACATGACGAGGCCAATGGCCGAGGCTACGACGGATGCGGCGTTTACCACGACCGAGATCACCTGGCTTGCCACCGTTATCACGACGGACACGATTGAACCAACTACAGACAGCACTGTCTGGATTACCGGTATGAGCATCTGAGCCACGGAGAGCACTATCTGCATGCCGCTAGCCAATATCGGCAGCACGGCGTTGGCGAGGTTTGCGAGCGCCGTGCCGATAGACGTGATTGCCGGCATGAGCGCAGCGCCCACCTGCGACACGAGCGGGCTTACCGCAGCGAAAAGCTGCATGGCGATGCCGATGACCTGCGAAATGATCGGGACGATCATCGCGAAGGCGTTGTGTAGCACGGGCAGGATGGCCTGGCCGACGTTCAGCAGCGTCGAGCCAAGCTGCTCTATGACAGGCCGCACGGCGCTGAACGCGCCGACTGCGCCAGATGCAAATGACGCGATGGCGGGCAGCATCTGCGATGCGAAGTACGTCACGAACGGCGACACCGCCGAGATGATCGTCGTCACGGCTCCGCCAATAGTCGAGACGATGGTGTCCCAGATGCCCGGTATCTGCTCGCCAAGCTTCCCGAAAGCGGACTTGCACGTGCCTACGACGGATGCCGCAGCGTCGGCGATCGCTTGGAACGCCCCCGTTATCTGGGAAGCGTCGACTGTCGGCAGCTGTATGCCAAGCTCAGCCAAGGCTCCTACGGCGATGTTCCAAGCAGTCGCGAGCGCTTCCGAGAGCACTGGGCCAAGGACTGGGCCAAGGCCAGACAGCACAACCGGGAACGCCTCGACGATTCCCTTGCCGATCTGCGCAACCCTCGGAGCCACGTTCGTAGCTACCGCGCCGATCGACTCAAGCAGCTGCTGCGTGAGCTGCGAGAAGTCGACGTCGTCGCGCCCGAGTCCGGTGATGAAGTTCTCCCACGCGGCCTTCGCCATGCCGATGGAGCCGCTGATCGTGGTAGCGGCCTCCTTGGCGGTGGTGCCGGTGATGCCCATGTTCTCCTGCACGGTATGGATGGCCTCGACCACATCGGCATAGCTGTCGATCGTGAGGTCGGCGTTCTTGCCCTGCTCCTGGCGCAGCTTGTTGGCATCGGCGATAAGGCGCTTCATCTCAGCCTGCGTGCCGCTGTAGCCGAGCTTCAAGTTGTCCAACATCGTGTAGTTCTGCTTCGCAAAGCCTTGGTAGGCGTTCTGCACGTCTGTCATGTCGGAACCCATCTTGTTCACGTTGTCCGACATGTCGCCCATGGCCATGTTCGCGTAGTCAGCCGCCTTGGCGACATCGCCGCTGCACGACGAGACGAGCGAGGCCGCGAAGCTCGTGGCCTGCGTCATGTACTGGTTGGCGGACATTCCGCATGTCTTGTATGCCTCTGCGGCATAACCTTGCAGTGTCTGCGACGCGGAGCCGAACAGGGTGTCGACGCCGCCAACCAGCTGTTCGTAGTCTGCATATGCGGAAAGGGCCGCGCCGCCAATCGCGGTCACGGCCCCTGTGAGCGCTGTGAACCCGGCCACCGCCGCAGTGGCGACGCCCTTGGCTACGGTTCCAAGCCCTGTCAGGATGCCCGAGGACTTCTTGGCCCCGCCGTCGATGCCGACGGTCATGGAGTCGCCGAAGGCCTTGCCTGCGGCGTTGCCCTGGCTGCCGAACTCCTTGCCGATTTTGCTCGCGAAGCCATCCATCGACGGCATCAAGGACACATAGGCCGACCCGACACTAGTCGCCATCTTCCCCTCCTATCCCCAGGATCTTGTCTATCTCTTCCTTGGCTTCCAGCGCGTTCGCGCGGTGGCGCTCAAGCTCTGCGAGCTGCGCCGGCGTCTTGATAGGCTCGGGAGGCTCCGCGCTCCTGTCCTTCTTGTCGGCCATGCCCCAGGCGATGCACCGAAGCTGGTGCTCGATACGCCAGAGCATGTAGTCGGTCGTGCTCCACCTGAGTTGCGGGTACTGCGCCTTGGCGAGGCGCGAGTTGTCGGGGAGGTGCTGCCAGAGAAGCGCCATCCGATCGAGGTCTTCGGGCGCTCCATCCAATGGCAGGGCTATGCCGTAGAACTGCTGGAAGTCTGCTATCGCTTCGCCGCGCCTGTTCTCGAGGTCGCTGGCGAAGCCTATTAGTTTTTTGCCTTTGCAGCCTCGAATGCCGCGTCGCACAGGCGGCGCATGTCGTAGGAGGTGCCTCCGAGCGCTTCGATGTACTCCTCGTCGCGGCCCATGAAGATGCGCTCCATGGCGTCCATCATCCCCGCCGGGTCGGTTTCGCTTAGGGCGAACTGCTTCACAGTCTTGTAGGACTTCAACTCGTCGAGGTCTGCGGCGAACTCGCCGTCAACGCCGTCGACGGAAAACTTGATCTCGGTCATCTGCATTCCTCCTAGGCGCTGGCGGTTTCGGTCGACTCGATGTAGTCGTAGCAGGTGTTTCCGTCGCTATCGACCAGGTACTTGAGCGTGATCTGACGCCCGGCGATCTCGCTCACCGCGAGCTTGAGGTCGTCAAGCTCGGATAACTTGGCGGAGGGCACGACCTTGCGCCAGCGGCGACCGTTCTTGAGCACGAGTTCGAGCACGATCGACCACGCCTCGTCCTTGTTGCCGTTGTGCTCGACGGTGATAACGCCATCGAGGTCGGTCACGTTTTCGGCGCCATACATGACCTTGAGTGTTTGCGCCTTGATCTCCGCGAGCGTGAGCTTCGCAGACTCCACGCGCGAGGTCGTGGCGGAGTCCATGAGGTCGCCGTTCATATCCTTCAGCTCGTTGGCGTCGGTCTCCTCGGACTCGGTGTAGCCGTCCTCGGAGATGAAGCCGAGATTGAGGAAGGCTTCGGCGAGATTGGTCTTGATGTCTGTGGGGAGGGTGGTGCCGGCCGGAGCCACGAAGATGTATCCGCCCTTCACGCCCTTGGTGGACGAGACGTTCTTGGTCTCGTTTTTCTTGAAAAGTGCCATGTCGGCTCCTATTCGCAAATGGTTACGTTTACGTTGGTCTGGTATCGGCGCTGGCGGCTGTCTGGGTCGTCCCAGCGGTACGTGTCTCCGCACGTGGCCTCGAACACGCACTCCTCGTCCATAAGACTCGGCACTGCGTGCTCCACGGCTTCGGCGATCTCTGCGGCGCGTCTGCGGGTCTTCGCCCATGACTGCGCCACGAGCTGCACACGGTTGATGCAGCCGCTGCGGCTAGATCCGGTCTGCGACACCGATATGAACTCGCTGGGCCTGTCAGCTGGTACGTCGAGCACGGCCTCGATGCCGGTCTCGTCCATGAGCCGCTGCGCCACCATGCGCTCCACGTCCATCACTCACCGCCTCCGAACATGGATCTGAGGCGGTTGTGCTTGCGCTCGCTCGCATGGGCGTGCGGAGTCGCCGTGGTAACCACGAAGCCGTTTGCGAGCTTGCCCTTGAACTTGCGGACTATGTAGCCGGCACCCTCGCCGGGGTGCCGGGAGAAGGACGAGTTGCACGATGCCGCTGCGGCGTCTGCCTTCTTCTTAAGAAGCGTTTGCACCGCGCCTGAGTTCATAACCTCGGCATAGCCGCCGCGCTTCCAGCCCTTCCACTCGAACTTCACCTTGCACTTAGCCATCGGTGCGCCCCACTTCCACGGTGAGGTTCCAATCGCCTGGGGTGTTTTCCGGGTCGTAGCGCTGCGGGTCGCCTATGACGCGGTACTCGGTGCCTCGAACGTTCACGCGGCACCCCTTGAGCGATGCGGTGAAGCTCTTGGGGAAACACAGCGTGTAGGCGACCTCAGTGCCATCGGGGCGCGATGCGTCGAGTTCCGACGTGGCCCCCGGGCACACGACCACGCCCTCTATGGCGGTGTTCACGCTGCCGCGCTCGATAGGCTCGCCGAGCGAATCGAAGTCGACCACTGGTGTTGTGACCGTCACCGATTCGGTGCTTATGAGTCCCATTCGGCATCACTCCCAACCGGTTGGAGCGCCCCGATGCGCTGGTCGAGCAGCCCGAGGCGCTTCAGCTCCGTCTTTCCCAGGTACATTTCGCCGAGGGCAGACCCGTACGACACGCTGGCCGTGTAGCCGCCTGCGCCCTGGCTGTACTGCATGGCACCCGCCAGAGCTGCTGGCGCAGACAAGACCCTGTTGACCACGAGGCAGCACACCGCTGCGGCAGATCGGTCGAAGGCGGCTACCTTGCCGCGCTCGTAGTCGCCCACGTTTGATTCGTAAGCGCTCATGAGCAGGTCTGACGCGTCTGAGAGCAGGGTCGCGGCGCGTGCCTCGTCAGTCGGGTCGCCGTACCTCGCCCTATAGTCTTCGATGGTCGCTAGCGGCTCCATGCGCCTACTCCTCGCTGGCAGGCTCTTCGGCCTTGCCGGAGTCAACCGGCTTCGCGGCATTCTCGCCGGCCTTCTGTTCGGATGCCTCGGAGGTCGCGGCCATCACGCCAGCGTCGACGAGGCACTTGACCACCTTGGCGATGGTCGGGTTCGCACCAGGGTTTGCGGCCTGTTTGGAGATGCCGACAGGCTCGCCGTCGGCGGTCACGAAGCAGACGTGCTGCGGGAGGATCGGGGATGCCTTGGATGCGTCCTCGATGATGAACTTCTGCACAAGGTTCGCCATGGTTACCGCCCCCTAGGCCGTCTTCAGGATGGCGAAGGCCTTGGGGTCGAGAACCGCGTAGGCAAGGACTGCCTCGGTGCGGTACGCGACCTGGTTGTATCCCTTCAGGTCCTGACCGGTGTTGTCGGGGTCGCCGTACTCGATGATCTCGGAGATCATGTCGCGCACCATGCCCCACTTGATGGTGGAGAAGTCGCCCATGATGCCCGCCACCTTCGGGTCGATCTTGCAGCGGCGACCGTTGACGGTGCCGGAGGTCGCGGCGGGGATGCCGTCGATGTTGCCGACGT
This sequence comes from Collinsella aerofaciens, assembly GCA_048194085.1. Taxonomy (GTDB): domain Bacteria; phylum Actinomycetota; class Coriobacteriia; order Coriobacteriales; family Coriobacteriaceae; genus Collinsella; species Collinsella aerofaciens_CO. The sequence goes on from DBFABM010000067.1 coordinate 25,238, forward strand.
TGAGGGACAGCGGGATCTCCGGGTAGAGGCGCTGGCCGGTGGCGGGAATGCGCAGCTTGCGGAGGTCTGCGGCGAACTTGCGGGAGAGCGCGAAACCGTTGATGTCGTAGTCGATAAGCGCGTCGGCCAGCGCGTCGATGTCGTCGACTGCGGATGCCGAGGCGGTTACGGCGTTGGCCCCTGCGGTGAGCGCGGTGTAGCCATCGAGCGCGGTGCCCGTCTTGGGGGACACGGCGTGGTAGACCACGTAGTCGAGCGCTCGGCCGATCGCGGCGGTCTGGTCGGCGATGATGTTGGTCACGATCTCAAGCTGGTTGTCCTCGTCGGCCCAGCGCAGCTCGTCGGAGACGCGTGTGGTCGTGACTACCTTCACGCGCTTTGCGACGATCGGCGTGGTGGAGACCTCGGAACCGCTCTTCTTCGCGCCCTCCGCAACTACCTCGGCCTCGGTTGTCGGGTTGAACACGATGTAGGTGGTGTCGGAGAACGTCTGCGGGGTGCTGGGGGACAGCGCCGCGATGGTGGAGGTGTCCTTTGCCTTGTTGATGATGGAGGTCACTACCTTGTGCGGGAGCTTGACCTTGCTGGTGTCGTTAGCCATTTCGGCTCCTTACTTGTCTCTAGTTGTTACCGAGGAGCTGGCGCGTGAAGTCGCGCAGCTCAGATTTGTCGCCGTCGCTCGGCTTCGGGAAGCTTCCTGGCTTCTCGACCTTGGGCGCGGGCGGCTTTTTGAACGCGGCGAGCATGTCGTCTGCCCACTTGGACATGCTTTCCTCGTCGTCGCCGACGATCAGGCTCGCCGGCACGCCCTTCTCCTGCGCGACCTTGGCCGCGATCTTCGACCGCTTCTCTTCCTTCTCCTTGTCGTCGAGCCTCTTCTTGAGGTCGGCGATCTGGTCTTCGGCGGTCTTGTTCGCGTTGTTTGCCTCCTCAAGAGCCGCTGCTGCGGTTCTGTTGGCCTTCGCCTTCTTCTCCCACTCGCGCGAGTGCTTCTTCTCGGCCTCGTACAGCGCCTTGTAGTCGACGGGCGGCTCCTGGTTGGCGCCATCTCCGCCTTCTGCTCCCGGCACTTGCGTGGGTTCGTTTGCTTCTGCCATGTCGCGTCCTTTCCCGTGCCGTGCGGCACGCCTGAGCTGCCGTGCGGCTGCTCAACGGTCATCAGTTGGGCCGTGCGGCCCGTCCGCGACAGTTTCTTATGAGCGTGAGATTCGGCATGGAAAAGGCCACCTGTAGGTGGCCCTTGCTGTTTTTTGCGGTTATAATCTGGTTAGCCAGCGGGTTGTTTGACTCACCTATAGAGACATGCAGCCGCTGGCTATTTCTTTATTCGCAGGAGTTTCCCATCGTGCCCGAGCATCCTGACCTCGCTGATGTGATAGCGGGCCATGTACTTGCTGATCCACTTTATCGCCTGCTCGTCCGTCACCTTTTCGTTCTCGCTCACGTCGACGACGGTGAGCTTCACGCCATTCTTGCCGGGTATTGACTTGATGTGAGACTTGAACGTGTTCTCAGACCCAGCTCCGTAGATCGTCTTGATTTCGATACCCGTTGATAAATCCGCTCGGCTAATCGTTGTCTTCCCATCGGAGTTCGGTGCTGTCAGATGCGATTCGTCTTCCCAGAACTCCGCCTTATAGCCAAGCGCGTTCAACTTCTCGGCGGTAATTCTTTCGCCGGGGTCTTTCTTCCAGCGCTTTAGCTTCTCGCCTTTCACGGCGGAGTCCGTAAACTCGATGCCGGAATGTTCTCCCGATGCGTACCACTTCGGATCGCGCAGTTCGATCTCCTCGACCATGCGCTTGTTCACGTACTTGTCGAAAGCCTTGCCGGCCTTGTTTCCGTGGGCCTTGATGTACGCCTCTCGCTCCGCGTCGGGCATGGCGTCCCATTCCGCCCACAGCCCGTTGCGACCGCCCAATGTGTCAAGGCACTCGTTGAACCTGTCGTACATGCCGTCGGGGTCGTAGCCCTTGACCTTTGATCCCTTGCCGAAGCTCGGCACGACGCGGCAGTCGCACTTTGGGTGCGAGTGGCTTGCGGCCTCCTTTGTCTTGTAGTTGAAGCCGAACGAGGAGAGCATGAGGCAGAAACCGCACGTCTCGCCAGACGGCACGCGTGCGTACCTCGGTTTCGCCGGGTCTTTGGAGACGTTGTGCGCCACGCACATGTTCGCGGCCTTGCGGATCTCTGCGTCGAGGCGGCGAACGCACGCGGCAACGAACATGTCGGTGGCTCCCTGCTTCACCACGCTTGCCATGAACGCCTTCACCGAGCCGTACGTCGCCTGGGGGTCGCGCAGCGACTCGGCGACGGCGGCGTACTTTCCGGGCGCTTCCTGCGCCTTGCGCACGGCGTCGTAGAACTCGGCGGCGCGGCCAGCCGCAACGGTGTCGGCGTAGTAGTCGCAAGCCGTCTCGATCACCTCGTAGGCCGCCTCTCGCAGCGCCGCTATGTCGCCGTTCCCGCTCGCCTCCCAGTCGGCCACCAAGCGGGTGAGCGCGTCGCCGGCTTGGCGCTGCGCCATTCCAGATAGCGCGTTGATCTCGTCCGTAAGCTCGTTAAGCAGGCTGCGAGGTATCTCCGCCATCCTCGCCCTCCTTCGGCTCGAACAGCGAGGCCACGGCAGCGCTCGCCTGTGCCTTCTTGTTGTCGCTGTTGATGCGCTGGATCTGCTCGTCTGTGTAGTCGAGCATTTCGAGCATCACGTCGGAGTTGGCGAGCTTCGGCAGACCCTGCACCTGCTTCAACGCGGCGTCGGACAGGCTCACGATTGACGGGTAGGCCGGGGACATGAAGCGCGGGTTGAGGTTGTAGCCGGCATCGCGCTCGGTCTCGTAATCCGTGCCGTTCGCCACAGCGAGCGCCATGTAGGCCACGTTGCGCAAAGCGTTGCCATTCTCGCGGTTGAGGTTCTTCGCATCGATCACGAGCGGTTCGAGCGATGCAGCGATGGCATCCGAAGAGGATGGGTTGTCGTTGCTCACGCCGAAGAAAGACACCGGAACATTGGTGACCGCCGACATTTGGCATGCTAGCTGGCGCAGGTACTCGGTGAGCGGCGCCATCTGCAACTGGGCCGACTGCCACACGGTCGGCGAGTCTCCGTCAGGGTCTTTGGTGATCTCGTTGACCGCCCCCATCGACGCGTCGTACTTGTTCTGCCCGTTGATTATCTTCTTGTATGTGCCGAGCAGCCAGGTCTGCGGCAGCGTCGCGGCCTCAGACGCCACCTCCATGCGGGCGCGTTGGCGTATGGCGTCGTCTGTGATGCTCATGACCGAACGGCTGATGCGCGAGGAGCCGAACGGTCGCTCAAGCGTGGCATCGTAGGGCATAGGCTCCATGAGACAGCGACCCATGCCATGCTCCATGTAGTCGGCCACCCAGTGGCCGCTGCCGCGCGTAAGCACCACCAGCGCGTCTTCTGTGAGCAGGTGCACGACGGTCGGCACGCGCTCGGTGTCACCTGGCATCTTCTTCGACTCGGCCACAACGAGACCGGCCTTGATGCGCTTCTGCGCGTCATCCCAGATTGCCGCCGCTGCGGTTGCCGGGTACGCGGAGATGATTGGCTTGCCGCCGCCGTCCGTGACAGTCCAGAAGCCGCAGCAGTGCTTCAGCTCACCGATAAGGTTCTTGCGGTAGAGAGCTTCGAGCTGGTTGTCGGCACATATGTCGCGCAGCCGCATGGTAACGGCATCGTCGTCGGCAGTGAAGCCGTTGAACACCGAGCGATCTGCCAGGGCGTGCACCGCCTTCTTGGGCCAGTCAACGCGCGGGTTGATCTTCTTGGCGAGGGCTTTCGGCATGGCGATGCCTAGGTCTTTGACGCCGACGTGTCCGAGGTAGTAGTCCTCCCGCAACATGTTGCGGGATCGGTGGGTGCGCCACGTGTCCATAAGCTCGCGCACGAGCGCCTTGTCCTCGTGTCGCAGGCCTTCCGCCGCCGCGACCTGTCCGGCCAGTTCCATGTTCACTGCTGCCATCAGAAGCTTGCCTCCTGTTTACGTCTCGGGTCTCTCTTGGTTGTCCTCGCCGCCCATAGGGCCAGCGATGCGCTCTCGATCGGCGCTGACGAAGAGTCGGGGCCGTCGCCGAAGCCCCAGCCGTCGCGCCCGATGTCGCGCTTGATCGACTTCGTTGCGGAATCGTCCAACGCGGGCGATTCGATGTGGCTCGTCGTCCCGGCGTTGACCTCGTCGGCCAGCATCGTCGCGGCGGCCTGCACGATCGCGGTGCTGCCCATGACGATCGCCGACTTCGGCATCCTGCCGTCCAGAAGTCGCTGCTTCAGCGCGTCCGCTCCGCTCTTTCCGTCGATGCAGACGCACGCGATCTCCTCGCGGTTGCGCAGCAGCATGTCGGATATGCCGACAGTGCCGCCCTCAGCGCCCATGAGGTCGTAAAGCTCGACGTAGGAGCCGGCACCGCGCTCTGCCTTCGCCCAGGACACGGCAACGCGCGACCCGTCGGGCGAGAACTTCACGCCGAACGCGAGCTTGCCTTCCTGCATCGGCCCCGCCGCCTCGCACGCCTTCCACTTGGCGCTCGAAAGCGCGTATGAGTCGGCTCCTCCGATTGGGCTCCACCAGCCAAGGCGCTCACGCGCGAAGACGTCGGGCTGCATCTGCTCGGACTCGCCGCGTACGGCCTCTATGTCGAGGATTGTGCCGAGAGATGGGTTGTACTCGAACCATCGCGACTCGTCGTGCACGTCGCCGATCTCTGTAGCGCCCCACTCGATCCATCCCATCTCAGACCTGCCGTTGTGAACGTCCTCGTGGAGGTCGCGGAACACCGTGCCAACGTTGTCGGGGCCTGGCGGCGTGCCCAGGTAGATCGTCTGCGGGTTGTGCTTCGACCCTGCCGAGATGGCGGGCAGAGAGGCCGCCTGCTGCTTGGCCGTAAGCTCCTGTGCTTCGTCGTAAATGAGCACGTCGTAGGTCTTGCCTCGCGCCAGCGAGTCGGTGCGCGTGGTGAAGCGGATAAGGCCGCCGTTCTTGAGCTTGATGGCCTGCTGGCCGTTGGTCTTGCGCACGGCGAGCAGCAGGGCGTTAAGCTCAGGCTCGTCCTCGTCCTCGAATGGCCTTGAAAGCTCCTGGAACATCTGGTCTGAGGTGTCGCCGTGCTGGCATGTGTACAGAATCTTCTCGCCGTTGAGGGCGCCGTGGAAGCAGCGGGCGCGAACGTCCCAGCTCTTGCCGTTCTGTCGCGGGATGGATATGCCGATCGAGCGCAGCAGATACTTGTCGCGTCCATCGCGGGCGAGCATGGCGTCGAGCAGGTGCGGCTGCCACGGCAGCGGGTCGCCGAAGTACGCGGATGCCAGTTCTGCCGCCATGGGGCCGTCCCCGTCGAGCCTTTCCGGGATGTTCGCCTCGTATGTCGGGGTCTGCCTCGCCTGCATCACGCGCCTGCCGCCTTGGCACGCGCCTCGCGGTCATCGAACATGAGCGTGAGCAGCTTGCCGTGGGCGCTCGCGGGTCGCGCCTGCTGCACCGTGACGTTGCGGGCCGACTTGGACAGGCCGAGCTGGTCCGACAGCGCCCTGATCTCGGTGCTGGCCTCCTTCAGCACGGTCAGCGCCGGATTCTTGCGCATCATCTTGAGCCGCTTGCCGCCCTTGCCCCTGATCGGCTTGTATGCGGTGGCGTCGAGTATTTCGATCTCGTTGCCACCGAGGGCCATGGCCTCGCGTGCCTGGTTCGCCACGGCGTGCCAGTAGCAGAGCAGCGCCAGCGTCGGCGCATCCTCCTGCGCGAACGTGCGCCTCGCGGTCAGCTGCTCCCAGATGGCGGCTTGCACGGGGTCGCTAGCCACTTCCTGCGGCATCTCGATGATCTCGGCCATGATTCCCTCCTTCTTCGCGGGGAATCGTAATGGCGGCGTGAGATAGCGAAATCGTTCGGAACGGGCGGGGGGAAATCGGCCCTAGGCGGCCGGAGTGGCCTTCCGACCCGGGGGAGGGGCGACCGCCCCCGCCTCTTTTCGGCGCTTGGGGCCAAAAGAAAGGGCGCGACCGCCGAAACGACCGCGCCCCTATTGGTGCATTGTTATGTTTTGCGCTAGAACAGCCGCGTGCGGCGTATCTGGTACTGCTTGGCGTCGCCCGGCATCCTGTTGCCGCGCCGCTGGTTGCAGATCCTGTGGGCGGCATCCACGTTGGAGTAGTCCAGCGGGCTGCCTCCCCTCGACACGGGCAGCAGCTCGTCCACCTCGAAGCTCCACGGGTCGCCGCTCGGCAGGCTGTAGTCTATCGGCTGGCCGCATATGTGGCACGGCCTTCCCTCTGCCCTCAGCCTCGCTCTCAGCTTGCGCCTTGCGTTGCCGTTGCGGTTGCGCGGGTTGCCACTCATGCCAGCATCGCCGCTATCCCGCCGATGCACCACACGATGCCGTAGCACACGAGCAGCACCAGGAAGAGCATCACGAGCATGGACACGACAGCACCGGCTGCATCCATTAACTTCTTGTATCCCATGTCAACCTCCAATGATCATGCGGGCCAGCGATACCGCCGCCCACAGCGTCAATCCGTCTATTAGCAGGGATGCCGCTATTATGAGCAGGCATCCCCAGTTGCATCCCGGGCGGCTCATTCGTCCCACCTTATCGTTCCGTCGTCGTATTCGGCATGCAGCCACGCCGCGTACTCCTCGAAGGACGCGAACTCGCCGACGCGGCGCGAGTGCTTCGCGCACCTCGTGTGCGGGTCGACCTCGTCCACGACTATGAGCAGCGGCCACGTCATCATGCGCACACACATGCGCATGGCGGCCTCGGGCGAACCGAAGTAGCGTTCCCAGTTTGTCAATCTGCCACCTCCTACCCGCAGGCGAGCAGGGCCAGAACCACCAGCCCCGCCGCCAGCATACGGATCGCGTAAAGCTCAAGGGCCAGCACCGCCAGCAGCAGCGCCACGGCCAAGGCGGCTAGGGCTTGAAGTGCTCGCAAGCAATCTCATCCCCGTCCTTCAGATGGTCGAGCGCCCAGTCGACGGCCTTGTTGGCCGCGTCGGCCATGCTCTTGCCCGCAAGCTCCTCGTTGGCTATAGCCGCCTCAAGCTCAAGGCCGCACACGCCGTCGTCGCCGTCGGTTGGCTTGAACCACCTGCACTCGCAGCATGGCTCCGGCTCCTCCTGGTTCCACGGCGCGTTCGGGTCTCCCTCGAAGCAGCCGGGCGGAAGGTTCCACCCGCTGGGTGGTTCGTAGACGACCATGCTCATCGGGCACCGCCCGTGCACGGGATGTCGTGGCCGATGATCTCAAGGTCGTATGCCACGGCTGCGGCGCGCTCAACCCTGCAACCCCTGGCGTTCTCCCATCCCTCGCAGAGGAACACGGCGTCGCAGCAGGCCATCTTCGCGAGGCTCTGGCTTAGGTAGTACAGCGGCTCGTTCACGACCTTGTGCGGCACCGCGAGGCCGTCCTTGAAGTACGTGTCCACGACCTCGTATCCGCGCCGCTCAAGCTCTGCGACCGCCTTCGTGCGGGCCTCAAGTATCTGCCCCTCGCCAAGCCCGTTCATTGGCTGGACGATCATCGCCTTCTTCATTTAGGTTCCTCTCAGTCGCCGTCCCATACGCCGTCGGGGCGCATCCTCGCCATGGCGAGCAGCTGTAACAGCGTCCGCTTGGCGTTGCCCTCGGTGGCCTCCCAGTAGTCGTCGGAAACATCGTCGCCAAGCCTCAAGGCCGCTGCTTTGAGCATCGGTATCGACTCGGCCCCGGTCTTCCCGTAGATCTCGCGGATGCCGCGCTCTCCCAAGCAGTGGTAGTGCCTGGCGTAGTTGTAGGTCACGTTCAGCCAAAGCTCGGTCGTGCCTCCCAGGGCATATGTTCCGCCCGCCATGAGATGCGGAGAATCGACCTCCAACGTCTCGTGCGTCACGGGGTCGCACAGCCTTATGTCGTAGCTCATGAGGCCTCGCCTGCCTTCGCTTTCCTGCGGCGAACTTGGTCATAGTCGATTTCGTTGCGGCACTTTTCGCAGACCTCGCCGACACGCTTCTTGTTGTCCTTCCAAAATTCGCGCGGGTAGCACGTGAAAAACGGGTTGCAGTGCGTTTTGCCGCACCTCGCGCACGTCCATTTATACGGGTCGCAGCTCATGCGATCTCACCCGCCTCGGCCATGGCGATCCTCTCGCCGATCCACCGCATCACGGGGACGGCCATGCTGTTGCCGATCGCCTTGTAGCGCGGCCCGTCCGGGCACTCGTCTGCGGGCTTGCCGCGATAGGGTATCTTCGTCCAATCGTCGGGGAAGCCTTGCAGCCGCTCGCACTCGCGCGGCGTGAGCCTTCGCACAACCATGTCTCCTCCTTCCTCGCTGAAAAGCGTCTGTGTGTTGCTGGTGGAGAGGGTGAGCGACACTTCGTCGCTCACCAGCGCTCCTTTGCCCCCGCCCGCGCATCCGCAGCGGACGAGCAGCGTGCAGGCGCTCACAGGCACACCGACGGCGCGTCGCCGCCAACCTTGAGCGTGCCAACCATGTCGTATCCGATCGCCGTGTTCGCGTTGAGGTCGGCCATCGTTATCGGCTCGTCGAGGTCAACCTTCCTCTTCGGCATCAAGCCCCATCCGTATTCCGTGCCACTCTCCGTTTCGATTGCGTACGGTGTCAGTGCGCAATCGGCCAGTTCGATGATGTAACAGCTCATTTCACCACCCCCGCGAGGCATCCGGGGAACGTGCCCGTCAGGTCGATGCACGTGCCATCATCGTCGACGGCGAAGCACTGGTAGCTGTCCTCGGTCATGGCCTCGACCTGCTTCAGCGCGTCCTCTCGCGTCTCGACCTCGCCGATCTTGATGCCAGCCCTGTAAGCGCTCGCGTAGCTCTGGCAAAGCGAGCGCTCATAGATGCGTATCATTCCTGGCCCGCCTTCCACTCGTTGACCAGCTCGTCGTACTCCTCTCGGAACTCAGGCTCGAAGTAGGCGATGAACTCGCTCTTGGTCATGCCGCAGCGCAGGCTTGAGTAGCCGACGTGCTCGATGCACCAGTCAGAGAACGGAATAAGCTTGCCGCCGTCTTCCACGCTCGTGCGGTAGCCGCTGCCGTCGCGGTAGAGCTTACGGCGGCCTTCCTTGCGGATGGCCTGCTCGACCTTCGAGGCATCGTGCTCGCCGCGCTCCATGAGCTTGCCGCGCAGCTCCTCTGCCTCGTCCTGCGCCTGCTCAAGCTTTTCGCGCAGCCAATCGCGCTCAGCCCGCGCCTGCTCCAGCTGGTCGAGCACGTACTGCTCGCATGTCTTGATTTCCATGGGTCATATCCCTTCTCGTATCATCTCGTTGCTGTCACGGTCTGTGATCAGCCAATATCCGTATTCGTAGAGGCCGGGGTCGTGCGGCTCGTAGACCTGCAACAGCTGGCCCGTCCACCAGGCCTCCTCGTAGACCGGATGCCGCCAGCGCCACTCGGCCTTGAGCCGCGCCCCGCCGTGGAACTTGTCGTGGCATCCGGTCGTCCCGCTGCCGCAGAGGCAGAACAGCGGGCTTCGCAAGTCACAGGTGCCGCACGGCGTGACCAGGCGGAACGTCTCGCCCCAAGACCGGTGCGCCACGTGGTGCACGCTTCCGGCACGCCTGCCGCAGACGCAGCATCGGGGCGAAAGCGCCTCGTAGGCCTTTCCGTGGGTGTAGTGCGCCCCCAGGTGGGGCTTGCCGTAAAGCTCGGCTCGCTCTTTGGGGTAGCCGCGAAGCACCCCCGCATCGAGGATCATTGCAGCCTCCCGTCCGGGCCATCGAAGTGCTCGACCCTCGCGGCGCCCCTCAGCCGCGACACTATTGCCTTCGCGGTGTCAGGGTCTCCCTGCTCGGCAAGCCTGCGCACGAGGTCGCTTGGCTTGTACTGCGTTGTCACCAGCGTGGGCAGCATCGCGGAGTAGCGCTGGTCGATCAGGCTGAACAGGCTGTCCAAAACGAAACCCGTCGGCCTGCGCTTGCCCAGGTCGTCCACGATCAGGTAGCGCACCTCGGCGTAGCGCTTGAGCGGGTCGCCGCCGTCGTGGAAGCTGCGCTGGATCTCGTCGAGGATGCGGTACATCGGGGCCATGAGCACCGACCGCTTGCCTCCGGCCAGGCGCTTTGCCACGGCCGCGGCGCAGGTGGTCTTGTGAGTTCCGACGTCTCCCCAGAGATACACCCACTGGCCGCGCTTCATGCACTCGGCGATCTCGGCCGCCAACGGGTGGTCGAGGCTCACGTAGCGTTCGGGCACGCCCGCCCGCTTCCAGTCGTGCATGGCTCTGTCGAGCGCAGCCTTGCGAGCCGCCTCGGCCTCGGCCTGGCGCTCCTTCTCGCGCTCGGCCTCGGCGCCTGCGCAGCCGCACTGCTCGTAGCCGCAGAACAGCGTCCGCCCAGCGAGCCGCGTGGTGCGGGCCTTGAGGGTCGCGCCGCAGTGCGGGCACTCAGTCGTAGGCCGAAAATCCATCGTCTGGCACCTCCTTTGCCATGCCGTTTTTTGGCTTCGAGGTGCGCACCCAGTTGCGCACCGTGGCCTTCCAGTCCTTCATGTGCGATCGCCCGATCATCCAGCCCTTTTGGGCGTAGAAGTCGACGAAGCGCTCGGGGTCGAAGTCGAGGGCGGTGAGGTCGAGGCCCTTGTCCGCAGCGAACTGCTGGGCGTATTCGGCGACCTCGGCGGGAGATGGGGCGCGGAAACGCGCCGCTTTCCCTCTTTCCTTAATCCCTTTTCCTGACTCCTCTTCCTCTTCCTCTTCGCTTGCCCGTTTGCTCTCGGGTTTGCTTGCATCGTTGCTTGCCGCTTTGCTCTGCGTTTTGCTTCCGCTTTTGCTTGGCGGTTTGCTTCCCGTTTCGCTTGCCCGTTTGCTCTCGGGTTTGCTTGCCGCTTTGCCGCCCGATCCTCCCGCCACGATGCGCTTGCGCGAGGTCTCCATGACTGGCTGCACGGCGAACAGCACGGCCTCTTGGGCGTCCGTCCGAGGCTCGGGCTGCTCGCCAGTTCGCAGGTACCGGACGATCATGCCGATAAGCTCGTCGCCCTCCCTGCGGTTGCGCAGCCTAAGCGGCCCGTCTATGAGCGAGTCCAGTACCTGCATGCCGCCATCGCCCCTAAAACGGGATGTCGCCGTCGTACAGGCTTTCCTGGGCGGGCGGCATGGGCGCTTGCTGCGGCGCCGCCTGCGGGGCGGGCTGCGGCGCGTACAGCTGCTGGTATCCCTGCGGTGCCGCCGAGGCTTGCTTCTGGCTCATGAGCTCGATCTCGTCCACGATCACCTCAAGCTTGGATCGGCGCTGGCCGTCCTTGTCCCAGCTCGAATAGCGCAGCTTGCCCTCGATGGCCACCTTCATGCCCTTGTGCAGGATGCGGCCCATGCTCTCGGCGCGGTTGCCGAGCATCGTGCAGTCCACGAAGTTCGGGTAGTCCTCCCACTCGCCGGTTTGCTGGTTGCGGCGGCGGTCGTTGACGGCCACGCCAAAGCCCAGAACCTGCATGCCGCCCTGGGTAGCCCGCAGCTCGGGGTCGCGGGTCAAGTTTCCGCTGATGTTCACTCGGTTGATCGACATTTAGTAACTCCCTTCGCCTGTCCCGTTCGACCAGGTGCGCTTTATGTCCTCGTCAACGGTTCGGATCTTGAGCTTGTACACGTTTATCGCCTCTTGGCTCGCCTTGTAGAGCGCTTCGGAGCAATCCCTGCGCTGCTTCAGCTCGGCTATGTCATCCCGGCCTCGGCAGAGGTCGCTTATCACCGTCACTGGCGTTCCCTTGGATCGCTCCTCAAGGATCGCGATGCGCAGCGCCTTGCGGTACTCGGCCTCGTTCTCGGCGTACTGGCTTCCGCTGTTGCGCAGCGCCTGAAGCTCGTCCATGAGCCTGTCGAAGAGCTGCATGCGCTCGGCGTAGAGGTCTTGCATGGCCTACACGACCTGCCATGCGGGGGACGGGCAGCACCCGGGGTTCGCCTTGAACTGCTCGTACTGCTGGCGGCTCTCGAAGACGTAGGAGGTGCCGCAGCTCTTGCACTTGGCGATGAACTGGCCGAACTCGGGCGGCTCCTTCTCGGCTGGCTTCTCGGTTCCCATGAGCGTGTCGGGGTCTGAGGTGCCGTCGATGTCGAACGCGCCGCAGAGCGCGTACTTTCGCGCGTAGCTGGATGCGCTGCCAGTGACCTGCGCCTCGTTCATGCCCTTCTGGCTCAAAGGCTCTCGGGCGTAGGCCGTCACGTCCATGGGATCGCCGTGGCCGTCCTCGAAGAACAGGCGGCACGTGGCCTCTACGTAGTAGCGCTCGCCGATCTGCACGATGCTGTCGTTGAGCGTGAAGGCAATTCCCGCCTCCTTGCACGGCTCCTTGAGCGCCGCCACGATGTCCTCCATCGAGCGGTAGTAGAAGTTGCCGTGGGCGTTGTAGCGTGCTTTAGGCACAACTACGGATCGCTGCACCTGGGCCACGGCCTCAGCCAGCGTCATGTGCTTGTCTTCTGCCATCGTCTACTCCATCCTCGCTGCCACCTGGGCTGGCGTGCCCCGGCGGATGCTTCCGGTGATTCCCTGCGCCTTGAGTACGGATGCGAGCGCCTGCATCTGCGATCGCGTGGCGCTCGGCACCTCGACCGTCCACGCCTCCAAAGGCTCCGTGACCGGTGCTGGCACGGGTGCCGGCATGGGGGCGGGCATTGGCGCTGGCGCGGGCATCGGCTCAGGCTCGGGGATCTCGACCGGCTCAGGCTCTGGTTCCGGCATCGGTTCCGGTTCGGGTTCTGGCGCCATGGCCGCCTTCAGCTCGGCGATGCGCTGGTCTTCCTCGTCGGCCAAACGCGCCGCGTTCAAGGCGGCTCCGAGGTCGAGCGTGCGGAAGAATTCGCGCTCCGCGTCGGCGTAGTGCGGCATCGCCTCCTGCTGGGCCTTGAGCGTTTCCCAGTCGCGGGCCACGTCGGACATCTTTGCCTCAAGCGCCTGCTGCGCCTTGATCTCGCCGAAGGTCTTGTTGAGCCACTGCGGCTCATGCAGGCGCTCGTAGGGGACGACCGGCGCGAGCAGCCCCGCGAACTCCTCGTAGTGCTGCTGTAGGCGTGAGTAGAGCGCGTCCTTGCGCGTCTGCTCGGCCTCGTCGAGCTGCGCCTTGATGGCGTCGGTTGATTCGTCGATGATGGCCGTGATCTGCTTGCAGCGCCTCTCGAATGCGTCGAGCGGCTTGTTGTACTCGCGCTTCACGGCCTTGCGGCGTTCGTCGATCTCCTTCTTGATGCCGTTGAGGTAGCTGCGGTCGTGCTTGGCCTCCTTGATGGCCTGGGCGCTCGTGAGGTCGTAGGTGGCGCCCTTGTAGTCGGCGACGACCTTCTTCACGTGGGCCTCCAGCGCGTCCATGTTCGAAGCGATGGTGGCCTCGGTGTACGTGACCTCAAGCGTGGTGGCCTCGGTTTCGATGACCTCGGCCTCGACCTGCTGCGGTTCGGTTTCTTTAGCCATAAATCTCGCCCGTCTCGTCGTCGAAGTCCATGGTCTGCTGCTGCTCGGCCACGGTGAGCAAAACCGTCTTGCCGCTCTGCTTGATGATGCGGAAGGCGTCGGCGTTGTCGGTCAGGATCTCGAATTGCAGGGTTGCAACGCTGCCCTTCACGGTGGCCTGCTTGAACTGCGCCTGGATGGTGGCTTCGTTGATCATGTCGTTACCTCCTATTTGATGCCGAGAACGGCGGCAAGGAACGCGCGACCGAACTTGCGCTCTTCCTCGCTGACGGGCTTGATCTTGTCGGCGATGAACTCGCGGCTCTTGGCGACGCACTTCTCGTCGATCCTGGAAAGCCCGGCCTCGCAAAGCGCGATCATCACGTGGTAGGCGTTTGCCGCCGTCTCGCCGTCGTTGTTGTCAGGATGCGTGGCGTCGAACATGAGGTTGTTCGCGATGCAGGCGGCGTGGTCGAGCACTGCTTTGTGGAACTTGGTCCCGTGGAAGTCCTCAAAGCCGTTCTCTTCGAAGTATTTGGCGTTCATTTCTTCTCCTTCACGTACTCCTCGACGAAGTACTCGATGTAGATGTCTATGCGCGGCTGTGTGCCGTATGGGCTTCTTGGCCGCTTGGTGACGGCTCCCGTATCGACCTGCGAATCGTCCTTGAAGGCGATCCCGTTGAGCGCGTCGCAGGCGAGCTTGCCCAGGTTGTCCCAGTCGGGCTTGCCGAGGTCGGCGCGGCCCTCCCAGTACTTGGGGTTGCTCTTCGCGAGCGGCCTGGTGGTCGAGATCCGCATCACAACCGGGCCGTCGTGGTCGGCGAATGTCTCGCCGTATGCCGCGCGGAACGCGTCCTTGATGGCCTTCTCGGCCTTGAGCGTCTTGGTCGGCGTGTAGGTGCGGTGGTTGCGGTAGTCAGTCATAGGGCGCTGTTTTCCGACAAGCTGGGCGGGGTGCATGGTGATGTGCGCCGTGGCCGCAAGGGTGCGCTGCCAGCTCATTCGGAAAACCCATCGCTCTGGCTGCGGTGCTTGTTGAAGGCTCCGCGCAGCTCCGGGTATCGCGCCTCCATGATTCGGGCAAGGGCGGGGGCTATGCCGTTCTTGCAGCCGACGTGCAGCTCGTTGCGCACCATGTTCACCAGGTAGTTGATCGACACGTAGCCCTTCTCCTTGAGGCGGCGGGCGTTGGAGAGCATGAACCGCCACGCATCGGGGTTGGCCTCGATCCACTTCTTGGCCTCGGCAACGTCCTGCTCGCCCGCCATGCCCAGGCCGAAGATCTCAAGCTGGTTGCTCTGCGGCTTGGGGCGGTATCTCTCGTCGTTACGCATTGAGCACCGCCATGGTTCCCACGGCGCGCTGGGCGTCGGCCACGGCCTGGTCCATAGTGGGGATGACCCAGAGCCAGAGCACGGCGAGGAAGATCATGAGGGCCGCGAGGAAGCCGACCATGACACCCGCCCTGAACTGGGAGCGCTCAAGCTGCTCCTGCGCCGTCGGGCGCTTGCCCTCGAATGGTATGATGGTCGCAGCCTCTTTCGAGGCGGCTACATAGCGGGTGCCCGATGTGTGGAAGCTGGGGGCGCTCGCTTTCTTTTTTGTCTGCATTTCCGTTCTCCTTTCGGTGTTTTCGCAGGTCATTGCTAGGGCGCTTTTTAGGGCCTCTTTTTTGCCGCTTTTTTCGCCCTGCTCTTCTGGCTGTAGTAGCGCTGGCGCTGCCTGCCATTCCTCTTCTCCCTGATCGCCTCCTCCTTCATCGCGTTGGCCTGCTCGGCGAGGTCTGCCATGTGAAGCTCCTTCGTGCACTCGATGCACCAGCCGTTGACCCTGTTGAGCGGTCGGAACGTCCATTGGCCGCAGCGGGGGCACTGCCTGCGCTTGCGGAGTGAGAGTCCGCACTTCCGCGCCATATGCTTCACTGAGTCGATGGAGCGCCCGAGGTCCTTGGCTACCTGCTTGGCGCCGTCTCCGGCGTGCTCTTCGAGGTATCTGAGTTCACGTGTAGACCACTGCTTCACGCCTTCGCTTCTCCCTTCTGCTGGCGTTCCCACTCGCGATATGCTTGGCGGATCGTCGAGCACATGCCGTCAAAGGCAACTTCGCGGGCCGTCTTCTGACGCTGCTCCTGTTGCTTCTCGTCGCTCATTAGACCACTGCCAGCTCATGCAGCTCGTCCAACGAAACGCCGAGGATGCGAGATAGCGCGTAGGCTTCAGACAGGCTGAACTCGTACGAGCCTCGAACTTTGTTAAAGAACGAAGATCGGCTCATACCGAGACTGTCTGCCAGCGCGTCACGTGTAACACCATTCGTTTCGGCGTACTCGTTGACCTTCTCCGACAGGTTCATGCTTCTCCTTTCTCCCGTACAAAACTTTGTACTCCTACAGTATTGTATAAAGTTTTACACCGTGCAATACTTTGTACGTGTAAATATTTGGACTGTAAGGGGAGGCCATGGAGTACCGGTTTGTTCTCGCACATTACTTAGAGGAACAGGGAATGACTCCAGCTGAGCTTGCTCGCGCTATTGGTTCCCCTAGATCGACCGTTTCTGCCCTTTTGAGCGGAAGGGCAAAAGAGCCAACACTTGGTAAAGCTAAGGCGATAGCGGACGCTCTTGGCGTGTCCCTTGAAGAGATGGCTCGGATGACATACGAGGAGGAATAGGCATGGGACTTCTTGGTGATATGGCTAAAGCCGCTGCGAAGGTCGCTATAAATCAAGTTTCAAACACTGCGCACGAGAAGGTTTCCGAGATGTTCCCAACAAAGGAGATCGTTCTATCCGGCTCACACGAGCGCGATGTCTACACCTACTACGGCGGGCCATTGAAGGGAATAAGGGTCGGGCAGACATTCGATGCTGAGGTCGCTAGGAAGCCTGTCACCCTTGTAAGCGAGTTGACGGGAACAGAATGGAATACTGCCGAACACGGAAACAACGCGCTTATGTATAGGGGCAAGCCATTTGGCTCTTTTAGCCCAATGAGCAAAAGCATTCGAAAAATGATCCGTATGGGATACCGGGTCAAGATTAGGTGCAAAAACGTTGGATGGTACGCGCAGGGGATACCTGAGATTGTTGCCATGATTCCAGATCCAGAAGCTGTGTTCTCTTGGCTTGACGAGTGCGAGAGAAGTGGTGAGGAGGTTCCGTTCAATGCCAACAGCTAGAACTGCGGTGATATACGCCCGCTTTTCGTGCAACAAGCAGCGCGAGGCCTCCATCGACGACCAGCTGCGCATCTGCCGCCAGTGGTGCCAGCGCGAGAGGTACGCCATCGTGGCGGAATACTGCGACTATGCCATAAGCGGGCGCACCGACGACCGCCCCGAGTTCCAGCGCATGGTAGCCAACGCGGGTGAGAGCGACATAGTGCTTGTGTACATGATGGATCGCTTCAGCCGTGGGGAGTACGACGCGCCCATATATAAGCGCGAGCTTGCCCAGCACGGCGTGAAGCTCGTCTCGGCGCTTGAACAGATACCAGATTCGCCCGAGGGCATCATTTACGAGAAGCTGCTTGAGGGCCTTGCGGCGTGCGAGTCGAAGAAGACCGCGATCCGCACGAGGCGCGGCATGGAGGGCAACGCGCTCAAATGCAAGACCAACGGCGTGCGCGTGTTCGGCTACGCCAGCAACGAGGCCGACGAGTACGTGATCAACGAGGACGAGGCCGCTTTCGTGCGCGAGGCGTTCAAGCGGCGCATAGCAAAGGAGACCACCAACTCGATAGCTCGCGACTTCGCGGCACGCGGGGTCAAGACCTCGCAGGGAAACCCGTGCGGCTACTCGATGGTCGAGCGGATGGTGAAGAACCGGAAGTACACGGGGCGCTACGAGTGGGGCGGCGTTGTCAAAGAGGGCGGCATGCCCGCGATTATCGACGAGGTGACGTTCATGGAGGCACAGGGCATACGCGCGGCCAAGGAGCGCAGCGCGGAGAGCTGGGGCGACTTCGCCCTTTCTGGCAAGGCGATCTGCGCGGGCTGCGGGCGCAACCTGCAAGGCGTGAGCGGGCGCGGGCGCAAGAACGTGAAATACGAGTACTACCGCTGCCATGACGGCTGCGTGAGGCCCGTGAGGCGCGAGGAGCTTGAGGGCGGGATCGTCGAGGCGCTGCGGGCGCTCCTGCAAGACCGCGAGGAGGCCTTGCGGATAGCCCGCATGGTAGCGGAAAGCTCGGACGGCGCGGAGGTGGCGGCGAGGCGCAAGCAGGCCGCCCAATCGCTCTCAGTCGCCGAGCGCGGCCTTAAGAACATCCTCAACGCCATTGAGCAGGGAATTATCGCGCCTGGGGCCAAAGAGCGCATAGCGGAGCTTGAGCACCAGCGCGACCGCGCCAAGCTCGACCTTGAGGCGATCAAGGACGAGCAGATAGACCCCGAGCGGCTGGCTGACTTCCTGCAATGCGGCTCCGCCCTGGATGACGCGACGCTGCTGAAGGCGTTCGTCTACCAGGTGAGCGTGAGCGACGAAGAGTGCATAGTGACGCTGAACTACGACGTGGAAAGCAACGAACCCGCCAGACTTGACGTCCAACGGGTTCGTACAAAATGCAAATGGTGCCCCCAGCGGGATTCGAACCCGCGATATCCACCTTGAAAGGGTGGCGTCCTTGGCCGCTAGACGATGGGGACAGCGGGAAAGAGTATAGCAGACTTTTTTAGCCGTTCACATATCGTTGGCAAACTGAAAAACCACCACAAAGGTGCCTGTCCCCTTTGTGGTGGTGAGGTGCTAGGGGAGGAGCTTCATGGCGGCGTCGTGGGCGGCGTGCTCGTAGGTGTCGTCGAGGGGCTTGAGCGGCAGCAGGGCGGCGGCCTGTGCATCGCCACGGTGCTCGAGGGCATGGGCGATCAGCCAGTCGGCGAGCTCGGGGTTCTTGGGCAGTGCCGGTCCGTGTAGGTACGTGCCGATGACGCCCTTGTAGAGCAGGCCCTCAAGGCCATCATCGCCGTTGTTGCCGGTGCCCGTGACGACGGACGTTCCGAGCGGCGTGGCATCGGCGTCCAAAAGCGTGCGGCCGCCATGGTTCTCGAATCCCACAAAGGGCTCAGGTGCCAGATCGGTTTTGACGGCTACGTTGCCGATCAGGCGATCGGAGCCACGTACGGTTTCGGCGGCAATGACGCCCAGGCCCTCGATGCGATTTTCGCCCATATAGTACGAACGGCCGAGCAGCTGATAGCTGCCACAGATGGCAAGCAGCGAGCCGCCATCCTCAACATAGGCCGCGACCTTGTCTTTTTGGGCGAGCAGCTCGTGTGCCACGGCTAGCTGGTCGCGGTCGGAGCCGCCACCCATCATGACGATATCGGCATCGGTGAGATCGAGTGACTCGCCCATACGGACCTCGTCCACGCGCACGGGAATGCCACGCCAGGCGCAGCGGCGCTCGAGCGCGATAACATTGCCGCCGTCGCCGTAGAGGTTAAGGGCATCGGGATACAGGTAGACGATGCGCAGCGGGTGCGAAAGCTCGACTGGCGCGATGCCGACAGGAAGAGCGCTGCCGTCGGCACGGGCTACGGCGCGCCCGGAAACAGCGTCGGCGGTGGCGCCTTTCAGCCCGTCGAGCTCCTTGACCAGCGGCGGGAAGGCCGTGTAGTTGGCGACAGCGTAGAAGGTGTCATCGGCGGCCTCGTCTGCCACGGCGCCAATTGCCTGCGCGACGTCCGAGATAATCGCGGCATCGATGCCGGCGTACTTGAGACGCACCTGCATGTCGTGCGCGCGCGTGCCTCCGGCAAAGGCGACAAGACCCGGCGTGTCGGCGATGCGCTCAAAGTCGACGTCGTAGATCCACGATACATCGTGTCCGTCGGCGTCGTTGTCGTTGAGGAAGAAAGCACAGAGCCTGCCGCCCGCCGTCTTAATGGACTGGATTTGTCGATCGAAGCCTACGGGATTCTTAGCCAGGTTGGCCTCGACGGTGCGGCCGGCGATATCCCAGCGGCCCATGCGTCCGCCGGCGGGGACGTAGGCATCGAGCGTGGGCTGCAGGTGCGTCGTATCCACGCCTAACTCATGTGCGGCAAAGAATGCAGCGGCAACGTTGTAGACCATGTACAGGCCGTTGTAGCGTGTGGCGATGTGTACGGCAGCCGCGTCGGGCGCAGATCCAAAGACCAGGTCGAAGCCGTAGCCGTCGCAGCCGAGCTTCACGTCCGTCACGCGACGGACAAGCGCAGGGCGGGCCCAGCCGCACGAGGGGCAATGGTAGGCGCCGAGCTGGCCGTATTGCACGTAGTCATACTCCAGCGGCGTGTTGCACTTTGAGCAAAAACGTGAGTCGCTAATACGGTCGGACTCGGTGTTGGTGGCGCTGTCGATGCCAAAGGCGATGCTTGCATTGGGAACGCGCGCGGCAATCGAGGCACACAGCGGGTCGTCTGCGTTGTAGATGAGCGTTGTTGCCGGAGAGAGCTCCAACGCATGGGCGATGACCTCCTGGGTGTGATCGATCTCGCCATAGCGATCCAGCTGGTCGCGGAACAGGTTGAGCAGCACGAAGTACGTCGGCTTGAGCTTGGGCAGGACGCGCACGGTGTAGAGCTCATCGCATTCAAAAACGCCCACACGCTTGCCGCTGTCAGTGTGCTTAAGGCCGCCGCGGGCCTCGAGCAGAGCGCCCACCACGCCCGGCTCCATGTTGTTGCCGGCGCGGTTGCATACCACGGTGGCGCCGCTGGCGGCAACGGCGTCGGCGATGAGGTTGGAGGTGGTGGTCTTACCGTTGGTGCCGGTGATCACCACGCTGCGGTCGATAAGGCCGGCGAGGTCGCTTAGCAGCTCGGGGTCGATCTTCATGGCGATGCGGCCGGGGAGTACGCCGCCCTGGCGTTTGAGGACAGAGCGCAGTCCCCAGCGAGCGATATCGCTCGAGGTACAGGCGAGAGATGAGCGGAGGTTCATGAAACCGTTCCTAACGTAAACGACATGGTCGGGTCGAGTGCGTCACTAAAAACCGTAGCGGCGCGCAAATTCCTGGGCAAGCTGTGACACGTCTTCACAGGCATTGGCCCAGGGGGCAAAGACGGGAGTGTCCGAGATAATACCGTCCGCTTCCCAAACGGCCTGGTGCGAAAGATCCCAGGGATCGCGCGGCTCGGGTCGGCAGGGAAGGTACGGCGTCTGGTACATGGGGTTCAGCAAGAAGAACGCGCCGCCCTCGCAACGGTTGGCAAACTCACGCAGCGCGCGTGTCGCCGGGCGCATCTTGTTTGTTTTGAACAAGAGGATGGTGCGGGCGAGCAGGTACCAGGGGGAGTTCTCGAGTGCATCAGCCCCCACCTGTTCCTCGAGTTGGTGAGCCAGGGCAAAAAAGCCGTCCTGGTCTTCCAGGCGAGCGAGGGCGAGCAACACGGTGCCTGCGGCTCGGGTGGGGTAGCCTTCCGCCTTAAGGACGCGGCGGGCGTAGTTGGCGGCAGCACGGTAACGAGCGCTCGCCATGCACAGCTGCGAGATGGCCTCGAGTGTGTGGAGCCACCCGATAAGAGCCGGCTCGCTCACGGTGAGATCTGCTGCAGTGACACCGTCGGCCAAAACATTATTGGCCCAGTAGTGCGGGGCTTCCATGTCGAACCCGGGCACGCTTTGCTGCAGGTAATCGGCCGTGGTCGCCTCGAGCTTCATCAGGTCACCCAGGCAGGCGTCAACGGGCGTGTCGGCCAAGATGATGGCGAGCAGCTGTGCGTCGAGGACATGCGCATCGATGCGGACGATCTTGAGCAGCTCATCGCGCATGTCGTCGAACAGACGATTGCGCGTCTGCTCGAACTCCTCGTCGCTGCCCATGTCCTCGATGCGATGGAGCTCGTCGAGCAGGTGGCGATGAACACCGGCATAGGACAGCAGCGCTTGGGCATGCTCGGACTGCGCATACTTTTGAGGATTCGCGCTAATGTCGTTATGGACAAGCTCGCGTGCTGCATCGGTGAGTTCGGGGTGCGACGCCAGATAGGTTCGCTCCAGATAGGCGGGGATGTAGACGCTCGGATCCATTAGAGGTCTCCTCCCTTAAACGGCAATCCCTGTTCGGCCGCGCGCAGGATTCGTTCGTCGATCTGGGAACGCACGATGTCGTTGGTGGCGACCCAGGCGGCAAAGCTGGCGTTGTCGGGGGCGCCCAGACCCTCCTGCAGCACCGGCGTCGCCTCGGACAGCGCAAGGACAAGCTCGTCGGTCGAGCCCGCACCCACGTTGACGCGGGCATAGACGCCATCGGGAAACTCGGTTTGGAAGTAGAGCGCCTCGGCTGCGTGCGGACACGAGCGCACAAGGATACGCAGGTAGTGCTCGGCGCCCTCGTAGTCCAGTTCGCGCCAAGCCGTGCTCATCAGCGCGATGAGCGTCCACGGGTCCAAGTCGCGCTCCGCATCTTTGGGGCGGCGGCGCAGTGGGGTATTCGCGAGGTACGGCACGGAGTGTGCGGAGCGAAAGCGCTTGAGCTCCTCGGCGGGGTATTCGAGCTTTGCCATGGCGAGCATCGCGGTGTGGCGGACACCAGCGGGGTCGTTGGGCGCAAAGTCCAAGCTGCGATTCGCGGCTTCGAGCGACATGCGATAGCGGCCGCTAATGAGGGCGCGCGATGCCAAGGCGGCAAGCCAGCGCAGATAGGGGCGGCGCGTAAGGTCGCCTGCGGCCTCGCGCTCGTAGGGGTCCTGGGCCGAGGCGATTTTGAGCGCTAGGTCGTGCTCGACCTCATCGCACTTGGACACCAGGTACTGTACGTATTCCTCGTTGGATTCGGCGGTGAGTGCCGTCAGCATGCGCTGAGCGTCCCAGTTGGCCGGATCGAGTGCGGCCGCCTCGCGGAGCATGTTCTCGGCAGCTGTCTCTTCTTGCTCTGCCTGGGTATCGTCAGGGATAAAGGGAATGCGGTAGTCGACAGCCTCGACCACCTTGGCAATGAGGTGCCCGGCGCGGTCGCGGTCGTGCACGATGAGCGGTGCGGGGTTGCGGGTGAATTGTTCCATCAGACGCTCTACGGCGGCAGCGTCGGTGAGCGGGATATTGTCGCGGCGCAAGGCCTCAAGAACGAGGCGATGGCAATCCTCTTGAATGGGATCAAATGCCATGGGGCCTCCTTTGCTGCGGTTAGGGTTCAAATGTTTCTATATAAGGTTCTAGTTTACCCGCATGTGGCACACCGGGGGTGCCGCACTTGGACTTGCACCTTTGCACCACGAAGACGGATGTCGCACAAATGTCGGCACCTTGGACGACCGAGTGGTATCACGGTGCCGCAAACGGTCGATTTTTGGCGGCGAACGGTGCATATTTTGGAGGGGCACCGTCCTGCCCAGGATATGTAGTCAACCTTGATAAAACGTTTGCCCAGCTTGGGAGTATGAATGCCGCACAAGGGTCTTCAGGGATAGAAAAAACGTTTCATCATTGGCGGCTTTAGGTGAATAACTGACCAACCAGAACGGTAAAATAGTGTTTGTCTGAGCGTTGAGACGTTTAGACATCGCGCATTGTCATCGCCGGCAACGCGCAAAATGGTCCTAACGGAGCCAATCGGGTGCTCCGTTATATACGCAAGTCTAAGAGGGGCTTGTTTAGGAGGCACAGTATGGGACGTTTTACCAATCCTCGCGATCTGTACTTTGGTGAGGGCGCTCGCCACGAGGTGAAGAACCTCAAGGGTAAGAAGGCCATCATCGTTTCTGGCGGCAGCTCTATGCGCCGCGGCGGGTTCCTGCAGGACGTTGAGGCCGACCTCAAAGAGGCCGGCATGGAGGTCAAGCTGTTCGAGGGCGTCGAGTCCGATCCCTCCATCGAGACCGTCATGAAGGGCGCAGCCGCTATGCGCGACTTCGAGCCCGACTGGATCGTTGCTATCGGCGGCGGTTCGCCCATCGATGCTGCTAAGGCCATGTGGGTCTTCTACGAGTATCCCGAGGAGTCCTTCGACAACATTATCCAGCCGTTCAGCTTCCCCGAGCTGCGTCAGAAGGCTCACTTCTGCGCCATTTCCTCTACCTCCGGCACTGCTACCGAGGTCACCGCATTCTCCGTCATCACGGATTACGAAAAGGGCATCAAGTACCCGCTGGCCGACTTCAACATCACCCCTGATGTCGCCATCGTCGACCCCGAGCTCACCTACACCATGCCCGCCAAGCTGTGCGCTCACACCGGCATGGATGCTCTGACCCACTGCATGGAGGCCTACGTTTCCACCTGCGCCTCTATGTTCACCGACGCCAACGCTCTGCACGGCATCCGCGAGATCGTCGAGTGGCTGCCCAAGTCCTATGCTGGCGACCATGAGGCCCGTCAGCACATGCACGAGGCTCAGTGCATCGCCGGTATCGCCTTCTCCTCGGGCCTGCTCGGCATCGTTCACTCCATGGCTCACAAGACCGGTGCTGCCTTCGAGAACGGCCACATCATCCACGGTGCCGCTAACGCCATGTACCTGGGCAAGGTCATCCAGTGGAACTCCAAGGATCCCCGTGCTGCCGAGCGTTACGCTTACGTGGCCAAGGAGATCCTGCACCTTCCCGGCGAGACCAACGAGGAGCTCATCGCTGCGCTCGTCCAGAAGATCCGCGATCTCAACGACCAGCTCAACATTCCGCAGTCCATCAAGGATTACGCGAATGGTGGCGTGAAGGTCGACGCCGAGAACCCGCAGATGGTTTCCGAGGAGGAGTTCCTCGCCAAGCTGCCCGAGATCGCCGCGAACGCCGAGCAGGACGCCTGCACGCCCGAGAACCCGCGTGAGACCAAGGCTGCCGACTTCGAGAAGATCCTCAAGGCCTGCTACTACGACACCGACATCGATTTCTAATCGACTCTTGTTATCGTAACGAGGGGCTCCGCACGTATCCGTACGGAGCCCCTTTCTTTTTTAGAGAATGGGATAGTTATGGCTGCAATTTTCAATAGCCCCAGCAAGTACATCCAGGGTCCGGACGAGCTCGCCAAGCTCGGTTCCTATGTCGAGCCGCTCGGCGCTAAGGCCCTCGTCATCGTGACGCCTTCGGGCAAGAAGCGCGTCGGCGCCAAGATCGAGGGCGGCTTTGCCGAGGCTAAGGCCGAGCTGCTGTTTGAGGACTTTAACGGTGAGTGCTCCAAGGGCGAGGTCGATCGCCTGGTTGCGCTTGCTCGTGACAACGGTTGCGACATCATCGTCGGCGTCGGTGGCGGCAAGATCCTCGACACCGCGAAGGCTGTCGCCTATTACCTGGAGTCCCCGGTTATCATTTGCCCCACCATCGCCTCGACCGATGCTCCGTGTTCTGCGCTTTCGGTGCTTTATACCGATGACGGCCAGTTCGACAAGTATCTCTTCCTTAAGGCAAACCCCAATATCGTCCTGATGGATACGACGGTTATCGCGGCGAGCCCGGTGCGCCTGACGGTTTCCGGTATGGGCGATGCGCTCGCAACCTACTTCGAGGCCCAGGCGACGCACGATGCCGACGGCGGCACCTGCGCTGGCGGCAAGGGCAGCATGGCTGGTCTGGCGCTCGCCAAGCTCTGCTACGAGACGCTTATGGCCGATGGCGTCAAGGCCAAGGTTGCGCTGGAGAAGGGTGCGCTCACGCCTGCCGTCGAGCACATCATCGAGGCCAATACGCTGCTTTCGGGCATTGGCTTTGAGAGCTCGGGCCTTGCTGCCGCTCATGCCATCCACAATGGCCTGACGATGCTGCCCGAGTGCCACAGCATGTATCACGGCGAGAAGGTCGCCTTCGGCACTATCGTCCAGCTGGTACTCGAGGATGCCCCGACCGAGAAGCTCGAGGAAGTCTTGGGCTTCTGCATTGAGCTGGGCCTGCCGGTCACGATGAAGGAACTTGGCGTTGCCGAGCTTACGCGCGAGCAGGCCATGATTGTTGCCGAGGCCGCGTGCGCGCCCGAGGACACCATGTGCAATATGCCGTTTGAGGTGACGCCCGAGATGGTCGCAAACGCCATCCTGGGTGCCGACGCACTGGGCCACTACTATCTCATGGATGAGTAAATCAAGCTAAGGAAGGGGCAAAGCCAACAGATGGCTTTGCCCCTTTTTGCTATGGTGCAAAGGGGTCAGGGTACTTTGCACCAATCGTTGTTTGATGAAGGGTGGATTCTCGTATGGCGCTTCCTATGGTTTATGGCGGTCCTGGCCGGTATGTTCAGGGGCCGGGTGAGCTCTCGCGTCAGGGCAGGTATTTGTCATGGTTGGGTTGCGCTGCCTATGTCCTGTTTGACCAGGGCACCGAGGATCGGCTGTGCAAGCAGATCGTCGATGGATTTCTGGATGAAGATCTAAGCGAGCCGTTCTTTAAGATTTACAACGGTCCGTGTACGGAAGATGCCGTTGTCGAAATGGCCAAGGAAGCCCGGGCCGAGTATTGCGACATGGTGGTGGGCATTGGCGGCGGCAAGATGCTCGATATCGCCAAGGCCGTTGCGTTTTATGCCGAGTTGCCGTTGTGCGTATGTCCCACGGCGGCGTCGATGGACGGTCCGTGCAGCGAGATTTCCGATGCCGATCTGCAGGGTGTTGCAAATGCGGTCTTTAGAAACGAGCGCAATATGGCCAACGAGCAGGCCAAGGTGACCAAACAGAAGCTCGTGCAGCTCATGTGCGAGGCATAGCTTGGCGCTTGATTGACCTTGTGCAATCGGGGCGGCGATAGGCCATGGGTTATTTCCCTCAAGGTGCACCGCGTGTAATTTGCCCGAGGTGTGGGCCGATAGCGTATCATTATCTCTTGCTTGTTTGCACTGCTCAGGGAGGGGCCGCGCATGGCGCAGGAACACGATCTGTTTGATGACATTATCGAGATCAGCAAGGGTTTCGACTTTCTTAAAAACCCGCTTGGCGGCGTGACCGATGCGCTCGATCCGTCGGCGTCGCAGTGGAATCCTGCCGACTACAAGGAGCGCCCGCGCGGCAACACCATTCCGTGCTTGACCTGCAAAAACGAAAAGAGCGGTTGCGCCGCGTGCATGGACGTGTGCCCGGTCAACGCTATCGAGGTCGAGGAAGACGCCATCGAGATCCTCGACTCCTGTCGCAAGTGCGGCCTGTGCGCCGCTGCCTGTCCGACCGAGGCGATCATCTCGCCGCGCCTGGCGCCTAAAAACCTGTATGACGATATCGTCTCCGCTGCTACGAGCCACGAGACCGCCTACGTCACCTGCACACGCGCCCTCAAGCGCATGCCGCGCGAAAACGAGGTCGTCGTTGCCTGCGTGGGCGATATT
Organism: Collinsella aerofaciens; assembly: GCA_048194085.1. Classification (GTDB taxonomy): domain Bacteria; phylum Actinomycetota; class Coriobacteriia; order Coriobacteriales; family Coriobacteriaceae; genus Collinsella; species Collinsella aerofaciens_CO. The sequence goes on from DBFABM010000067.1 coordinate 51,878, forward strand.
ACGGCCGAGACCTGGTTCTCGGTACTGGCGGACTATCCCAACGTGAGCGTCTACCTGCCACTGGGCGTGTGCGATAAGTGCCGCAACACCGGTGGCGAGGACATTTTGGGCGAGGCCATTGCTACCGCCGAGGAGTGGGCGGGTACGGGCATGGGCCTGGAGGTCGACCCCAAGAGCCTCAAATGCCATAAGCGCCGCGAGTACGAGCGCAAGGAGTACATGGATAAGATTGCCCGCACCACGGGCCTGACGGTGACCAAGCTCAATCCGGCGACGGCGGCGCTGGCCTCGGTGACGCAGAAGTTGAAGGCTCACCGTCACCAGATCACGCAGCTCGAGCGCACGCTCAACACCATGTGCGGCACCACGACGACCAAGCGTCGCCGTTCGCTCACGCACGGGCGGCAGCTGGTGCTCTCGACGCTGCAGAACCACCCCGAGCTTGCCCAGAATATGCAGGTGAGCACACCGGAATGCGATTTTGACAAGTGCACGTCATGCGGCGAGTGCGTCAACGTGTGCCCCACGTTTGCCTGCGATTTGGTGGGAAGCGGTCGCTTTGCACTGGAGTCCACGTATTGCCTAGGTTGCGGAGCCTGCGTCAAGGTGTGCCCCGAGCATGCGCTCAAGCTGGTCGAGCACGATGCGTCCAATCTGGTCGTTGTCGACCCCGAGGCCGAGGAAAAGGCCGCTCAGAAGGCCAAGGCCCACGAAGAGGCCCAGAAGGCCAAGGCCGAGGCAAAGGCCAAGCTTGACAAGATGCTCGATCAGGTGGAGAAGCTCGCGGACTAGTCAGCGACCCCAATCTTTGCTTCATTTGCGCCGCCGCGGTGTCCGGATTCGCCCGGATGCTGCGGCGGCGCTATACTTATACGGTTTGAAGTACCTGTACCAAAAGGAGCTGTCGTGTCCCTTTCCATCGGTATCGTGGGCCTGCCCAACGTGGGCAAGTCGACGCTGTTCACCGCGCTTACCAAAAAGACCGGCCTTGCCGCCAACTACCCGTTTGCCACGATCGACCCCAACGTGGGTATCGTCGACGTGCCCGATAGCCGCTTGCAAAAGCTTGCCGACATCGTTAACCCGGGTCGCATTGTGCCGGCGACGGTCGAGTTCGTCGACATCGCAGGTCTGGTGAAGGGCGCTAACGAGGGCGAGGGCCTGGGCAACCAGTTCCTGGCCAACATTCGCGAGACCGACGCCATCTGCGAGGTCGTGCGCTACTTTAAGGACCCCAACGTCATGCGTGAGGTGGGCCGCACGGGCGAGTTCGTCGATCCCGCCGGCGATGCCGACACCATCATGACCGAGCTCATCCTGGCCGACATGGGCACGCTCGAGAAGCAGCTGCCTAAGCTCGAGAAGGAGGCCAAGCGCGACAAGGAGCTCATGCCCAAGTTCGAGGTTGCCAAGCGCCTGCTTGCCTGGCTCAACGAGGGCAAGCGCGCCGCATCCATGGAGATGACCGACGAGGAGCGTGCCGCCGCCAAGGGGCTGTTCCTGCTCACCATGAAGCCCATCCTGTATGTTGCCAACGTGGACGAGGATATGCTCAACGACGATCTGGCGCCCATCGATGGCGTCAAGCCGCTGTCCATCTGCGCCAAGATTGAGGCCGAGCTCTCCGAGCTCGATCCCGAGGACGCCGCCGACTACCTGGAAAGCCTAGGCCTGGAGCAGCCCGGCCTGGACGTGCTCGCTCAGGCTGCCTACAAGCTGCTCGGCCTGCAGTCGTTCTTTACGGCCGGCGAGATGGAGGTCAAGGCCTGGACGGTTCGTCAGGGCGCGACCGCCCCGCAGGCCGCCGGCGTCATTCACACCGATTTTGAGCGCGGCTTTATTAAGGCCGAGGTCATTGGCTACGACGACTACATCGAGCTCGGCGGCGAGCAGGGCGCCAAGGCCGCCGGCAAGTTGCGTATTGAGGGCAAGGACTATGTCATGGCCGATGGCGACGTCGTGCACTTCCGCTTTAACGTGTAAGGACGACGCATATGTTCAAATATGGCAAAAAAGCTGGCTACATGGGTATTGCGCTGCTCGTACTTGCGGTGATTCCGCTGGTGGTCGCAGCGTGTGTTATCCCCAACATTGGCCCCGAGGTGGCAACGAAGTTTAACGCCGCCGGCGAGGTGACGCGCTGGGGTAAGAGCTACGAGCTGCTGGCACTGCCGGTACTCAATCTGCTGCTGAGCGTGGCGACGTACTTTACGGCGGGACGCCAAGCCAAGAACAATGACGACTCCGCCGCCATGGCGCGCATCGTGTGCGAGCGCTACCTGCGCAACGGTTGCATTACGGGTGTGTTCCTCAACGTGATCAACGTTTACTTTATGTACTCGGCGATTACCGGAACGGGCTTTGGCTTTGGTTTCTAGCTTGTCCTTTTAGGCAACGAGCCTGCAAGCATATTCGATGGCTGCTGCGAGGCCGCCGCTCGATCGTGGTTGAAAGACTGCATCGGCGGCGGCCTCGTTTTCGTATCCGGCGCCGCGAAGGGCGAGTGCTATGCCGGCTTCTAAAAGGAGCGGCAGGCCGCGTTGGCTGGTTGCGATTACGGCAGCCTGATTGAGCGAGCAGCCGTGCGTTTGGCATCGGATGGCAAGTTCACCTCGCGCCGGGCAAGGGACCAGAACGGCGGCGACGCGACTTGATAGCAATGCAAATGCTGTGCGCTCATCGGGCGAAAGGCATTCAGCTTCAACGACGACGAGCTTGGGCGGCGCGCTGTTTGTGCGAAGCGTGGCTCGGTACATGCGGACCGAAGAACCCGACATAGAAAACTCCTGTGTATTCGGGAAAACGTAAACTATAGTTTACGTTTATGTTCGGCTCCATTTCAAACTCGGCTGCATGGACGAACGTGCGAAACAGATTCTTGGCAGGCGGGTCGAAGAGACACGCAGGGACCTTGGTATCTCCAAGGTTGATTTTTGTGTGGCGACAGGAATCAGCCGACCCTACCTCGACCGAATCGAAGATGAGACGGCAAATTTCACGCTCAAGGTTCTATTTAAGATCGCGCCCGCACTCGGCATGACGGTGTCAGAGCTTCTCGAGGGTATCGAATAGGGGATACCCGTCGACAACTGAATTACGCCATCGGGATGCGGTCGTGGTTGACTTGGCTGTAGAACAGGCGCCGAATCTCGGCCGCATCACGTGACTGGCCGAGTGCCCACATGGTTTTGGCCACGAGCGTCTCGGTGGTCATATCATCGCCGCGCAGAATGCCCGGATGATCGGCGTAAGCGCGGCCGACCTCATAAACGCCCAGATCGAGGCCCTCTTCGGGGACCTGCGTGGTCATAACGACGGTGCGACCCGAATCGACCCAGCGGAAAATTGCCTCTTGGAACGACTCGCCGGACTCGCCAAACTCGGGAATACCGCCAATGCCAAAGGTCTCCAGAATCACGGCGTCGTAGCTGTCGGCAAGGGCGTCGAGGATGCCCGGGTTCACGCCGGGCGTAAGCTTAAGGACAAACACGCGTGGGTTGATGCTGTCGTAGAAACGCACCGGGTTTTCGCCCTGATGCGTGCCGTGGAGCCCGTTGCGCACGATGCGGTCGTTGCGGATGTAGGCAATGGGCGGATAGTTGACGCTAATGAACGCGTTAAAGCTCATGGTGCGCTGCTTGCGGGCGCGCGTGCCGGCAATGGCTACGCCGCCAAACACGATCGAAACGTCGTGCGAATGCTCGTCGAGCGCATAGAGCAGGCTCTGGTACAGGTTGAGCTTGGCGTCGGTAAAGGGATTGCCCATGGGCTTTTGCGAGCCGGTGAGCACGATAGGCTTAGGGCTGTCCTGAATCAGATAGGAAAGCGCCGCCGCGGTGTAGCTCATGGTGTCGGTGCCGTGTAGAATCACGAATCCGTCGTGGTCGGCATAGCCCTTGACGATGACGTCGCGGATACACATCCAGTCGCTGGGGCGCATGTTGGTGCTGTCGATGTTCATGGGCTGCACGACGTCGAGCTCGCAGAGGCCCGAGATCTCGGGGACGCTCTGGGCGAGCTCCTCACCGGTCAGGGCGGGGGAGAGGCCGTTGCCGTCCTCGGTCGATGCGATGGTGCCGCCCGTGGCGATGAGAAGGATGCGCTTCATGCTGGTATTCCTATCGTATTTGCCGCCGCAGAGGCGGAGTCGTTCGGCAGTATTGTGGCACAGGGCGTCCAATGTTCAAACGTATTACATCATCTGTAACGTTTGAAAACACTTCAATTGCCGTCAAATAGGGGCCCAGGTCGTGCGTTTGCCGTGCGCTGATGGCTGCGAGGGGCGAGAAACCCCATATAACGTGTACACTATGAAGGCTATTTTCGTTCATTCACGCGGGTGGGCACCGGCTCCCCGCCAACAAGAGGGGGAACCATGGATCAAAAGGCTTCCGCAAAGGTCCTCGTACTCGACTTTGGTGCGCAGTACGGTCAGCTCATTGCCCGTCGCGTCCGCGACCTCAACGTGTATTCCGAGATTGTCCCCTGCGACATCTCGGCCGACGAGATTCGCGAGATGAACGCCTCTGCGCTCATCCTTTCCGGCGGTCCGGCTTCCGTGTATGCCGAGGACGCTCCGTCTATAGATCCCGCCATCTTTGACCTGGGCCTTCCCGTCCTGGGCTTCTGCTACGGCCATCAGATCACGGCCGTGACGCTCGGCGGCAAGGTCGGCCACTCCGAGGTGGGCGAGTACGGCCGCGCCACCATCACGCGCACGGCCGGCGCCAAGCTCTTTAACTCCACGCCCATGGAGCAGACCGTGTGGATGAGCCACCGCGACGCCGTTTCCGAGGTGCCCGAGGGCTTTACCGTTACCGCCAGCACTGACGTGTGCCCGGTTGCCGCCATGGAGTGCGTCGAGCGCAAGATTTTCACCACGCAGTTCCACCCCGAGGTCAAGCACTCCGAGTATGGTCAGCAGCTGCTGAGCAACTTCCTGTTTGAGATCTGCGGCCTGGAGCCCAACTGGAGCATGGACAACCTGGTCGAGACCATGACGGCCGAGTTCCGCGAGAAGGTCGGCGACGACCGCGTGATTCTGGCCCTGTCCGGTGGCGTCGACTCCTCCGTCGTGGCTGCGCTGGGCGCTCGCGCCGTGGGCAAGCAGATGACCTGCGTGTTCATCAACCACGGCCTGCTGCGCAAGGGCGAGCCTGAGCAGGTGGAGGAGGTCTTCACCAAGCAGTTTGACGTCGACTTTATCCACGTCCACGCCGAGGACCGTTATGCCGAGCTTCTGGCCGGTGTGACCGAGCCCGAGGAGAAGCGCCGCATCATCGGTACGCAGTTCTGGAAAGAGTTCTTCGCCGTGGCGCAGCAGCTCGAGACCGATGGCAAGCCGGTCAAGTACCTGGCTCAGGGCACCATCTACCCCGACATCATCGAGTCCGGCGCTCGCAAGACGGGCGGCAAGACGGCCACCATCAAGAGCCATCACAACCTGATCCCGTTCCCCGAGGGCGTGCACTTCGACCTCATCGAGCCGCTCGACCACTTCTTTAAGGACGAGGTCCGCGCGCTTGGTCTGGCACTGGGCCTGCCGGGTCACATCGTGTTCCGCCAGCCTTTCCCGGGCCCGGGTCTTGCCATCCGCACCATCGGTGCGGTCGACAAGGAGAAACTCGAGATCCTCAAGAACGCCGACGCTATCGTGCGCGAGGAGCTGGATGCCTACAACCAGCGCCTGTTTGAGCAGACCGGCGAGCGCAACTCCGAGCACAGCTGCTGGCAGTATTTCGCGGTTCTGCCCGACATTAAGTCCGTCGGCGTTATGGGCGACGAGCGCACCTACCAGCGTCCGATCATCCTGCGTGCCGTCGAGTCCAGCGATGCCATGACCGCCGACTGGGCCAAGCTGCCCTACGACGTGCTGGCCCGCATTTCCGGCCGCATTGTTGCCGAGGTCCCCGGTGCCAACCGCGTGTGCTACGACATCACGTCCAAGCCGCCCGCGACCATCGAGTGGGAATAATCAGAGACCCTTTGCGAGGGAGGTCGGAAACGGCCTCCCTCGTTTTTTATTTGCGTGCCATGGGTGCTTATGCATTGTGGTGTATGTGGTACATGCAAACCAGCCACGCAATCTCTCAAGCTGTTTAGCTGGGATTATTGTTTGCTGGTATGTTTTAAAGTGCTTTCAATTACCGAAGCAACGTCATCAATTTATTTCTAATTAATGCTGACCGGCAGATTGCGTCCGCCCGCAAGAGGCCGCTCGGACTGGTACTCAAAATGTACTCACGACGTTTTGGGTATCGATTTGCAGGTACTCACAGACGGCAAAAACGGGTGTCTACCTCGATATATTCGTTATCCCCAACGATTCCTCAACGAATATTGACTAGTGATTGAGTGCTGCATGGCTCAAATTATCTACGTAATTACGTAATTACGTAATTACGTATTTTGAAGTAAAATGGTTTCGGCCAATTAAGGAACGTAGAACAGGTCAATTCGGAGGGGCGACCATGGAGGAAGATCAGGCTGTTCATGCCGAAAGGGAGCTGGATAAGTTCACGCTTTCGATAACCCGCGAGGATAAGCGGGCTCTTAAGTCCTATGCCGCGCGCCAGGATAAGACAGTGGCTAAAGTCCTGCGCGAATGGATTGACGAGAAGTGCAAGGGGGAGAAGTGATGTCCCAGACGGCGCAAGCAGTCGTTCAGAACCTTGTTGATCGCGCTGTCAAACTGGGCGATCGTCAGCTCGCTGCCGACATCCGCGCCTTTGCTGCGCAGCGCCAGTTTGGGCTTGTATTTGAACACAACCGTCCAGAACGACTTCGCCTTTATGGCAAACCTATCATGAAGGGCGATGTCGTACAGGTACTTCCCGAGCGTGGTAGAAAAGAGGACTCTAACTCCCAACTGTTATGGTTGGTAAATACCGTTCGGGGGGGGGGTTGCTGATCTAAAGCCATATCAATCGCCCTCATATGACGAAAACGAATGCGAGCCCCGCCCCGTTGCTGTCGACGATGTCGTGCCTGTCGCTGAATATGACCAGCCGATTTATGCCGGCCTCAAAGAGACTGGGCGTGTTGAGCGCGGTGGCGATAAGCCCTATCAGGTTGTCATTAACGGCGAAAACTACCATGCTCTTGAAACCTTAGCCTTTGCCTATGCAGGCAAAGTGGACTGTATATATATTGACCCACCCTATAACACTGGCGCCCGCGACTGGAAATACAACAATGATTACGTCGACGGCTCCGACGCCTATCGCCACTCCAAGTGGCTTGCCTTCATGGAGCGCCGCCTCAAGCTCGCCAAGCAGCTGCTCAATCCCAACGATTCAGTACTCATCGTGACGATCGATGAGAAGGAGTACGCAAGGCTTGAGCTTCTTTTAGAGAGCGTTTTTCCCAACGCGACCGGTATCCAGACGGTTTCAATCACCATAAACAAGAACGGGGTTGCCCGTGGCAACCAGTTCAAGAGGGCTGACGAGTACGCTGTCTTTTGCTTTTTTGGTACCGCCGCGCCGTGCCAAGTGGACCGCAGGCTCTATTCCGTCGAGTTCGGAGAACTTGAGGAAAAAGTGGCTGATGACGCGTCGAGCAGCCGCTCCCAACGTAAGGTACGTTGGGAGCGGCTGCTGAGGGGCGGTCCCAATGCCGCCCGCACCGCAAGGCCGAACCTCTTTTATCCCATCTATATCGATGAGGAGACCGCGACCATTAAGGAGCTCGGCGCTTCTCTCCCCCTTGAACAAGACTGGACAAAGATACCGACAAAAACGGGTCTCAGGGCAGTTTGGCCTATTAGGACCGATGGCCGAGAGGCGACTTGGAGGATCTCCCAGAATGCTCTACAGGCCAAGCTTGATCGCGGGTGCGCAAAAGTAGGTGAGTACAACAAAAAGAGTGATCGGTACTCCCTCCTTTACCTAGGAGATTCCCAAGAGGAGCGTCTCAAGAATGGAGAAATTAAACTCATTGGCAAGGCTGAGGATGGGTC